>CAYMIS010000079.1:0-16312 GCA_964390485.1 uncultured Roseburia sp. | reverse complement strand
GGTATGTACTATTAATTATAATAATAAATAATTGGGGTTACTTTTTATGAAAAAAAATTGCGCAACAAAAGAACTTCGTCCCGGCATGGTTACTTTAGATGATGTCCGGACTCCGAGTGGACAGCTTATTATCAACAAAGACACGGTTTTAACAGCTGCTCTCATTTCCAGAATCGGTTTTTACAAAATTCCATCGATTCTGGTGAGTGTGCCGGAAACAGGTGCCAAGCAGTTGGATATACCTGCTTCCCAGCCAGTACCGCATCCACAGCCATCGGCTGTAACGGCTCCCTCCTATTCCCAGAAGGTTGTCCGTTCCAAAGAATTCCAGACATTCCAGATTGATTATTCCAAGCTTTTAGTCAGCATTCACAACAGCTTTGCCGGTTATGTTTTTCGAGGACAGCCACTTATGGTTGATTCCCTGCTTGCAGATGTTAACGCATTATATAATTCAAGAAAAACTTCCTTAGAGCTTTTCGATATGTTACATAACATGCGTTCAAATAATGATTCTGTCTATGCCCACTGTTTAAACGTGGCACTTATCAGCCGCCGAATCGGACGCTGGCTGAACTTAGAAGCAGAGGATTTGGATGTATTAACTCTGGCAGGTCTTTTACATGATATTGGAAAATTACAAATTCCAACAGAAATTTTAAATAAGCCGGGAAAATATACAGATGGTGAATTTTCTCTGGTAAAACAGCATACCCAGTTCGGCTATGACCTGTTAAAAAAACTTCCTTTGGATACCCGCATCAAAAGAGCTGCATTATCCCATCACGAACGCTGTGACGGAAATGGTTATCCATCCGGCCTTGCTCAGGATGAATTAGACGATTTTACACTGATTGTTGCAATTGCAGATGTTTATGATGCCATGACTGCTGCCCGGGCCTATCGTGCGCCTTTGTGCCCATTCCAGGTTATAGATAATTTTGAAAAAGACGGACTTGCACTTTATCCTCCAAAATTAATCTTAACCTTCTTAAAGCATATTGCAAACACATACCAGAACAACCGCATTATGCTAAATGATGGACGTGCAGCAAACATTGTTATGTTAAATGATAAGCATCTTTCAAGACCACTTATCCAGCTGATGGATGGTACTTGTATTGATTTATCAACTACACCATCATTACATATTCAGTCTCTGGTTTAAAATCAAAGCCTCAAGTTGAATGTACCTTTGACACATTTTTTTTAAAAATAACGGTCGCAGAAAACTGCGACCGTTTTTATTTAAGATACTTTCAATGTAAACTTCTGAATTTCTTTCTCTGTACTGACTTTTTCAATTAATGCCCCAAGGGAAGCCAGCTTTCTTTCAAAGTCTTCATATCCACGCTCAATATAATAAATATCATCTACAACAGTGATACCGTCTGCTGCAAGACCTGCAATTACTAAGGCTGCCCCGGCTCTTAAATCCGGTGCATTTACTCTTGCTCCGGTATATTTCTTCACACCATTGATAATAGCAATATTGCTTTCTACCTTAATACTTGCCCCCATACGGGTAAGTTCATCCACATATTTGAAACGATTTTCAAAAATGCTCTCTGTTACCGTACTTGTTCCATCTGCAATTCCAAGAACTACTGCCATCTGCGGCTGCATATCTGTTGGGAAACCAGGATAAGGTAATGTTGTTACCTGCGTATGCTGTAATGGTTTCGATGCCACTACACGCACTGCGTCATCAAATTCTTCTACCTCACAGCCAATCTCTAAAAGCTTTGCTGTTGTTGCTTCAAGATGCTTTGGAATTACATTCTTTACCATAACATCTCCTTTGGTAGCTGCTGCCGCAAACATAAATGTTCCCGCTTCAATCTGGTCCGGAATAATGGAATATTCTGTTTTATGAAGCTTCTCCACACCTACGATACGGATAACATCTGTACCGGCACCACGAATTTTTGCGCCCATACTATTTAAAAAGTTAGCAACGTCAACCACATGTGGTTCTTTTGCTGCATTTTCAATAATTGTCTTGCCCTCTGCCATTGTTGCAGCCATCATAATATTAATTGTTGCTCCTACAGAAACCTTATCTAAATAAATATGGGTTCCCACAAGACGCTCTGCTGAGGCCAGCACATGACCATACTGAATATCTACTGAGGCACCAAGGGCACTAAATCCCTTCAAATGAAGGTCAATTGGACGGCTTCCAATATTACAGCCCCCTGGTAACGCAACTTCTGCTTTTTTATATTTTCCAAGGAGCGCCCCTATTAAATAATAGGACGCTCTGATTTTACGAATATATTCATTATCTACATTAAAGTCACGAATAAAAGAACCATTAATCTTTACTGTGTGTACATCTACACGCTCTACCTTTGCCCCAATTTCCGCAATGGCATTTAATAATACATTAATGTCCCTTACATTCGGAAGATTTTCTATTGTAACGGTCTCATCCGTCATAACTGCTGCTGAAAGGATAGCTAATGCGGCATTCTTTGCCCCACCAATCTCAACTTCACCAACCAGTGGATTACCACCTTTAATAACATACTGCTCCATATCACACCTCTATGAATCTCAACCTACAAACACGTAATTATAGTAACTATTATGTGCATTTGTCAAGCAATTCTTCCTATGACATAGTGTCAACATTTTCCACTATTATAACACATTTTAATAAATACCGCAAATTTCAGGTTAATAACTGATATATTTCAGTGGATTTACCTGCGCTCCATTTATGAATAATTCAAAATGAAGATGCGGTCCGGTTGAATTGCCTGTATTACCACTTTTCGCCAGTGTTTCACCCTGTTCCACTGACTGTCCCGCACTTACAAGCAGTTTACTGCAATGAGCATAGCGGGTCATCCTTCCATCCGGATGGCTAAGTAATACATTATAACCAAAACCTTTTGAGTAACCGGCACTTAAAACTACTCCGCCACAGGATGCATAAATCGTTGTACCAACCGGACATGCCCAGTCAACTCCCTTATGCATTCTTCCCCATCTGCGGCCAAAGCCCGAAGTAAAGCGGCCTCCTGCCAAAGGTTTAATATATGTCGGTGGTGTAATCGTTCCCTGCTCAATAACTGCGGGTTTTGATTCTACCATAATTGTTTCATGTATCATCTCACGGCTCTTTTCCATTCCGTTTTCATAGATGACAGCATCATTTCTCTCTCTGTGTCCTACTGTTCCTTCTTCAATTACGACCTGCTTAGTGGTATACCAGGATTCATTTTCAATAATAATCGGTTCTTCTTCATAATCCTCCTCGTACACCTCTCCCATTTTGATACGAAGTCCTAAATCCGGCTCCGGCACTGCAACAATCAGTTCATCTCCCGGACAGATTGGAACATTTTCGTTGTCAAATTCATTCAATGCCATCAATTCAGCAACTTTCATATCATGGTCATTTGCAATAATAGAAAGGCAGTCTCCACTCTCTACTACATATATTTTATTCGTTTCCTTTTCTTTTGTTACTTCCGAAACTTCCGTAGGTATATCAGAAATTTCCTTTTTTTCCACATAATTTTCTACCAGCTTTACATCCTCAATAAATTCCATTTCAAGGATTCCTACCTCATAGGAGTTGTCCACCGGATTTGCCACTGCATACTGTAATGCATACATTAAACTGTCTGTAATTCCTGCTGAAGAATCTCCCGCAATCCCTTCTTCCGGAAGCACTTCCACAACCTCCTGTGGGTCTGTCTCGACCAGTTCTGCACTTAAAATTCCTGCAATATGACCCTTTGCCTTTGTTACCTCCGTATGAAACTGCTGCTCTGTATCTGCTGCATCCTTCACTTCATTCAAAAACGTAACCGCCTCATCAAGACCGTTAAAATTTGCATGATATCCTTCAATTGCAACCGTATAACTGCGCACCTGCTCGTCAATTACCGATTCCGCCAGCTGCTCCTTTAAAATTTCTTTTAATTCCTTTACCGTTATAAGCTTAGTAAACCACTTCTTATCCGTTTCTGTTGAAAAATCATAGTCCATACACAACTGCTGCTCGCTTTCTAAGGCAAGTTCTCTGCGAGTTTCTAACAGCAGCTGTTCCATATCTGTTCCAAGGTTTACACAGCCTACTTCTGCTCCGTTAAAATAGACATGTTCATATTTCTGTCCTATGCTGACTTTCTGAGATATACTAATCAGCAATAGGAAGAAAAACAATGCCCCTACGGCACATATACGCACTATTATTTTCGGCGTAAGTTCTATTTTCTGCATGTAAATTCATTCCTTAACTCTAATATTTTTTCAACTGTCTGCTCAACATTCAACTGGTACTCATCTACAATCACATCTGCATATTTCTCATACAATGGTGTTCGCTCTTTATAAAGATCTTCTAATGTCTGTCCATCCTTTAATACAACACCACGTCCTTTGATGTCATGAAGTCTGCGGTTTAAAACCTCAAAAGGGAGCCTTAAATATATAATGGTTCCAATATCTTTTAAGTGCTCCATTGCCTCTGTTCCATATACAACGCTTCCTCCCGTTGCAATAATGGAATGCTCTACCTCAAGGGAGGCATTTACTCTGTTTTCTACTTCAATAAAGCCTTCTGTTCCCACTTCTGCAATAATCTCGTGTAATAGCTTTCCTTCTTCCTTCTGGATAACAAGGTCTGCATCTACAAACTGGTAGCCTAGTACCTTTGCAAGAATAACACCGACTGTACTTTTTCCCACACCCGGCATTCCTATCAATACAATATTATCTTTTTTCATATATCATTATCCTATTAATCCAACTTTATACTTCCTATAGTGTTTTTACACCATTTAATAGAATAACATAATCTACATAATTCTACAATAAAAAAGAATCACGCATTGGCGTGACAAGTTTTTTCTATAAAGTAAAAAGAAACCATCACCGGAGTTTTCCAGCAATGGTTTCTAAATACTCATTATTCTTCTGTATTTTCTACTGTTTCTGTTCCATCAACAGTTTCTGTGGTTGGCTCAACGATTGTGAATAAATTGTCGAAGGTTACGCTTTCCCAAACTTTTTCATCTACTGTCCATTCAGATGCTTCCTGCCATGCACCAACTACTTCACTATATAAATCAGATTTACGCTGCTCAATAATTTCCTGTCTGTGTTCTTCTGTTGCAGCCTCATCTGTCAGAGCATCAAGACGAAGTACATAATAAGTATTCTCTGTATCTACAACCTCTGCAAAGTCACCTTCTGCTTTTAAGCCCTGTAAAGCAGTAAGAACTGCTTCATCAAGCACTGTTGTATCTGCTGCAAAAGTTCCTGTACTTACTGTATAATTACGACCTTCTGCCGCTGTCTCAAGTCCCTGCTCTTTTGCTTCTGTTAAAAATGTTTTCACATCTGCTAAAAGATTTTCTTTCTCTTCTGCTGTATACTCTACAGAATTACCTTCCGCATCTGTATATGTTGATTTGGAAATACTTACATAGCTGTATGCGCTTGTATTTGCTTCTTCGTCACTTACTTCTGTATCTGTGTCCGCCACAATTGCTTCATACATTTTGTTCTGGATGGTAACCAGTGTCAGATATTCTTTTACAATGTCTTCTGTTGCACCCAGTGCCTTAATTGCATCTTCTTTATTGTCGCTCATAAATGTTGCCGCTACTTCTGCAATTTTACCAGTTTCCTCATCTGTTAAGGAAACAGAATAATCTGCCATATGTGCCTGTAATGTATACATTTCCTGCATTGCAAGAAGTACACTGGACTTTGTACTGTCTTCCATTGTCTCGCCAGTGCCATACATATCAGTACTCCATACTTTTTCCCCAAAATAGGATACATAAAAATCATCATACTGTGCCTGCTGTAAACGTGCCGCAAAATTAGCTACCCCAAGGCTGATTTCCTTATCATCTAATGTTGCAACAACTGCGTCTTTATTCACTCCACAGCCTGCAAAAGCAGATACTGCGATAATGCTGCTTAATAATAATGCAGCGATTCTTTTTACTCTCATGTTTATCCTCCTATATCCCCTCTTCATTTGCATAGAACATTCCTCTGCTCTATCGGGCAATCACTTGCTCTATTATAGTGCTTTTCTGGAAAAGCCGCAAGATTTTTCATAGATTTTTCACTTTTTATTTCTTCCCGTCAGTACGCTCTTCTTCTAACAGGAGCATCTGCATATCTGTCAGGAATTTCTTTAATGCTTCATGGGCATCCACATTTTTCTCTCGGCTGTTTTTACGCAGTCCATAAGTAAAATATGGTGCTTTTGCATCTGCTGTAAAACGGACATTGGCTCCGTATAATGCGATAAGCTCCGGTATTTTTGCCACGTCCAGCTTTGCCTTTTCATATAAGGTAAACTTTAAGGTATCTCCCTTTTGGGAAACTTCTGTTAAATATACCTTATGTGCCATAGATTTTATTTTTGCTATATACAAAAGATTTTCTACCGACTTTGGCAAATCTCCGAAACGGTCAATTAATTCTTCTAACATCTCTTCCGTTTCTTCCTCTGTTTCAATACCTGCAATCCGCTTATAAATGTCCAGTTTCTGGAATTCATTTGGAATATATCCCATTGGAATATAAGCATCAATCACCACATCAATGGAAGTGTCAAATTTTTCTTCCATCTTAATTCCTTTGGCTTCCTTCACGGCCTCGTTTAACATCTTACAGTACAAGTCATATCCTACCGCCTGCATATGTCCATGCTGCTCTGCACCAAGCAGATTTCCCGCACCACGAATCTCCAAATCCCGCATGGCAATTTTAAAACCACTTCCAAGCTCTGTATATTCCTTAATTGCCGCCAATCTTTTTTCTGCAATCTCTTTAAGCATTTTATCCCGCTTATACATTAGGAATGCATAGGCTGTACGGTTAGAACGTCCTACACGTCCCCTTAGCTGGTAAAGCTGGGATAATCCCATATTATCCGCATCATGAATAATCATGGTATTTACATTGGAAATATCAAGCCCTGTTTCAATAATTGTGGTAGAAACCAGTACATCGATTTCTCCATTGATAAAACGGTACATAATATTTTCCAGTTCCGTTTCCTTCATCTGACCATGGGCATATGCCACATTTGCCTCTGGAACAAGACTGGCAATCTTTGTTGCCACGTCCTCAATTTCTTTCACACGATTATACACATAATATGCCTGTCCGCCACGGGCTAACTCTCTTGATATCGCTTCTCGCACCAGTTCTTCATTATATTCCATAACATAAGTCTGAATTGGAATTCTGTCCATTGGCGGCTCCTCTAAGATACTCATATCCCGGATACCAATCAGACTCATATGCAAGGTTCTTGGAATCGGTGTTGCCGTTAACGTTAAAACATCAATGTTATTTTTTAACTGCTTAATTTTCTCTTTATGAGTAACCCCAAAACGCTGTTCCTCATCAATCATCAAAAGTCCCAGGTCTTTATAGACCACATCTTTCGAGAGCAGACGATGTGTTCCGATAATAATATCCACCTGACCCTTTTTCAGTTTCTCAATGGTTTTCTTCTGCTCTGCGGAAGAACGGAAACGACACAGCAAATCCACATTTACCGGGAAGTCCTTCATACGCTGGGCAAAGTTGTTGTAATGCTGCTGGGCAAGAATTGTAGTCGGAACAAGAAATGCCACCTGCTTGCCATCCTGCACTGCTTTAAAAGCGGCACGAATCGCAATCTCTGTTTTCCCATAACCAACGTCACCGCAGATTAAGCGGTCCATGATTTTGGTGCTTTCCATATCTTTTTTAGTGGCTTCAATTGCCATATCCTGGTCCTCTGTTTCCTCAAATGGAAACATCTCTTCAAACTCTCTCTGCCACACAGTATCCGGACCATAGGCAAAGCCCTGCTCATTTTGTCTGACTGCATAAAGGCGCACCAAATCGCCTGCAATCTCTTTGACCGCCCCCCGCACCTTCGTCTTGGTCTTATTCCATTCCTGCCCGCCTAATTTATTCAGCTTTGGCTTCTTGGCATCCGCTCCGGCAAATTTCTGTATCAGCTCTAACTGTGTCGCTAAAATATAAAGATTTCCGCCACCGGCATATTCAATCTTAATGTAATCCTTTTCAACCTTATCCACTTCAATTTTTTCGATACCACGGTAAATTCCTAATCCATGATTTTCATGTACTACATAATCTCCAATATTTAAGTCGGTAAAGCTTGCAATCTTTTCGCCCTCATATACACGATGACGTTTCTTTTTCTTCTTTTCTCCACCAAATATATCGCTTTCTGAAATCACCACAAATTTAACAGCCGGATACTCATATCCCTTTTTCAATTTTCCATAACCGGTCATAATTTCTCCCGCTTTTACTTCATGGTCAAAATCCTCGGAATAAAAGGTGTTAAGTCCCTCTGCCATCAAATCCTCTGCCAGACGCTTTGCTCTTGTTCTTGAGCTGGATAATAAAATTGTCCGATAGCCGTTCTTTTTATAACGGTTTAAGTCCTTCACCAAAAGCTCAAAGCTGTTGTTATAAGGATTCACTGTCTTAGACTGAATATCAATATGCTCCTTAATATCTAACTGCTGCTTTTTCATATCAAGGGCAACCATCGCGACACATTTCCTGTTATTTATTTTAGCAAGAATCTCCTTGCAGGAAAAAAGCTCCTTCATCTGTCCCGGGAGGATGTAGCCTTTCTCTAAACGCTGCTTCATACTTTCCGAAAACTCTGTTTCTGTAGCAACGCCCCGTTCAATGGTACGGACAGTTTCATCCAAAAATACTACCGTATCCTCTTTGGAAAAATAATCAAGCAGGGAAACTCTCTCTTCACAGAAATAAGAAAGATATGCATCTAATCCCGCACTGATTCCATATTCTATCGTTTCTTCTGCAAACTGCTCTGCTGTGGATTTTACCCGATAGGCTTCCTCCGTCTTCATTTCCTTACGGAATTTTACCGACACTTTTTCTGCTTCCTTTAGGATTTTATCTACTCCTGCGCGACGTTCTTCCTCTGTCAATACCAGTTCACATGCCGGATAAATATGCACTTCTTCCAGATTCTCAATAGAACGCTGACTTTCCGGTTCAAAGGAACGGATAGAATCCACCTCATCCCCCCAAAGTTCTATTCGAAATGGATTTTCTTCTGTCAGTGGAAAAATATCAATGATTCCACCCCTTACAGAAAACTGTCCCCTAGTCTCTGCCTGATAGTTTTTCTCATAACCTAACTCTACTAAATGCTTTGTCAGTTTTTCTAAATTCACTTCATCCCCAACAGTAATCTTTGTTACTGCCTGAATAAACTTTTCCGGGCTTGCCATGGGATTCATCAATCCGTCAAAGGTGGTAATAATTGTGCAATCCCCCTCCTCTGCCATCATTTTCAGGGCATTGATTCGTTCTGCAGTCAATACGTTTCCCCGGATATCGGACTGATAAAACAGTATATCCTTCGCCGGATAATATGCTGTTTTCTTATCAAAAAAACGATACTCCTCATACAGCTCCTTTGCTTTCTGCTCATGAAAAGTAACAATGATTCTGTTACCAGAACCATTGTTTACGCTATATATCATATGTGGCTTTACTGCATCAATACAGCCGGACACCTGTATTACGCCCTGCTTATTATGCAATGCTTCCTGTAACCTGTCATATCCCTGCAATTCCTGCAGTGGTCTTGTGAATGCTTTCACCTGATAACCATACCTTTCTTAAATCTGCCTTATTTGTCTGCACCTCTTGTGCGACTCTGCTGTCACAAAAACTCTTATCCCACTTAACTTTGCTTTACATTGTAATTATTCATCGCTTTGTCCACTTCACCGTTTACCATTAAGCCGGCAGCTTCAATGGCATGGACAATTGCTTCTTCTACTTTTACCCGGTCTTCCTTGCTAAAATGTCCCAGCACATAATCCGCTAAGTCCCAACCCTTAGGTTTTTCTCCCACGCCGACCTTTATGCGCATAAAATTCTGTGTTCCCGCATGGGCAATGATATTTTTAATACCATTATGCCCACCTGCACTTCCTTTTTTACGAATACGGATATTTCCCGGCTCTAAACTGATATCATCATAAATAACCAGCATCTCTGTTTCCGGGTCAAGCTTGTAATAATTCAATAACTCTGCAACACTTTCTCCACTTAAGTTCATAAAAGTCTGCGGTTTTGCCAGCACAACCTTTACCCCCTCAATTACCCCTTTTCCGCAAAGGGCTTTATGCTTTTTTTCGTTTACATCTATATTATATTTATCTCCCAAAGCATCAATCACATCAAATCCAATATTATGTCTTGTTTTATCATATTGTTTTGTTGGATTTCCCAGTCCTACTATTAAAAACATATTTTCCTCTTTTCCATGTATTCTGAATTTGTACTGTAATGCAGTCACAAGCTTCCCATCAAACCGCTGCCGCAAGAATAACTGCTCTTAAATCACTCATTTCTACAGAACCATTTCTTCCCTGCTTCTTTTTCTCTTAATTTAGTCTATGTTCTATTTTACAATGGATTTCAGAATTTACAAGAAAAATTATTTTTAGGAATTGTCCTCTGCCCTTTCAGGCTATTTATTGTCCCATTACATAAATTGACGGGACTGCCGCAAAATAAAAATTATGATGCGATAGTCCCGTCAGTATTTTCTCTTATCTGGTTTCTTCAACAGCTTTCATTATCTCATATGCCGTTTGGGCTGCTTCTTCTAATGTTGCTTCACCGTAAAGCACTTCATTGTTTGCATTCTGAAATGCAGTTGTATAGGCGGATACCTCAAAGTATGGGCTCATTAGCGGATATCCCTTTTCCTCACTTGCTACTGAAGCCTCATACTGCGTTCCGGCAAGGTCCCCGGAGGCTTTTAACATTTCAACTGCCTTAGCATTACAAGGAACACCTTTATCCAGCTTTTGTCTTGCTACCATTCCTTCATCTTCCACAAGATAAGAAAGTAATTTTGCTGCTTCTTCCGGGTTTTCAGTATGCGAGCTTATTGAATACAGGGTTGCAGGCTTTACATACCAGCCCATGCGCTTTTCACCACTTACTGTTGGTGCAAGTGCAGCTTTTACGTTTCCTCCGCTGGTGGTTATCATGGATTCGTATTTTGACGCTCCGGATACCCACTGCATTGTGCCTGCATAAATTCCCTCGGATAAACGTGACTCATTTCTGTCACCAAAACATTCTATAACACCTTCTGTCACCATTTTTTGATAAAATTCAATCATCATTTTTACATCTTCTTCTGTAAATGAAAATTCCTGATTATCATCAAATACCTGATGTCCGGTTGTCTGTTCTACATAAGCCACACAGGACATCCATGCAGCCACATTGTCCATATCCACCGGATATACGCCATCTTTTTTCATCACCTTCGCTGCTGCAAAAAGGTCATCCCATGTCTCAGGAATATCTAAACCATATTTCTCATAAAGTGTCTGATTGTACCATACTACTTTTACATTAGCAGCAATCGGCAGTGCTATTAATTTCCCTTCCTTATTTCTTCCATAAGATAACTCATTTTCATCATACTGGCTTAAATCAAGGATATCCGACAATGTGCTTAAATCATAAAACTCCAGTCCCAATCCCTGATATTTTTCTAACCATGGATAGTTAATCTGCATAACGTCTGCATCTGTGTTCGCAAACATCTTTACGTCATTTTTTAACTCAAATCCTGAGAACTCTCCATAGGTCATGTCAATTCGGATACCCGGATTTCTCGTGCCATATTCTTTCAACGCTTCGATTGTATAGGTATGTCGCTCATCCGTTCCCCACCATGACATTTCTAATTCTATCTCTTCTTCACTATTTGCCAGCGAAATATCTGTTGTTGTTCCACATCCGCTCACGCAAAGCACCAGTGCTGATACAAGTGCCATGCTTCTTAAAGTTCTTTTTTTCATCTGCACCCCTCCTCCAGTTTAAACTGACTTACTGCTTTCTTCAGTTCGTCTACAGAATCTTTCAAAACAATGGACTTATTAGAAAGTCTTTCACTTGTTTCTAATTCTTCCAGGGTTGCACTCATAACTTCTTCCGTATTTGCTGATGCATTTTCCGTAATTGATAAAATTGTCTTTGTGGCATCTAATGATTTATCCTTTAAGCCGCTCATACCATCTGCAATTTCTTCAATCGCTTCGATTCTGTCATTAATGGTATCGTTTGAATCCACAATTTTAGCAAAGGATGAAATTGTTTCTTCTACCACCTGCGCCTGTTCCTCAAAAATTTTACGTGAGGATTCAAGCTTGGACATTGTCTCATTTACATAATCTCTGATTCGAAGGATTACTTTGTTAATATCTTCTGTAGAAGTCTGTGTCTGGATTGCAAGCTTACTTACCTCTCCTGCAACTACAGCAAATCCTCTTCCTGCCTCTCCTGCCCGCGCAGCCTCAATGCTTGCATTTAATGATAACAGGTTTGTCTCTTCACTGATGGATATAATAAATTCAAGTACGCCTTCAATTTTTTTTACTTCTTCCACCAGACTATCAAAGGTTTCTCCTATGCTGCCCAAAGCTTCATTGGAAACTTCCGTTTTCTCCTTCAACGTTCCTACCTGATGAATTGATTCTTCTCCAATGCTTCTGGTTTCTTTTGATTTCTCATTTACTTCCAGAATATTTTCAACAGTCTGATT
Organism: uncultured Roseburia sp.; assembly: GCA_964390485.1. Lineage (GTDB taxonomy): Bacteria > Bacillota > Clostridia > Lachnospirales > Lachnospiraceae > Roseburia. Next base: position 3,678 of record CAYMIS010000079.1, on the reverse strand, counting down.
AATACTGTCTGCCAGATTCTCTAAGGATTCAAAGGTCTTTTGTGTCTCCTGAAGCTGCTCCTGTGCTCCAACTGCAATGCTTTCCATTGCAATTGAAATATTTTTAGAAATCTCTGTCGAATCTGAGGACATTCTCTGGATGTCTGCTGCGTTTTCATCTACCAGGTTTGCAATATCATCAACTTTGCAAAGCAAATCCTGAATATGTTCCATCATAACATTGAAGCTTGCCACTAAAGTTGCAACTTCACCGGATGCTGTGAATTTCGCTCTGCTTGTCATATCTCCCTGCTCCGCAAGCTTCATTACTGTAACAAGCTTCTTTATCGGTCTTGTAATTGTCTCTGAGAAGAAAATACCAAATACAGTCGCTAAAATAACACTGATAATCGCAATTATAATTGTTACATTACGAATTAAATCTAATTCTTTTAACACAGAATTTGTCGGAATCTGACTGACAATTCTCCATGAATCACCACAAACATTTGCTGTTACAAGTTCCCCATTATAAATAAATGTACTATGTGCTTTCTCTTCGTATTTTGCTGCCAGTCCGGCATCTGCTGCCGTTCCTATTTCTTCCGCATTAGTTGAAAAAATAATGTTGTTATCTTCGCTTATGATACTGACCTTCATATCACTCATCTGCTCCGAAAACTCCAACACTGTTTCTAACTCCGCTGTATAAGTAGAAGTCAAAAGAATTGCTTCATCATTAATTCGTTTTACATAATAAAGCCGGAAATAATTCCCTTCTACACCGGTAAACCATCCATCACGGGTAGATTCATTCGTAATCCGCGGTTCAATTGTTCCATAAAGCCCATTTGCCCCTAAAAGGCTTTTCGTGTTTGTAGAAATTCGTCCAACAGTCGCATCATTGACATACACAATACAGAAATCTCCAAAGTTGTGCAAAAGACTGCTGTTAAGCAATCTGTTACTAATCGCACTTTCCATCTGGATTCTGTCATAATCACTCAGGTTTGTACTCGCACTGCTGTACTCTCTTGTGTCCTGGTCCGCAAATGCCAGTGCACAGACATCCTCAATTTCCTTCTGGAAACTGTTAATATTCAAGCTCATCTGGTCATTAATGGCTGTTGTAAGCACCCCTACCTTATTAGTCATCACATTGCTAGTATTCTGATATGTAATAATGGACGTAATCAAAATCACAAGTAGCGCAATGGCAATATAAGATACAATCAGTTTTACCTTAATTGATACGTTTCTCATCCTTTTCCTCCTTCTTTTTCTCTTGCTTTTCACAAATAATAATTGTCTTTATTATAACTTAAGTACTACTTTTTTTCAATTAGCGTCGATTTTTTTGGTACTTTTGTACGAAAAAAGTGTATTTTGCACACTCCGCGCTCCAATTTCTGATATAGCACAGCTTTTATTCTGTAGGAAGTTCAGCTTTTATCCTGTAGGAAGTTCAGCAAACTTTCCTATAGCAAAAAAAGAACCGGGCCACCCCTGACCCGGTTCTTATCTATCATCTACCTTTGCTATACATTCGTATTAACGAACAATCCCCATAAACATTTTTACAACACGTTTTTATGCTTCTGCATCCACATTCTCCTGATATTTCTCTAAAATCAGTTTCTGGATACGATCTCTTGTTTCAGAATTAATTGGATGTGCAATATCGCGGTACTCACCATCTGCAGCCTTTCTGCTAGGCATCGCGATAAACAAGCCTTTCTCGCCTTCAATAATCTTGATATCATGTACAACGAATTCTTCATCGATTGTAATAGATACCACCGCTTTCATTTTGCCTTCTTTTTCGACTTTTCTGATTCTGACATCTGTTATCTGCATAATTTTGTGCCCCTCCTCGGTCGTTGCATAAATGCAATCTGGTTTTTATTCTTGTGTCTCCTGGTAGCTATAACACGTATCTGTCATTATTTTCAGATACGATTTTAATTCCATTTTCGCCACAATAGTATGTATTCGCCTTTAACGTGTCGCGGCTTTCAACTATACAGTTCTCAATGTGCGTGTTATCGCCAATATATACATCATTTAAAATAATGGAATTCTTAATCACACAGTTCTTACCCACAAATACCTTCTTAAACAGAACTGAGTTCTCCACCTTACTGTTAATAATACATCCGCTGGCAATTAAGCTGTTGCGTACATCTGAGCCAACGTTATATTTTGCTGGTGGAAGATCATCAACTTTGGAGCAGATTCTTGGTTCCTCCCGGAAGAAATACTTCCGAACCTCAGGTTTCAGAAAGTCCATGTTTGTCTGATAATAAGTCTCTACAGATGAAATATTGCTCCAGTATTCTTTCATCTTATAACCATAAATCCGTTTCATATTCTTGTAACGGATTAAAATATCTGTTACAAAATCCCAACGATCTTCTGCTGCGCTTCTCTCTAACATCTCAATAAGCTGTCTTCTACGCACAATATAAATACCGGTTGAAATTGTATTAGACTGGGATACCATTGGTTTCTCTTCGAACTCCGTAATTCTGGCATCCTCGTTCATCCGAACAACACCATAACGGCTGACATCTACTTCCGGTCCCATATCTTTACATACAACAGTGATATCTGCTTTCTTCTCAATGTGGTAATCCAGAACTTTATTAAAGTCAACTTTGTATACACAGTCACCACTACTGATAATTACATATGGCTCATGACGTCTCTTCAGGAAGTTAATATTCTGATACATCGCATCAGCAGTTCCACGGTACCACCAGCTGTTGTCCACTGTAACAGTCGGGTTGAATACAAATAATCCACCCTGTTTTCTACCAAAGTCCCACCATTTAGAAGAACTAAGGTGTTCATTTAACGATCTTGCACTATACTGTGTCAGCACTGCAACTGTCTGAATATGGGAATTACTCATATTACTCAGCGCAAAGTCGATACTACGATATCCACCGCCTACCGGCATAGCTGCAATCGCTCTTTTATTGGATAGTTCCTGCATTCGGCTGTTATTACCGCCGGCTAAAATAATTCCTACTGCCTTCATTCTGAGTCACCTGCCTTAATAATTACTTCACCGCTTTCAAGGATTCCACCTGGATAATCTTCTTTTCTGGTAATGCCGGAAATCGCAGTGTTCTTTCCAACAGTGACACCAGAAGGTACTGTTGAGTCTTCTCCAATTGTTACAAGACCAAAAGAATAAACCTTATCGTTAAGCTTGTTTGGCTTCTCTTCACCCACTCCAAGTGTGACATTATCACCAATTACACAATTCTCAGCGATAATTGATTTGTCAATAATAACATTATCACCAATCTGTGTTCCCTTCATGATAATGGAATCCCGGACAATACTGCCCTTTCCAATAGTTACACCTGCACCAATAACTGAACTATGAATTTCTCCATATACTTCAGTTCCTTCACCAATAATACTCTTCTCCACAACTGAATCAGCAGACAAATATTGTGGTTCAATGATGTCACTCTTTGTGTAAATCTTCCAGTACTCTTCGTAAAGATTGAATTCAGGAATCAAATCTATCAATTCCATATTAGCTTCCCAATAAGAACCTAATGTTCCAACATCTTTCCAGTAACCATTGTACTCATATGCGAAAAGACGCTGTTTCTTCTCATGGCAGTATGGAATGATATGCTTTCCAAAGTCACAGCTGCTCTGATCTTTCATTGCAATAAG
>CAYMIS010000078.1:0-16543 GCA_964390485.1 uncultured Roseburia sp. | reverse complement strand
ACAAAACAGGTAACAAATTAAAGGAGGATATTTACTATGAAACTGAAAAAAGTTTTAAGCCTTGCATTAGCAGTGACAATGACACTGGGCATGGCAGCCTGCGGAACAGATGCAGGAAACAATGGAAACACAGAAAGTGGCAACGCTGCGGTTAGTGACGCAAACACAGAAAGTAATGTGGAGGGAGAAGATACTGTTTCCACAGATGCAGAAGAAGCATTAAGCTACACAAACATTACATTGGGTGAGGACTATACAGATATTACAACAACAATTCATGTGTTTAACCAGAGAACAGATATGTCTGATGCAGATTATGCAGGTACAAGCTGGGAAGAATATATTGCAGCATTTAACGAGATGTATCCAAATATCACAGTTGAGGTTGAAACAGATACTAATTATTCTGACAGTTCATTACTTCGTTTGCAGAGTGGTGACTGGGGTGACATTATGATGGTTCCGGCAGTTGATAAAGCAGACCTTTCTACTTACTTCCTGCCATTTGGAACATTAGAAGAGATGGAAGCGGAAATTCGTTTTGCTAATACATGGGAATATGATGGTATGGTATACGGTGTTCCTTCTACAGGAAATGCTCAGGGTGTTGTTTATAATAAGAGAGTATTTGAAGAAGCAGGTGTAACAGAGCTTCCAAAAACTCCGGATGAATTTATTGCAGCACTTCAGGCAATCAAAGCATATGATGAGAATATTGTTCCACTTTATACAAACTATGCAGATGGCTGGCCAATGGAACAGTGGGATGGACAGATTGCAGGAACAACTACTGGTGATGCTACATATATGAATCAGAAATTATTACATGAAAAAGACCCGTTCAGAGATTATGGGGATGGTACCCATCCGTATGCATTATATAAAGTTCTTTATGATGCAGTTGCTAACGGATTAACAGAAGATGACTACTCAACAACAGCTTGGGAAGATTCTAAAGGAATGATTAATCGTGGTGAAATCGCAACGATGGTACTTGGTTCCTGGGCATATTCACAGATGGTAGCAGCAGATGAGCATGGTGAAGATGTAGGCTATATGCCATTCCCAATCACAGTAAATGGAAAACAGTATGCATCTTCCGGTGCAGATTACAGTTTTGCTATCAATGCAGAAACAGATGCAACACAGCAGGCAGCTTCCATGGTATTTATCAAATGGATGACAGAGGTTTCCGGATTTGCTTTCAATGAAGGTGGAATTCCGATTGATATTGAAACAACTGAATTCCCGGATGCATATGCACAGTTTACAGATGTTGAATTTGTGGCAGATGAAGCGGCAGCAGCAGGGGAAGAAGATTTATTAAATACATTAAATGCAGATTCCGGCTTAATGATTAATGCTGGTGGAAAAGATAAAAATCAGGAAATTATCGAACATGCTTCTAATGGCGATATGACTTTTGATGAAATTATGGCTGATTGGAATGCAAGATGGTCCGAAGCACAGGAAGATAATGGAGTGGAAACAAACTAATTTGTTGATAGGAGTCAGAGGAGTACTCCTCTGACTCCTGTTCTTTGATAGAAAATGTAAGGTTTTTATCAAAGGGAATCCATGAGAAAAGAAAGGTTAGGTTATTGATATGGCAGCTACAGCGGCAGATACGAAGAGTAAGAAACAATTCAATTTCCGAAAATGGGTAAAAAGCAGAAAAGGGCAGCAAACATTAATTATTCTTGCATTTATGGTAATTCCGCTTACTCTGCTGTTTGTTTTTACATATTTGCCATTCGGAGAAATGGTGAAGTTTAGTTTTTATAAAATGAAATATTCCACACCGGTGGAAAAACGGGTATTTGTTGGGTTAGATAATTATATTGATGTATTTACAGATAAAGATATTTTGGCATCTTTAGGATTAAGCTTTTATTATATGTTAGGTTCTGTGGTACAGCTGGCACTGGCTCTTTATCTTGCTACAATTTTGAGTTTTAAGACAAGAGGCGGTAACTTTTTTAAGGGATTAATGTTCTTCCCATACTTAATCAGCGGTATCGCAATTGGATTTATCTTTAAATATTTTTATACCAGAGGGTTTGTATTAGATTCGATTCTTGGAATCGTAGGATGTGACATGGAAAATCTTCCGTATTGGCTTAAAGACCAGAAAATTAATAACTGGTCACTGGTGGCTACTTCCGTATGGCGTTATTTTGGCAATAATATGGTTCTGTTTATAGGAGCAATTATGTCAGTGGATGCCGAAATGTATGAAGCGGCGGAGTTAGACGGTGCAAATAAATTTCAGCAGTTTAGGCATATTATTTTGCCAAGTATAAAAACAATTGTAACATTGAACGTTATTTTATCCATTACAGGTGCGTTGAGTGCTTTTGAACAGCCGTATGTTATTACAGATGGTGCAAATGGAACAGCAACTTTCTTTATTGAAATGAATAATATTGCACACACCAATCAGAAGGTGGGTCTTGCCTGTGCCATGGCAGTTGTTCTGTTAGCTATTATTTTACTGTTTACATTATTGCAGAAGCTCTTCTTTAAATATGTATACCGCAATGCGGATCAGGAGGATGAAATTATCTCTAAAGAAGAGAAAAAGCGTAGAAAAGAAATGAAAAAAGCAGCTCGAAAAGCAGAAAAGAGGGCAGTTTAAATGAAGAAGAAAAGAAGAAAACATTATACGATAGGAGCAGTTATCTGGACAATTGTAAAGTATGCATCACTTTTGTTCTTTTCCTTTATATCTGTTGTTCCGATTGTTTCCTGCGTTATTACAGCCTTTAAAACAGAAGAAGAATATCGGTCAACAAGTGTTATGACGCTGCCGGAAAGCTGGTTGAACTTTGATAACTTTATCACAGCTTTTGAAAAAGCAAATATGGGGCAGGCATTTTTAAATTCTGTAGCAGTAATGATTTGCGTTTTGGCAGGTTCGGTAGTAATTGGTACACAGTTAGCATATGTGCTGAACCGTTTTAGTTTCCCGGGAAATGGATTGATTCGTAATCTGTTTTTATTTGCCTCCCTTCTTCCGGGGGTTGCCATGCAGGTAACGGTATACCAGATTATGCATGACCTGGGATTTATCAATCATTTATATGGTTACATCATCATGATGATGGGAACAGATGTTATATCGATTTATATTTTTATACAGTATATGGAAAATATTCCGGTATCTCTGGATGAGTCGGCGATTATTGATGGGGCTTCTTACTGGAAAATTTACTGGAAGATTATGCTTCCATTGTTGAAACCGGCAATTGTAACAGCCTGTATTTTAAAAGGAGTAGGCGTTTACAACGAATATTACGCAGCAAACCTTTATTTAACGAAACCAAACTTAAAGACAATGGCGATTTCACTATATACCTTTACAGGACCGTTAGGAAGTGATTATAACCTGATTTGTGCAGGCGTTATCATTTCTCTGCTTCCGGCACTTATTGTATTCGTTTTATGTCAGAAGCAGATTTACAGTGGAATCACAGCTGGAGCGGTAAAGGGCTAGAAGGCTGCTTGTGCTTTAGAGGTGTGCCGTTTAAGCATATGATGTTTGCATAATTATGACAGCGTAGGAAAGGCAAAAATAGAAACAGAGGAGAAACAGGAGTATGGAAAAGCAGTTAGCGGTGGAAGTAAAAGCACATTTATTGCAGAAAATTATACCGTTTTGGCGAAATCTTAGAGATGAAGAAAATGGTGGTTATTATGGCTGGTTCTCATATGAGCTGCAGTTAGATAAAAAATCAGTAAAGGGCTGTATTTTAAATAGCAGAATTACATGGTTTTTTGCAAATGCTTATACATTATACAAAACAGGAAAAATTACAGAAACAGAATGTCAGGCAGCTGGATTTTCCGGTGATGATTTGCTGGAAGAAGCAAAGCATGGTTATGATTTTTTGAAAAAGTTTTGTCTGGATAAAGAAAATGGCGGAATTTTCTGGTCACTAAATTATGACGGAACACCGGAGGATACCACAAAACACACCTATAATCAGGCGTTTAGTATTTATGCACTGGCGTCCTATTATGAGGCATCTAAGGATGTGGAAGCATTAAAGCTGGCATTTGATTTGTTCCGTCTGATAGAGGAACGCTGCAGAGATGGCGTGGGATATTTAGAAGCCTTCACCATTGATTTTAAACCGGAATCAAATGAAAAATTATCAGAAAATGGTGTTATGGCAGATAAAACCATGAATACACTGCTTCATGTATTTGAAGCATACACAGAGCTGCTTCGGGTTTCAGAAGCTGCACTTACAGAAAGTCAGGAACTGGCAGTATTACAGCAGGCGGATATGGTAAAAGTGAAGCAGCGTTTAATCTGGATGTTAGACATTATGGCAGAGAAGATTTATAATCCAAAACTTTGTCGTCAGGAAGTATTTTTTGATGCGGAATATAACAGTATTCTTGATTTGCATTCCTATGGACATGATATTGAAACAGCATGGCTTGTGGACAAAGGGGTTGAGGTATTAAATGATACGGCTTACGCAAAAAAAATGTTTCCGATAACACAGGAATTAACGGCGCAGATTTATAAAATTGCCTTTGATGGACACTCTTTAGCGAATGAATGTGAAAAGGGTGTTGTAAATGAAAATCGTATCTGGTGGGTACAGGCAGAAGCAATGGTAGGCTTTTATAACGGGTATCAGAAAAACCATCAGAAAAATGAATATTTAGAGGCAGCATTGAATATCTGGGAGTTTATCAAGGAGTATGTCGTTGATAAACGTCAGGGCTCTGAGTGGTTCTGGGAAGTAAATCCGGATGGAACACCGATTGTGGGAAGACCAATTGTAGAACCATGGAAGTGCCCATATCACAATGGAAGAATGTGTATGGAAATCATCAAAAGAGTGTAGCTGTTCATAAATGGTTTTCATGAAGAATGGAACTTAGATTCTTGGTAATAGTATTGAATGAAAATAGGAGAAAGCAATGTTACATAATAGATATTTTGTAGAATTAGAAAAGCAGGAAAAGCTTTTAAATCAGAAGAATGTAAAATCTGATTTTTACAATGGTGTATATGACCGTTATGAATATCCGGTATTGACAAGAGAGCATATTCCATTGACCTGGAGATATGACTTAAACCCGGAGACAAATCCATATTTTATGGAACGCCTTGGAATTAATGCAGTGATGAATTCCGGTGCAATTGAATTAAATGGAAAATACTATCTTGTGGCAAGAATTGAAGGAAACGATAGAAAATCCTTCTTTGGTGTTGCAGAAAGTGATAATGGAATCGATGGTTTTCGTTTCTGGGATTATCCAATTTTGTTAGAGGATGTATGCCCGGAGGAAACGAATGTATATGATATGCGCCTGACAAAACATGAGGATGGATATATTTATGGTGTGTTCTGTTCAGAAAGTAAAGATACCAGTACGAAGGACCTTTCCGCAGCTGTGGCGGCGGCAGGTATTGTCCGTACGAAGGATTTAAAGAAATGGGAGCGTTTACCAAACCTTGTAACCTTAAATTCTCCACAGCAGAGAAATGTAGTACTTCATCCGGAGTTTGTAGATGGTAAATATGCTTTCTATACAAGACCAATGGACGATTTTATCGAGACAGGAAGTGGCGGCGGAGTTGGGTTCGGACTTTGCGAAGACATTACCCATCCGGTCATTGATGAAGAAAAAATGACTAGTCTTCGTAAGTATCATACGATTACCGAAGCAAAAAACGGTGCAGGAGCAACTCCGATAAAAACAGAAAAAGGCTGGATTCATATAGCACATGGAGTGCGAAATACAGCGGCAGGGCTTCGCTATGTTATTTATGCTTTTGCAACAGATTTAAATGACCCGTCTAAAGTAATTGCGGAGCCTTCCGGTCTCTTAATAGGACCAAGGGGGGAAGAACGTGTGGGAGATGTCAGCAATGTTGTTTTCACAAATGGTGCAATTGTAAATGAAAAGAATGAGGTATTTCTTTACTATGCATCCTCAGATACAAGAATGCATGTAGCAACTACCACAATTGATAAATTAATGGATTATGTTTTTTCTACACCAGAAGACCCGGGGCGTTCCGTTGAGTGTGTGGCACAAAGATGCAAATTAATTGAACAGAATTTAAGATTTTTAGAAAACCAGTAGCATTTATTAATAATTGAAAGAAAAATAAGAAGCCGCAGCAGGTGGCAGAAATGAGGAGAATGATGAGTAAATATAAAATGTTGAGCCCGGAAGTACCAAACGTACCATGGCAGGAAAAACCGGCAGAATTTATGGGAGCACCGGTTTGGAGATATGATGAAAATCCAATTATTGACCGTAATCCGGTAAAAGGTGTAGCAAGAATTTTTAACAGTGCTGTTATGCCATATGGGGACGAGTTTATAGGTGTATTCCGTGGAGAACAGACAAATGGTATTCCATATATTTATATGGGAAGAAGCAAGGATGCCATTCACTGGAATTTTGATGAAAATAAGATTGCGTTTGTAGACGAAGAAGGAAAGCCATTTATGCCAATTTACGCCTATGACCCACGTCTTGTAAAAGTTGAGGATACCTATTATATAATCTGGTGTCAGGATTTCTATGGTGCAGCAATCGGCATGGCAAAGACAACAGACTTTAAAACCTTTACAAGAGTGGAGAATCCATTCCTTCCATTTAATAGAAATGCAGTGTTATTCCCTAGAAAAATCAATGGAAACTTTATGATGTTATCCCGCCCGTCTGACAGCGGACATACACCATTTGGTGATATTTTTGTCAGTGAGAGTCCGGACCTTACTTACTGGGGCAGACACAGACATGTTATGGGAAAAGGCTCTGAATGGTGGGAGTCCTTAAAAATTGGCGGTGGTGCAGCTCCAATTGAAACATCGGAAGGATGGTTATTATTCTATCATGGTGTAAGTGGAACCTGTAATGGATATGTATATTCTATCGGAGGAGCTATCTTAGATATCGATAATCCATCTATCGTAAAATATCGTTGTGAGAACTTCCTGTTAACACCGGAAAAATGGTATGAGGAACGAGGATTTGTGCCAAACGTATGCTTCCCATGTGCAACGATTCATGATTCAAAAACAGGAAAAATTGCAATTTATTATGGGGCAGCGGACAGTTATGTAGGTCTTGCATTTACAGAGCTGGATGAAATTATTGATTACATTAAAGAAAATAGCGTAGTTACTGTTTCTGATACAGAGATTGGAAGACGCTGATAGAAATTGCAGTCAGGGGCTGCCGCAAAGCAGAGAAACTGCTAAGATGCGGCAGCTCCTTTGTTTATACGGGAAGAAAGGAGAAGCAGGTTTTGTGAGTTTCTCAAATTTAAATGGGAAGTGTGAGAAATGAGAGTAGATGCAGATAATGAATTTTTAGAGTATAGTGGAAGAATTGATTTTTCGGACAGGCGGGTACCGGTTTTTATTTATCCCTGCACGAGTGTAAAACTACGATTCAAAGGAACCGACATAAAAGTGATTCTTCATAATAGAAGTCAGTATTGGGATAATTATATGGGGGTAATATTGGACGGAGAGCAAAGCAAGATAAAACTTACTGATGAAGGAGAAGTAAAAACTTATACAGTTGCGGAGAAGTTAGAAAACAAAGAACACGAATTATTGTTTTTTAAGCGTCAGGATGCCTGTCATATTGTAGATTTTTATGGTTTTGAGTTAAATGAAGGAGCAGAAATTATGCCAGTTCATAACAAGAAGAGACGTCGGATAGAAGTCTATGGAGACAGTGTCTCTGCCGGAGAGGTTTCAGAAGCAGTGGATTATGTGGGGAAGGAAGACCCGGAGCATAATGGAGAATATTCGAATGCATGGTACTCCTATGCCTGGCTGACTGCAAGGAAATTAGATGCAGAGCTTCATGATATTGCCCAGGGAGGAGCAGCTTTATTAAATGGTACCGGGTGGTTTTTTGCCCCGGATTATATTGGGATGGAACAGATATATGATAAGCTTAATTATAATCCGGCATTAGGGGAAATAAGAAGGTGGGATTTTTCCAGATATTGTCCTCATGTTGTGATTGTGGCAATTGGTCAGAATGATAGTCATCCGATAGATTATATGGCAGAAGACTATAACGGAAGCAAGGCTGTTTATTGGAGAAAAAGCTATCTGCATTTTATAAAACAGATGCGGAAAATTTATCCAAAGGCAGAAATAATTCTTACCACAACCATTTTGCAGCATGATGCAGGCTGGGACGATGCAATTGAAGCGGTTTGCAGAGAATTAGAGGATGAAAAAGTACATCATTTTTATTATGAACAAAATGGGAAAGGAACACCGGGGCATATCAGAATTTCAGAAGCAGAAAAAATGGCAGAAGAACTGGCAGCGTATATAGAAGGCTTAGGGGAAGGAATCTGGAAAGATTAAGAAAGGCAGGAGAAAGTAATGAGTGTTAATAGAGAAGCCGGGATTGTAAACCGGGGAAATCTTTTTCGAATGAAAAATCTTATGAAACGGGCATTAAAAGGAGAAAAGCTGGTAATTGGTTTTATCGGTGGTTCCATTACCCAGGGGGCGGTAGCTACAGATGCTAAGCTTTGTTATGCCTATCGTGTATATGAATGGTGGAAAAAAAGCTTTCCTAACGCAGAATTTGTTTATATCAATGCAGGAATCGGAGGGACTACATCCCAGTTTGCAGCAGCAAGGGTAGAAGAGGATTTGCTGGCTTATCAGCCGGATTTTGTGATTACAGAGTTTTCAGTAAATGATGAGAGTAATGAACATTTTCTGGAGACTTATGAGGGTCTTGTACGAAAAATATATCAGTATGAGACAAAGCCTGCGGTCTTGCTTGTGCATAATGTGTTTTATCATAATGGGGCAAATGCCCAGCTGCAGCATGCTAAGGTAGGAAGACATTATAACCTTCCATGCATCAGTATGCAGAGCAGTATCTATCCGGAAGTGTTAGCCGGCAGAATGGAGAACCGTGATATTACCCCGGATGATTTGCATCCAAACGATAAAGGTCATGAACTGGTGGCATCTGTTATCACTTACTTTTTAGATAAGGTATTGCAGGAGGCAGATGTGGAAGAAGATGAGGTATTAGAAATACCGCAGCCGTTGACACCAAATGCTTATGAAAGAAGTGTCCGATACCAGTCAGTGAATTGTCAGCCGGATTGTTATGGATTTTCTGTGGATACCAGTCAACCGGCGGTGCTTGAGACGGAAAGCAATGGGAAAATAAGGGACATTACAGACTGCTTTAAACGGGGCTGGATTGCAGGGGAAAAAGGAGCGAAAATTTCCTTTGAACTTTTGGGGACGGGAATTTCGGTACAATATCGCAAATCGGTAAAGAAACCGGCACCGGTAGCAGAAGTAATCGTAGATGGTGATAAGGAACAAGCGGTAAGGCTGGATGGAAATTTTTCGGAAGACTGGGGAGATAAATTAGAACTGGATACCATAACAGAGCATATGCCTTATGGAACGCATAGGGTGGAAATTTCAATTGTGGAAGCTCATGAAAAAGATGTGGTTCCTTTTTATCTGACAGCTGTCATTGCCACAGAAGAATAAATGGAAGGAAAAATAAAAAATACATACAATCTTAAAAAAAGAAACTTGTAGATACTTAAAAATTATATTAGGATGTTAGAAGAATATATGAAGTACAGGAAATTGTAAAAAGAAACCAGGCTTTAATTACAGTGAGTTGTTTATGATTAAGTATGTGCTATATATTCGGAATAGAAGGAGACAAAAATGTTTCGAGATGATTTTGTGTGGGGCGTTGCGTCAAGCGCCTATCAGGTAGAAGGAACAGAAGAGGGAGACGGAAGAGGAAAATGTGTCTGGGATACCTTTGTGGAGGCTGGAAGAGTCTATGAAAATCAGACTGCGGAAATAAGCTGTGATCAGATGCATCTATATAAAGAAGATTTTGCGTTGATGCGCAATCTTGGAATTAAAGCATATCGCTTTTCTATAAACTGGGCAAGAATTCTGCCGGAGGGAACCGGAAAGGTAAATGAGAAAGCAATTGCCTTATATCGTGATATGATTCTTACAATGAAGGAAAATGGAATTACTCCATATATGACACTGTTTCACTGGGAATTTCCACAGGCACTTTATGAGCAGGGCGGCTGGTTAAATGAGCAGGTAGTGGAATGGTTTGGTGAATATGCCAAGGTTGTAGCAGAGAATTTTTCTGATATTTGTGAGCACTTTTTCACCATCAATGAACCACAGTGTGTGGTCGGGTTAGGTCACCTAAGCGGTGTTCATGCACCGGGGGTAAAGCTTTCCATTAAGGATACCTTTCAGATTGCCCACAATTTAATGAAGGCCCATGGACAGGCGGTTATTAATTTAAGAAAATATGGGAAACAGCCGGTGAAAATTGGTTATGCACCAACTGGTGGTGTAGCTTACCCTTACACAGATACACCGGAGGATATTGCAGCGGCGAAAAAAGTTTATTTTGGTTTTTATAATCCAATGGATAACTGGACGTGGAATATATCCTGGTTTTCAGATCCGGTATTTTTAGGTCATTATCCGGAAGAAGGTTTAAAGAAATTTAAAGAGTATCTTCCGGAAATTACAAAGGAAGATATGGAATTGATTCATCAGCCTTTGGACTTCATGGGACAGAATATTTATAATGGCTATTTTGTCCGTGCCGGAAAGAATGGAGAACCAGAATTTGTGGACAGAGCACCGGGATTTCCCAAAACTGCTGTCGAATGGCCGGTTACACCGAAGGCACTTTATTATGGAATTAAATTTTTGACAGAGCGTTATAAACTGCCGCTTTATATAACAGAAAACGGAATGAGCTGTCATGATAATATATCAGCAGATGGCAGAGTACATGATTCTGACAGAATAACATTTTTAGATTCCTATATAGGAATGATGCAGCAGGCAGTGAAGGAAGGGGCTGATGTTCGTGGCTATTTCCATTGGTGCTTTACGGATAATTTCGAATGGGAAAAAGGTTATAAGGAACGCTTTGGCATTGTTTATGTAGATTTTATGAATCAAAGACGAATTGTAAAGGATTCTGCTTACTGGTATCAGAAAGTGATTGAGACAAGAGGAGCATCCTTATCAGTCAATAATGTATGTAAAGAAATTTTGTTTTTAGATCCGGTATGTACCCATAATATCTGGGGTGGCAGCAGACTTAGGGAAGAGTTTGGTTATCAGGTTTTGGGAGAAGATATCGGAGAGTGCTGGGGAATTTCTGCTCATCCGAATGGAGATGGCAGTATAAAATATGGAGCATTTTTGGGACAAAAACTCTCCGAATTGTGGAAGGAACATCCGGAAATCTTTGGAAATGTGGATTATGACCGTTATCCACTGCTGGTAAAAATTATTGATGCAAGAGCAGATTTAAGCATTCAGGTTCATCCGGAAGATGCTTATGCAATGGAGCATGAAAATGGTTCCTTTGGTAAGACGGAATGCTGGTATATTTTAGATTGTGATGAGGATGCAGCACTTGTCATCGGACATAATGCCAAATCAAAAGAAGAGTTAAAATCCATGATATATGAAGGACGCTGGAGTGAATTTATCCGTGAACTTCCGGTTAAAAAAGGAGATTTTATCCAGATTGACCCGGGATGCGTTCATGCAATTAAAGGTGGCATTTTATTACTGGAAACACAGCAGAACAGCGATATTACATATCGTGTTTATGATTACGACCGTCTTTCAAATGGAAAACCGAGAGAACTTCATATTGAAAAAAGTCTGGATGTGATTACGGTTCCTGCAAAATCCGCTGAAGACAGTATCAAATCCGTTCTTTTTAATGAAAAGACAGGTGAATATCCAAAAAATCAATTAAATGAATTGTATGCCTGCAAATATTATAAGGTGTTCCGTCTGGAACTGGATGGAAAGACTGCCTTTGAGCAAAAGTATCCGTTCCTTAATATGACAGTGACAGAGGGAAGCGGCATTGTGAATGGTCAGCCGGTAAAAAAAGGTGATAATTTCATTCTTCCCCATGGATTTGGTCTGGTGCAGCTGCAGGGCAAAATGGAAGTAATTGCTTCGACAGTGTAGTTATTAGAATTATGTAGTAAAATTAATGTTGCCAAGAATGGCATGAGTGGTAAAAATTTATAGTTTGCATACAGCAAAGAAAGGGTTAGCGTAAATTTTCATATTACGTTAACCCTTTCTTTGTTATAATATTTTTAAATGATAAGTGAAATTAAATATAAAAAGAAAAAATCAGCAAACATAAAAATACATCACAATATAATGGCATATACTTCCGGCAAGCACGAAAAGATGAAATACCTCATGACTGCCAAAGTTCTGATGTTTTTTATTAAAAATGGGAAGCTTTAAGGCATAAATAACACCTCCAACAGTGTAGAGGATGCCACCGGTAAGAAGCCAGAGAAAGGCTGCCAGTGGCAGGTTTTCGATGATATTTCCCATTCCAAGGATACAAAGCCAGCCCATGACAATGTAAATGACACTGGAAAACCATTTAGGGCAGTTAATCCAAAAGGCTTTGATAATTATACAGAAAATCGCAGTTCCCCAGACAAGGGCGCAGAGCCATGTGCCGATACTGTCTTTTAAGGTAATAAGACAGATTGGGGTGTAGGTGCCGGCAATTAAGACAGGAATCATCATGTGGTCCCATTTCTTCAAAATACGATTGAGCTGTGCGCCAATGCCAAAGGCATGATAAGTGGAACTGGCAGCGTAGAGAAGTATCATACTGAGCATAAAAACTGCCATCGCATAAAAATGTGTCTGATTACCGGATAAAGTAGCTTTCACAAGCAATGGAGTAGTTGCAATTAATGCTGCGAGCATGCCGATATAGTGGGTTAGCGCACTCCAAGGGTCTCTGATTTTAATTGTCATATGAAATCCTCCTTAAAAATCATGGATATAAAAACTTTATTATGTAGTATTGAAAACTATGTGATAAGGTTAGTGTAACATTATGATTTACATTATGCAATAGATTTATACTTTTTTATAAAAGAAATCGTTAGGTTTTAAATTAAGATATTTAGAAAGGCAGTAATTATGGAATACCAGACACTTACACATACCTTTGAGCCGGTATACGATAAAAATTCAAAAGTTTTAATATTGGGAAGTTTTCCTTCTGTGAAATCCAGAGAAAATCAGTTTTACTACGGACACCCACAGAATCGTTTCTGGAAGGTAATTGCCCAGCTGGCAAATTCGCCGGTTCCTCAGTCGATTGAGGAAAAAAAGCAGCTTTTGCTAAAAAATAATATTGCAATCTGGGATGTGATTGCAAGCTGTAGTATTCAGGGGTCCAGTGATACTTCTATTAAAGATGTGGTGGTAAATGATTTTTCAGAAATAATAAGCTCTTCAGCTATTGAGCGAATTTATGTCAATGGTGGAAAGGCCTACGAGCTATATCATAAATATGCAGAAGCACAAACAAATATTCCTGCAATCAAACTTCCTTCCACCAGCCCGGCCAATGCAGCCTGGAGCCTCGAACGCCTCTGCGAAGCCTGGCGCAAACTTGAAATTTAGGGACGCAGCCTAAATTTTGAAATCCGGGGACGTAGCCTAAATTCCGAAATTTAGGCTACGTCCCCGGATTCTGGATTTTAAAATTCAATTTTTCAACACATAACAGTCACATTTGGCAGATAGAATGCAAAATGTAAAGTGAGTTTTGAAAAGAAAGAAGGATGTATGATATGAAATTTAAGAAAAGCAGAGTTTGTTTTTTATTGGCATCAGTGCTGATATTTACCGGATGCGGTGCAACTGAAAATGCAGAAATAGGTTCAGAAGTAATACGAACAGAGAATGAGACTGAAAGTGCAGATAAGAATACAACTACTGGAAATGAAGTGACTACGATAGAAACAACGCTGGAGAGGATTGATGCTGAAAAATGGAATTACAATGAGGAAGATGACGTGTACTGGCAGGTTGGAATCTCTTATTGTGAGAATCCGGCGGATGCATCATATGAAACTTTAGGAATTTTTGTTCCGGGTGCATATATGAATGCAACAGAAAATAGTGACGGAACATATACCTGTGAAATAAATGCAGAAGCAGTTGTGGAAGGATATACTGCCCAAACAGCTCCTATCGTGATTCCGGTAAATACGCCGGGATATTCTGCGATGGCAGCACCAACGGATTATGTGAATGGTGTGTCAGAGTATACGAATGCAGGTTTTATCTATGTGAGCGCCGGCTGCAGGGGAAGAGATGCAGGGGCACCGGCAGGAGTTACGGATTTGAAAGCGGCAATCCGTTATGTACGTTATAATGAAGGCAGTATACCGGGCAGTATGGAGCGTATTTTCTCTTTTGGAATGAGTGGGGGAGGTGCACAGAGTGCACTGCTGGGTTCTACTGGAGATAGTGAATTATATACTCCTTATTTAGAAGAAATAGGAGCAGTAATGGGAGTGAGCGACGCAATTGCAGGTTCTATGTGCTGGTGTCCGATTACAAGCTTAGATTATGCAAATGAAGCATATGAATGGAATATGGGAATAACACGTACTGATTTAACAGAAGAAATGCAGCAGCTTTCTGAAAGTATGGCAGAGGCATTTGCAGTCTATGTAAATGAACTTGGACTTACCGATAAGGAAGGAAATGTACTTACATTATCGGAATCAGAGGAGGGGATTTATCAAGCAGGAACATATTATGAATATGTGAAAGCGGTCATTGAAAATTCATTAAATAATTTTTTACAGGATACAACCTTTCCATATGATGCTTCCAACAGTCAGAACGGTTTTGGCGGACGTGGCGGTATAGGAAACGGACAGCGTGGAAATGGAGAACGCCCAGAGGGAATGGAGCTCCCGGAAGGAATGGAACTTCCGGAGGAAATAGAATTACCGAAAGGCGAAGACAAAAAGAATGAAACTCAGACAGATGAAAATCAGTATAATGATAAGATTAATAGAAATGAAACAAGCAGTGGTTTAACGATTTCGGGAACTTATGAAACAGCCCAGGATTACATTGATGCATTAAATGCAGAAAGTGAATGGGTAATTTATGACAGTGAAACCAACACAGCAACTATTTCAAGCATTGCAGATTTTGTAAAAGCCTTTAAGACTGCTTCTAAAAATGTTGGTGCATTTGATGATTTAGATGCAACACAGGGAGAAAATATTCTTTTTGGATATGGAGATGGAAGCGGAGCACACTTTGATACGATGATGGCTGAATTGCTGGCAGGAAATGAGTCTTATGGGGAAGCTTATTCTTCAGATTTGGAAAAAACAGATGCTATTGGAAATACAGTAGATATGCGCGTAAATATGTATAATCCGATGTATTATCTGAGCGATTACTATGATGGATATCAAACCTCCAATGTAGCAAAATATTGGAGAATCCGAAGTGGAATCAATCAGGGGGATACTTCTCTTACCACAGAAATAAATCTGGCACTTGCATTAGAAAGTTATGGAGCAGAAGTTGATTTTGAAACAGTATGGGGGCAGGGACATACACAGGCAGAACGAACAGGAGATTCAACATCTAATTTTATTGCCTGGGTAAATGAGTGCCTGAACTAAAGAAAAATGAAAAATAGAGACACAGTCGAAATTTGGAAATTCCGGTTGTGTCTCTATTTTTGTGACAAAGTCACAGATAGGGAGAAAAGTTTTTGTTATGATGGGTGCATAAAGGAGGTCACTCATGGAAACAAGGAGAAAAAAGAAGTTTGCGAAAGTCAATCAAAAGCAGTGTGTGGGCTGTGGCAGCTGCATAAAGGTCTGTCCCCGCGGCGCAATCAGTGTTCCGAAAGGAATATATGCACAAGTGGATTTAGAAAAGTGTGCAGGCTGTGGTTTATGTGAAAAAGCCTGTCCTGCATCGGTAATAGAAATGTTGCAGAGGGAGATATAAAAGAATGAAGAAACAAAAAAAGTGGTATGACTATCTATGGATAGTGTCATTGACTTATCTGATACTTGGATTTGTAAATATACTTTTTGCATGGCTGGGGCTTATCTGCTTTTTTGTTCCGCTGGCAATTGCAATCATAAAAGGAAACAAATCCTATTGTAATAAATATTGCGGCAGAGGTCAGTTGTTTGACCTGTTAGGAAATCGGTTAAAACTATCTGCAAAAAAAGATATGCCTAAAGCATTGAAGAGTAATTGGTTTCGTTATGGATTTTTAGCTTTTTTCCTGATAATGTTTGGAAATATGCTATTTTCTACTTATCTTGTATTTGCAGAGGTTCATAGCTTAAAAGAAATGGTAACATTGCTCTGGAGCTTTAAATTACCGTGGCATTTTGCTTATCATGGAACATTATTTGCACCTTGGGTAGCACAATTTGCCTTTGGATTTTACAGCGTAATGCTGACATCTACTGTGTTAGGAATGATTACGATGCTTTTTTATAAGCCCCGTTCCTGGTGTGTTTATTGTCCGATGGGAACCATGACACAGGGGATTTGTAAAATTAAGCATAGAAATGATTAATATAATATAAAAAAATGTGACTTTGTCACAGATAAAAAATTTCAGATGGGTATACTAA
>CAYMIS010000077.1:0-16714 GCA_964390485.1 uncultured Roseburia sp. | reverse complement strand
GCACAGTCCACACCTACGTTGTATGGATTTTCCTGTACGAATTTCTGCCACCAGGCTTTTTTCACGTTGTTTTTTAATTCTACACCAAGATTACCATAATCCCATGTATTTGCCAGACCACCGTAAATTTCTGAGCCTGGGTAAACAAATCCTCTTGATTTCGCCAATGCTACAATCTTGTCCATTGTCTTTTCCATAATAAATTCCTCACATTTCTTTTATTATAATAAATAGCTGTCATTCCCTCTCTGGCACTGTCCATCTGTCAGCACAAAAAACAGACTATTCTTTATTTATAAACAATATAAGTATATACTTCTGTTTCGAAAGAAGTATCTTTCTCATCTTTGCCATCAGAAATCGTAACCGTATTTGTTCCTGTCACAGTTACATTTTCTGTTGAAACATACTGAATCTCACCATCTATCTGAACATTCATGTTTGCCTTAATAATAACTACGTTCAAATCATCCTGCTCATATATTTCTTCCTTCGATGCAGTACCGGAAATTTCACCTTCCACCACCTTAGAAAATTCTGTTTCAAAACGATAACCTGCTGCAAGGGCATTTACCGCACTTCCCTGATATAACTCAATTCCATTAAATGCAGTATAGTCTGTTACCGATTTATAAACCATTGACATTTTAGCAGTGCCATCCGTAATGGTAAGGTCGGATAATTTCACACTGCCCTTTCCATTACTTTTTGTGTAAGCATCTACTTCTGATTTAATAAATTCACGAAGCTCTGCCTCGTCGTAATAGCTTTCATCAAAAGTTTCCACATCCACTGTCTGAACTTTTCCACTTTTGGTAACATAAACTGTGTTTGCGTCAGCAGTAAAGTTTGTTCCACATCCGGTTAATAACCCGGCACATAAAATCATTATCATACTGATACATCTAAATTTTTTCATGCTATCGCTCCATTCTCTCACGTTAATCTTTGATATTATACTATTTTCAGTTTATGATTTCAACCTGTAAAATAAACCGGATGCCTCATCTAAGATTTTTAACGACTTAAAGGAATGATTCACATAGGTATTCATATATTCCCTTACCACCTGTTTCAATTCAATCAATACTTCTTCCGAAACAGAAAAGGTATATAATTTAGCAATTGTAGCCGAAATGATATACTGCATCGTATAAACTGTCGATTCTAAAAGCTGTCTTGCTTCTGCTGCTTCCCTTCTGCATTCCGGACAGAAAATACCTCCTCTTTTTACAGAAAAGTAATGCAGTTCTTCTTTCCTTCCACAACGCAGACAGGAAAAGACATTCGGTGCTTCTCCATTAATTGCCAGGGCTTTTATTTCAAAAATAAGACGTACCAGCTGATTATCAAAGCTTGTGCTCTCAAGGGCCCGAAGAGACTGATAAAGCAGCTTTAGCATTTCTCTTTCATCATTATTTTCCTGACAGTAATATTCTGCAAATTCTAGAAAATAAAATCCATAATATGCCACATCAAAATCCGCTGCCAGCTCTCTAAAATAGTTGCTGATTGTTGCTTTCGCCACAGTATATGTAGACCGTCCCTCAAAAAGTTCGAACTCCCCAAAAGAAAAGGGATTGGTTGCTGCCAATAACTGGCTGTTTGGCCGCTTTGCACCTTTGGCAAAGGCAGTAATCTTTCCCCTTTCCTTGGTCAATAACGTTATTCTTTTGTCATACTCGCCAATTGGCATCACATTTAAGACCATTCCGGTCACCACCAGGTTTGTTCCCATCCGGCTTTACTTCCCGCTTTTCCTTGTTTTCACAATATTTCAAATAATCGTTTATTTTTCCTGTTGCAGTAAAGGTATTCCAGGCTTTATCCATCCGTCTCTCCTCCTATTCAGCACTCCTTATTCCGTAACTTCATGCAGCGTCATTTCTAATACTCATCTTCCACTGTTTCTTCATTTTTACTAAAATAGGATGCCCCAAGATAAAGCCAATATGCACCTTTTCAATAACCGTTAAAAATTGCCAGTTCTGATTAAATTTCGTCTTTATTATAACCAAAATTTTTCATCAGATAATCACTGTCTCTCCAGTCCTTCTTTACCTTCACCCAAAGCTTTAAGTTCACCTTGGCATCTAAGAACCGCTCAATTTCATATCTGGCATTTGAGCCGATTTTCTTCAACATCGCTCCGCCTTTTCCAATAATAATTCCCTTATGGGAATCTCTTTCACACACAATCGTAGCGTCAATATCAAAAAATTCCTGTCCCTTACGCTGCTTCATCTGGTCAATATAAACTGCAATTCCGTGAGGAATCTCATCATCTAATGCATGCAGTGCCTTTTCACGGACAATTTCTGCTACAATTGCACGCTCCGGCTGGTCAGTAATCGTATCTTCATCATAGAACTGTGGTCCATATGGAAGATATTTAAAAATCATGTCAATAACTGTATCCAGATTCTGTGCCCGAAGAGCAGATGCAGGAATAATTTCTGCAAAGTCATATTCTTTACGATAAGTGTCAATGTACTCTAATACCTTTTCTTTTTCAATGGTATCCATCTTGTTAATTATCAAAATAACAGGTGTTGTTACCTTCTTTAACTGTTCAATAATATGGCGTTCTCCTGCTCCAATAAAGTTCGATGGCTCTACTAACCATAAAACCACATCCACTTCATTCAGGGTACGCTCTGCCACATTTACCATGTATTCGCCCAGCTTATTTTTTGCCTTATGAATTCCCGGTGTATCCAAAAATACAATCTGTCCCCGCTCCATATCGGTATATACCGTCTGAATACGATTTCTGGTGGTCTGTGGTTTATTTGATGTAATCGCAATCTTCTGTCCAATCAAATGATTCATCAAGGTTGATTTTCCTACATTTGGTCTTCCAATAATTGTAACAAATCCTGATTTAAAATTTTCCTGCATAAATTTCCTTCCTTAAAATACTTTGTTATTTCAGTGACAGGCTTCTTTTGCCTGCCACTCCTTGATTTACCTATTTTTTCCTATCACTTTCTACCAGCAACAGCTTATTTCGCTGTCTGATAAAGATTTTTCAATTCAGAAAACATCTCTTCTTTATTTTTTAATACATCTTCATTACCAATTACGCAAAGATTCTGGTCTTCTAATACAGCGGCTACCAAATCCTTTAATCCCCGAATGTCCTCCTGCGTTGCACCGATAACCTCATCACGCTCTCTCTGCAAATCTTCAAAGGAGATTCCCTGTAAATATGCTGCAAGGGAACGCTCACCCTTAGCACTTGGATTTAACGGTACATCCATATCACTGATTGTTCCGATAATATATTTCGTCATCTCGTGTTCATCCGCTTCAAATGCCTCGATATATTTTGGAATCTTATCGTAAATATCATTTGTTTTCTCTAAATTCGGGTCACGGTAAGAAACAAAATAAGTATCTCCGTTTCGCATATAACCGTTCATACAGCCGTAAGCACCGCCCTTAACACGAATATTAATCCATAAATAATCATACCCCATAATAACCTTTAAAATCTTAAGGGCACCGTGATATTCAAATCCGTGGTTACGGAAGTTACCGGCTCTTGCCACATACTGTACCTGAGATGCATCCATAAAGCCTTCATTTTTCTTCACACAACAGATGGACGCCTTCTGCTCCTCTTTCCTGCCGTGATACAGTTCCTTTTTCAATTTTTCGATTTCCGGCACAAATAAATCAAAACCATTTTTGTCACAGGTTACACTTACAAATAATCTTTCCTGTGTAAAAATCTGATGTACCAATGCATCTAATTTGGCAATGAAAGCCGCTTTCTTTTCTTCAAAATTTGCCTCTAAATCTGCAATAGTCTGATAGAAGGTAATACTGTCCTTATAGGCTGCTGATTTTGAGAAATAAGACATCGCTCTGTTAGATGCAACAGAATGTCCGCTGGAGCTTAAGGATACCTGCAATCTTGATTTTACTTCTGCTAAAATCTCATGGAGACGTTTCTCGTCTGTAAGCTTTGAGGTCAATAACATTTCTTTTATTAAGCGCATCGCATCCGGCACTTTATCATATAAGACTTTTGCACGGACCTCAAATTTCGCCTGCAGCGCATCTGCTTTTTTCACATCCGGATAAATTCCCACATTACTTCCAATACCACCGGTATGCATATTTACTTCATTTGCAAAATCTGCATAGCTGTAGGATTCTGTGTCAATATAGCCTAATACTGCCTTTAAAATACTAAGGTATGGAATGTCCTCCTGTGGAATATCCTCAATGTCAAATAACAGGTTCATATACACAATTCCATTCGAATAAATATCATGATAAAGAATCGTGGTATCACCTAATTTCTCAACCTGATTTGAAAGAGGCATGGTCTCCTTGCGCATATCCTCTCTTGTCAGCATTGGAATCTTATCTAAATCCTCTTTTGGAGACGGCTCTTCCTGATACTGTTTTAAATGCTTTGTATCGGCAATCAGCTGCTCAATCTCTTCTGAAGAAAGTCCTGCCTTATAATCTGCAAGCTTTTGTTCTAATTCTGCCTCATTCTTGGCATTTAATCCTTTTTCCGGCTCGATTACTACAACAGATGCATGGGTATTATCTAATAAATATTTCTGAATCAGCTGTTCATAGTAATCCGTCTCTACCTGCTCCTTCAAAAAGCGATAGGTTTCTAATGCTTCTAAATGCATAAATGGCTCATTATCATCATGAAGCCAGCTTTCCATACACTGAATGCCGTATAAAAGTCCTTTTGGGAACTGTCCAAAATCCGCCTCACGATAACGGAATTCTGCACTGTTAATTCCCGCAATTAAGGATTTCTTATTCAATCCATTTTTCACTAAGTTTTCTAAAGTTTCACGAATAACCGCTAAGAATCTCTCTTTTTCCGAGGTATTTGTATTTTTCGCAATAATAGAAAACGTTGGCTGTAACAAATTACTGTCATATCCACCCGTTACATCACTTCCGATTCCTGCCTCAATTAGCGCCTGCTTTAATGGTGCTCCCGGTGCACTGATTAATGCATAATCTAAAATATCAAAAGCATAATATAGTTCTTTCTCTAAAACTGTTCCAACTGCCATATTATAAGAAAGATAAGTATTATCTTCTTCTGACTCTGAAGAAGATATGGAATATTTCTTTGTAATCTCTACTGTTTTTTCAAAAGGCTTCTGAAGCTTGATTGCAGAATCAATCTCTATTTTTTCATAGTTACTTAAATATTCTTCATCCATCCACTGCAGTTTTTCTGCAATATCCATATCCCCATAAAGATAAATATAGGAATTACATGGATGATAATATCTGCGGTGGAAATCCAGATAAGCTTCATAGGTCAGTTCCGGAATATGCAGTGGGTCTCCACCGGACTCATTACAATAAGAGGTATCTGGAAACAGTGAGTTCATAATCTGACGACTTAAAACATCATCCGGAGAAGAAAACGCCCCCTTCATCTCATTGTAAACAACGCCATTGATGGTAAGTGGTGCTTCTGCATCCTCTAATTCATAATGCCAGCCTTCCTGCTTGAATATCTCTTCATGTTTGTATATATTTGGATGAAAAACAGCATCCATATAAACACTCATTAAATTCTGGAAATCTTTATCATTGCAGCTTGCCACCGGATATATTGTTTTGTCCGGATAAGTCATTGCATTTAAAAATGTGTTTAAAGATCCCTTTACTAACTCTACAAATGGGTCCTTCACCGGATACTTGTCCGAACCACACAGTACCGTATGTTCAATAATGTGCGGCACTCCGGTGGAATCCGATGGCGGTGTGCGGAATCCAATGGAAAATACCTTGTTATTATCATCATTCGATACTACAACGACTCTTGCTCCACTTTTTTTATGTTTTAAAAGAAATCCCTCTGACTGGATATCCTCTAATGTTCTTTTTTCAATCAGCTCATAGGCTGTTAAATTCTCAAAATTCATATTGCCTTATCTCCAATTCTTATCGATATCTTTGGACAAAAAGCCCACAAAAGCTATTATAACACATATTTCCTGTTTTAGGAATTGAAATTCAGGGACGCAGCCTTTTTTTCGGAATTTGGGGACGCAGCCTAAATTCCGAAAAAAAGGCTGCGTCCCTGAATTTCAAAAAGGCTGTCGGACATATTGTCCGACAGCCTTTACTGGTTCGTATTCTCTAGATTATTCTATCTATTAAAATCCTTATGCAATACGGCTTACATTTGCTGCCTGAGGTCCTTTTTCACCATCAGTTACTTCAAATTCTACCTTCTCGCCATCTTTTAATTCTTTGAATCCATCCATGTTCAGTGCTGAAAAATGAACAAATACGTCATTTCCTTCTGCATCTGAAATAAATCCGTAACCTTTTTTTGCATTAAACCATTTTACAGTTCCCTGCTGCATAACCAAATCCTCCTAATACATTTAGAACTATTACTTTTTGTGCTTTTCTCTTATGCACTAACAAAATTAAAGTTACCATAATTAGAAAAACTTGTCAACATTTTTTATAATTTTTTTAGTACTAATTTCACTTTTATTGTTTAATCTGCACATCAATCTGTTGATACGGAATGGAGATATTGTGCTTGTCTAGTGCATATTTCACATTTTCGGTCAAGCGCCATTTCGCTTCCCAGTAATCCTCATCCTTTACCCAGATACGGATTCCCATATCTACGGAAGAAGCACCTAAATTATCAACAAATACAAGAGCCTCCTCCTCCGGGAGTCGGGCAGAATCATTTTGCGCAACCTCAAACAAAACCTCTTTTGCGGTACGAATATCCGCCTCATAGCCTATTCCAACCATAATATCTACACGCCTTTTTGTCATATGGGACACATTCACGATTGTATCATTCGATAATGTGCCATTTGGTATTACCACGACCTTATTATCCCCCGTATGCAGTTTCGTATAAAAAATCGATATTTCAAATACGGTTCCTTCATTTCCGCCCTGAACAATATAATCCCCTACACGGAAAGGTTTCAGCAGTAAAATTAATACCCCGCCTGCAAAATTCGATAAACTTCCCTGCAACGCAAGACCAATTGCCACCCCGGCAGAACCTAATACTGCCACAACAGAAGTTGTTGCCACTCCAAATACGCTTAATATTGTCATAAGCAGCACAATATAAAGTCCATATTTAATGACAGCTGTTAAAAACTGCACTACACCGGTATCCACATCCCGGCGCACCATTGCTTTTTTTATCAGCTTTACAACTCCTTTGATAATCTTTGCACCTATGATATATACAAGAACCGCAATTACAATCTGTAGAGCAAAATTCACTAAATCCGGCAGCATATTCTCGAAATAGGTTCGGATAACGCCCGGATTATCCGCCATTTCCTGTAATCCCTCCCCCATTTCTGTCAAGGTTTCCACCGCTTCTGTTGCTTCAATATTTTCAATGGTTAATAACATCGTGATACCTCCTATTTCTTATTTTTCAATTTCATGAATAAATAAGCCACTACGAAGCTTTGGTTCAAACCATGTGGATTTTGGCGGCATCAAAAGATTCGCATCTGCCACCGCAAAAAGCTCCTGAATGGAAGTCGGATACATGGCAAAAGCTACTGCGCAGTCTTCCTCGCATCTGCGCACTAACTCTTCCATTCCACGGATTCCTCCAACAAAATCAATACGCCCATCCGTCTTAGGATCTCCAATTCCCAGCACCGGATGTAATAAAATGTCCTGTAACAACGATACATCCAAAGCTTTGACCGGGTCATCTGACGGAATATCCTCCGGTCTGATTTTACAATCAAACCAGCGTCCTTCCATATACATGGTAAAATGACCTTTTTCCTGAGGTCTTTTCTCTTCTTCTTCGGTAATTTCAGTTACATCAAAACGTTTTTCTACTTCCCGCAAAAAGCATTTAAAAGAGCATCCGTTTAAATCCTTAATAACACGATTATAATCCATAATCATTAACTGGTCATCTGGAAATAATACGGAAAGAAAATAGTTAAATTCTTCCTCTCCTGTATAATCAGCATATTTCTCTCTGCGGCGCAGTCCTACTTTTACAGCAGAAGCACATCTGTGATGTCCGTCTGCAATATAGATTTCATTGATTCCTGCAAAGGCTTCCTCTAATGCTACAACTTTAGCATCTTCTGAAATTACAAATACACGATGTCTGATACCATCCTCAGAAGTAAAATCATATTCTGCCTCTCCTGCTTTTACCTCTTCTACAATCTGATTAATTGTCTCGTTGGAACGATAAGCAAGGAAAATCGGACCTGTCTGGGCACTGCATTTATCTACATGACAGATACGGTCTAATTCCTTTTCTTCTCTGGTATTTTCGTGTTTTTTGATAACATTATTCTGGTAATCATCAATGGAGGCACAGGCGGTAATACCAGTCTGTACTCTTCCATTCATAGTCAGTTCATAAATATAGTAGCATTTTTTCTCTTCACGGATAAAAGAACCGTCTGCTACTTTTTCCCACAATAAATCATGAGCCTTTTCGTAAACCTTATCCTCATAAGTTCCTACAGAAATCGGAAAATTTGTTTCTGCCCGGTCAATTCTTAAGAAAGACTCCGGATTCTTCTCTACTACTTCTGTTGCTTCTTCTCTGTTATAAACATCATAAGGGAGGGCAGCAATCTCTGCTGCCTTCCCTCTATTTGGTCTGATGCCTATAAATGGTTTTATTTTCGCCATATTACTTCACCTTACGTACTCTTAATACACCTTCTACACTTTCTAATTTGCTGATTACTTCCTCAGTTAATGGAGAATCTACGTCTAATAATGCATATGCATAATCAGCCTTTGATTTGTTTGCCATACCGGAAATATTAATTCCTGCTTCGCCTAAGATAGTTGTATACTGACTAATCATACCGCTTACATTCTTATGTAAAATTCCCACACGTCCTGCTGTTGTACATGCACCCATGCTGCAGTCTGGGAAGTTTACGGAATGAACGATATTACCATTTTCCATATAATCTCTGATTTCACGAACTGCCATAATTGCACAGTTGTCTTCTGACT
Organism: uncultured Roseburia sp.; assembly: GCA_964390485.1. GTDB lineage: Bacteria > Bacillota > Clostridia > Lachnospirales > Lachnospiraceae > Roseburia. The sequence goes on along the minus strand of CAYMIS010000077.1, from coordinate 7,702 downwards.
CTGCTGTAGATGCTCCAAGGTGAGGAGTTACGATACAGCCCTTTGCACCAACTGTTGTTGGGTTTGGGAAGTCAGAAACATATTTTTTGATTTTACCGGCTGCTAATGCTTCTACCATTGCTTCTTCGTCTACCAGTAAATCTCTTGCAAAATTTAATACGATAGTGGTTGGTTTCATCATTGCAATTGCTTCTGCATTAATCATTTTCTTTGTAGAATCTAAAAGTGGTACATGAACAGTGATGTAATCACATTCACGATAAATATCTTCTACGTTGCTGATGTGTTTTACGTTTCTTGACAAGCTCCAGGCTGCATTTACAGAAATATATGGGTCATAACCGTATACTTCCATACCAAGATGGCATGCTGCATTTGCAACTAATACACCGATTGCTCCAAGACCGATAACACCAAGCTTTTTGCCGGCAATTTCTGTTCCTGCAAAGTTCTTTTTCTGCTTCTCTGCAGTTTTTGCAATATTCTCATCGTTCTGGTTCTCTAAACACCAGTCAATACCGCCAACAAGGTCACGGGATGCATAAAGCATACCTGCTAATACAAGTTCTTTTACACCGTTTGCATTTGCACCTGGTGTATTAAATACTACGATACCTTTTTCTGCACATTTCTCAAGTGGAATATTATTAACACCTGCTCCGGCACGAGCAACTGCTAACAAAGAATCCGGTAATTCCATATCATGCATGGAAGCACTTCTTACAAGTGCTGCCTCTGCATCCTTTAACTCTTCTACTTTTTTATAATCTTCGGAAAAAAGATCTAAGCCTACTGCGGCGATTGGGTTTAAACAATTATACTGAAACATTATGCATTTTCCTCCTCGAATTTCTTCATAAACTCAACTAATTTCTCAACGCCTTCCTTTGGCATAGCGTTGTAGATAGATGCTCTCATACCACCAACGGAACGATGCCCTTTTAAGTTTACGAAGCCTGCTTCTGTTGCTGCTTTTACGAATTTTGCATCTAATTCATCATTTCCTGTTACGAATGGTACGTTCATTAAGGAACGATCTTTTGCTTCTACGGTTCCTTTGAACATCTTGCTCTGGTCTAAGAAATCGTAAAGGATTTTTGCCTTTTCTTCGTTGTGTTTCTTCATTGCAGAAAGACCACCCATTTTCTTTAACCATTTGAATACTTTTCCACAGATATAGATACCATATGCTGGTGGTGTATTGTATAAGGATTCATTGTCTGCATGAATTTTGTATTTTAACATAGTTGGTGTTCCCGGAAGTGTATCTTCTGTAATTAAGTCTTCACGGATAATTACGATTACTACTCCGGCTGGTCCGATGTTCTTCTGAACACCACCGTAGATTACACCATATTTTGACACATCTACCGGCTCTGACAAGAAGCAGGAAGATACGTCTGCTACTAATGTATGTCCTTTTGTATTTGGAAGTTCTTTGAATTTTGTTCCGTAAATTGTGTTGTTTTCACAGATATAAACGTAATCTACATCTTCCGGAATATCTAAGTCTGAGCAGTCTGGGATGTAAGAGAATGTCTTATCCTCAGAAGAAGCTAATTTTACTGCTTCACCATAAATAGCAGCTTCCTGATATGCTTTTTTTGCCCACTGTCCTGTTACGATGTAACCTGCTTTTTTGTTTTTCATCAGGTTCATTGGAATCATAGCAAACTGCTGAGATGCTCCACCCTGTAAAAATAATACTTTGTAGTTGTCAGGAATATTCATTAAATCTCTTAAATCCTGCTCTGCATCTTTGATGATTTTGTCATATACCTTGGAACGGTGGCTCATTTCCATAACGGACATTCCGCTTCCCTGGTAATCAAACATCTCATCTGCAGCTTCTCTTAATACCTCTTCCGGTAATACTGCCGGTCCTGCTGAAAAATTGTAAACTCTGCTCATAATATTTCCTCCTCAATTCCTTTATCTTTTTTTATAGAGAATCGTTTTTTATTTCTTTAAATCTTCTTCTGTAAATGCGGAGCTGATTGCTTCGCCCGGCGCAACCATTGGCCATACCTTATCATCACTGTCAATGATACAGTCGATTAAAACCGGCGTCTTAGCTTCTAATGCTTTCTGTAACACTTCGTTAAATTCTTCACGAGTTGTGGCGCGGTAAGCTGTTGCTCCCATCGCTTCTGCTAACTTCACGAAGTCTACGCCGTCTGTTAATACGGTTGCAGAATATCTCTGTTCATAGAAAAGATTCTGCCACTGACGTACCATTCCAAGTACATGGTTATTAATTACCACCTGAATCATTGGAAGGTTCTGACGAACTGCTGTTGCAATTTCGTTCATATTCATACGGAAACATCCGTCTCCCGCAATATTGATAACCTGTTTATCAGGATTTGCCACCTGTGCTCCGATTGCAGCGCCAAGTCCATATCCCATGGTTCCAAGACCGCCTGAGGTAAGCAGTGTTCTTGGTTTTCTGTATTTATAATACTGGGCAGCCCACATCTGATGCTGTCCTACCTCTGTTACGATGATTGCATCTCCCTGTGTTGCTTCATAAATCTGCTCGATAACATATGGACCGGAAAGCCCTGCATCTGCATATTTCAATGGGAATTTTACTTTAAAGTCCATCACATGGGTAATCCAGTCGTTATGATTCATCTGAGTAAGCTTCTCATTTAAACGAACTAAAATCTCTTTGATGTCACCGATAACACAAGCATGCGCTTTGATGTTTTTATTGATTTCTGCCGGGTCTACATCAAACTGTAAGATTTTGGCATTGCTTGCAAATTTCTTCGCATTACCAAGCACTCGGTCTGAGAAACGGGCACCAATGGTAATTAAAAGATCACATTCGCTGACTCCAAGGTTAGACGTCTTTGTTCCATGCATACCAAGCATACCGGTATAAAGGTCATTTGTTCCGTCAAAAGCACCTTTTCCCATTAAGGTATCACAAACCGGAGCATCTACCTTTTTCACAAATGCACGAAGTTCTTCGCTGGCATCTGAAATAACAGCACCGCCACCAACAAAAATAAATGGTTTCTTTGCTTTTTCAATCATGCGGATTGCTTTATCAATTGCTTCGTCTGTAATGTCTTTAGAAATTCTTGGAATCTCTGCTGCCTCTGTGTATGTATAATCTGTTTTTGCTGCTGTAATATCCTTAGGAATATCTACAAGAACCGGTCCCGGTCTTCCGGTTTTTGCAATCTTGAAAGCTCTACGAATCGTATCTGCTAACTTTGTAACATCCTTTACAATAAAGTTATGCTTTGTAATCGGTGTTGTGATACCGGCAATATCAATTTCCTGGAAGCTGTCTTTTCCAAGCAACGGTACATTTACGTTACAGGTAATTGCTACCATTGGTACCGAATCCATGTAAGCAGTTGCAATTCCTGTTACAAGGTTTGTAGCACCAGGGCCGGAGGTTGCCAGACACACTCCGACTTTTCCTGTACTTCTTGCATAACCATCTGCCGCATGGGAAGCTCCCTGCTCATGAGAGGTTAAGATGTGTTTTATTTCATTCTGATGTTTATATAACTCGTCATATACGTTTAGGATAGCTCCGCCCGGATATCCAAAAACAGTATCGACACCCTGCTCTTTCAGGCATTCAATGACGATTTCTGCGCCTGTTAACTGCATTGTTAATCCCCTTTCCAAATCCCTTGCGGGATTCTTATTCAGGTAACTTACCCTGTTACCTGAATTTCCCTAATTTGTATTTATTTATCCTTTGACAATTCAAGAATCGCACCGCGATTGCCGGAGGTTACTAAGGATGCATAACGTTTTAAGTATCCTGTTGTAATCTTTGGCTCTCTTGGCTGCCATTTTGCTTTTCTTGCTGCCATTTCTTCATCGGAAACTTTCACATTTAATGTCATTTCCGGAATATTAATCTGAATAATATCCCCTTCTTCTACCAAAGCGATTGGTCCGCCAACTGCTGCTTCCGGTGATACGTGACCGATGGAAGCACCACGACTTGCTCCTGAGAAACGTCCGTCTGTAATCAGCGCTACAGAGGAGCCTAAGCCCATACCTGCAATGGCTGAGGTTGGATTTAACATTTCTCTCATACCAGGGCCACCTTTTGGTCCTTCGTAACGGATAACCACAACATCACCTGCTACAATCTTGCCGCCCTTGATTGCATCAATTGCGTCTTCTTCACAATCGAATACTCTTGCCGGTCCTTCATGAACCATCATTTCCTCTACGACTGCGGAACGTTTTACAACACTGCCGTCCGGTGCAAGATTTCCTTTTAATACTGCAAGACCGCCTGTTTTGCTGTATGGGTTATCGATTGGACGAATAACCTCCGGATTCTTGTTAACTGCATTTTTAATATTCTCGCCAACTGTTTTTCCAGTAACGGTCATACATTCTGTATTTAACAAACCGATGTCTGCCAGCTGTTTCATTACTGCATATACTCCGCCGGCCTCGTTTAAGTCTTCCATATAGGTAGGACCTGCCGGTGCGAGGTGACAAAGGTTTGGTGTTTTCTCACTGATTGGATTTGCAAATGCAATATCGAAATCAAATCCGATTTCATGGGCAATTGCCGGTAAATGTAACATACTGTTTGTCGAACATCCTAATGCCATATCTACGGTTAAAGCATTCATAATTGCTTCTTTTGTCATAATGTCTCTTGGACGGATATTTTTGTTGTACATATCCATAACTGCCATACCTGCATGTTTTGCAAGCTTAATTCTTTCGGAATATACCGCCGGAATTGTTCCGTTTCCGCCTAAGCCCATACCAAGGGCTTCTGTTAAACAGTTCATAGAGTTAGCGGTATACATACCGGAACAGGAACCGCAGGTTGGACATGCTTTTTCTTCGAATTCACGAACATCTTCTTCTGTCATTGTTCCTGCTGCATAAGAACCAACTGCTTCGAACATAGAAGAAAGACTTGTTTTCTTTCCTTTTACATGACCAGCTAACATTGGACCACCGGAAACGAATACGGTAGGAACGTTAATTCTTGCTGCTGCCATCAAAAGTCCCGGAACGTTTTTATCACAGTTTGGAACCATAACTAATGCATCAAACTGATGTGCCTGTGCCATACATTCGGTAGAGTCTGCAATCAAATCTCTGGTTACTAAGGAATATTTCATTCCTGTGTGTCCCATTGCGATTCCGTCACAGACTGCGATAGCCGGGAATACCACCGGCACACCGCCGGCTTCTGCTACCCCAAGCTTTACTGCATTTACAATTTTATCTAAGTTCATATGGCCCGGTACAATCTCATTATAAGAGCTTACAATACCAACCATTGGTTTTTTCATTTCTTCCTCTGTGAAGCCTAATGCGTTAAAAAGACTTCTGTGAGGTGCCTGCTGCATCCCAGCTCTGCAATTATCACTCTTCATCTTAAGAACCTCCAATTATTCATACTAATGGAAACTTTATTTCTTAGAAAATATCGTTTCGCTTTTCTTAATATTAAATGCGTTCGCAGATTAAATCACCCATCTGGCTTGTTCCAACCTGTGTCACACTGCTTTTCTTTGCCTCCTGCTGTGGCATAATGTCGATGGTACGGTAACCATCCTTTAACACCTGTTTTACTGCATTTTCCACTGCATCTGCTTCTTTATCCAAATCGAATGTATAACGAAGCATCATTGCCGCACTTAAAATTGTTGCGATTGGATTTGCAATTCCTTTTCCTGCAATATCCGGTGCAGAACCGCCGCTTGGCTCATAAAGACCGAACTTTGTATCATTTAAGCTGGCAGAAGAAAGCATTCCAATCGAACCTGTTACCATACTTGCTTCATCGGATAAAATATCTCCAAACATGTTCTCTGTTAAAATAACATCAAACTGTTTCGGGTCTTTTACAAGCTGCATTGCACAGTTATCAACTAACATATGCTCATAGGATACCTCCGGGTAATCCTTTGCAACTTCTTCTACTACTTTACGCCATAATCTGGAAGAATCAAGTACGTTTGCTTTATCCACGCTTGTCACTTTTTTACGGCGCTTCATCGCGATGTCAAAACCACGTTTTGCGATGCGTCTGATTTCTTCTTCATTATATGTAAGGGTATCTACTGCTGTCATTACACCGTCAACTTCTTCTGTTTTTCTCTCACCAAAGTAAAGACCACCGGTTAATTCTCTCATAATCATCATATCAAAACCGTCACCGATAATATCATCTCTTAATGGGCAGGCCTCTTTTAATTCTTCATATAAATAAGCCGGTCTTAAATTTGCAAATAAATTTAAGGACTTTCTTAATTTCAATAATCCTGCTTCCGGTCTAAGTTCCGGTGCAAGCTTATACCAAGGCGATGTCTGTGTATTTCCACCAATGGAACCCATTAATACTGCATCGGATGCCTTCGCTGCTTCGATTGCTTCGTCTGTAAGTGGCACTCCTGTTGCATCAATGGAACAACCACCCATTAAAATTGCTTCATAATGAAATGTATGTCCAAATTTCTCTCCAATTTTATCTAAAACCTTTTTTGCTTCTGCTACGACCTCTGGCCCAATTCCGTCACCGGAAATGACTCCAATCTGACACTCCATGTTTCCAATCCCTCTTTCCTAATATCTCTTTTCTGCTAACTCACTGACAGCCTTTATTGTCTTATTAAAACTTTAACACATTAAAAACCGGCAGTATTTATTTCCTCTATAATAATGTATCTTTGGAAACATTTCAACCTCACAGCCTATTTTTCTTTTTCATGTTATCTATAAGTTAACGTTATAACATTCCTGTTTTCTATTACTTTTTGCCCGATATTTGTGTAATTTACCACTTGCATGTTATGCGCATCTTCCCTTAATGATGAAATGACGTTTCTTCCTAATTCTATCTTACCGAATAAAATTCGTATGCACCGATGCTTCCTTTTCCGGCAAACCATATTTTTCTTTTCCAAGTGCAATACTTTTCATTAAAAATGACATATTCACTGCCAAGGTACGCATAATCTGCAAGCCTTCTAAATCTTCCGTTGCCTCACCTGGTGCCCCACCATGAATACTGTTCCAGTACTGGCTGGAGGCAATTGGCATACCGGAAATTGTAAAGTATTTATTCAATTCATCGAAAGTAGAGGATAAGCCGCCTCTTCTTGCAGCCACTACGCTGGCTCCCACCTTCATTCTCTTATCAAAACTTGTGCTGTAAAATAACCGGTCCAGAAATGCAGCCTCGAATGGCTTTATTTCCAATATGCACTATTTCTGTTTCTATTCCTTCTTTTGCAAATATTTTTTCCATTTCTGTAAGGGCAACTGATGTGTTTCCCTTTGCCCGCGGGCTGCCATTTAATATTAATACTTTCATTTCGATTCTCCTTTTTATTTCACAATTATTCTTTATTTTCGAACTTGTGTTCTGCTATCTGTTATGATATAATTATTTTAGCAGCAATTTTGCTGTTGGCAATCGTGTACATACTATATTACATGGTAAGGGGTGGTTGACCTCTATTCTACATAGAATGGAGGTGGTGCTTATGAAGAAAAATTTCGATTTTAAAGATTTAATGTCTTTCGGAATGTTCCTTTTAAGCTTACTGACATTCATTTACTTGATTTGTCACTAAGGTAACAAAAAACCTTCCCCGTACTTTGGCCAGTCTGGGAAGGTTTTCCTTTTCTCTATTGGTCAACCACTCTGTGGCGATTGCCTTTTATAATTATATTATAACAA
>CAYMIS010000076.1:0-16991 GCA_964390485.1 uncultured Roseburia sp. | reverse complement strand
GTACCGGAGTAAAGGTATTAATCTCTTCCCCTACCGGAAGAACAACAATACCGCCCGGATGCTGTCCGGTAGTTCTTCTTACACCGACACAGCCCTGAACAATACGGTTAATTTCACAGTCACGCTTTCTGATACCCCGTTCTTCATAATAATTTTTAATATAACCATAAGCCGTCTTATCTGCCAGAGTACCAATTGTTCCGGCACGGTAGGTCTGTCCATAACCGAAAATTACTTCGCAGTAAGCATGAGCTTTACTCTGATATTCACCGGAGAAGTTCAAATCGATATCCGGTTCTTTATTTCCTTTAAACCCAAGGAAGGTCTCAAATGGAATATCAAATCCATCCTTTGTCAGCATTTCACCACACACCGGACAGATTTTATCCGGCATATCACAACCGCCTCGTCCGGAAAACGCCTTTACCTCCGGAGAATCAAATTCACTATATTTACAGTATTCACAACGATAGTGGGCCTGCAAAGGATTAACCTCTGTAATACCGGACATGGTGGCAGCAAAAGAAGAACCTACGGAACCACGGGAACCTACCAGATAGCCATCCTCGTTGGATTTCCACACTAATTTCTGGGCAATGATATACATAACGGCATATCCATTGGAAATAATGGAATTAAGCTCCCTGTCAAGACGCTCCTTTACCACTGCCGGAAGTTCCTCTCCATACATGCTATGGGCCTTTGTATAGCAGATATCCCTAAGCATCTGGTCTGAATTTTCAATAACCGGAGGACACTTATCCGGACGCACCGGTGCAATTTTTTCGCACATATCCGCAATCTTATTTGTATTGGTAATTACTACCTCTTCTGCTTTTGCACTTCCTAAATACTCAAATTCTTTTAACATTTCTTCGGTAGTGCGAAGATATAACGGTGCCTGGTCATCTGCATCTTTAAAACCTTTTCCCGCCATAATGATTCTTCGGTAAATCTCATCCTCCGGGTCAAGAAAATGCACATCGCAGGTTGCCACCACCAGCTTGTTAAATTCCTCTCCCAGCTTACAGATTCTTCTGTTAATATCCATTATTTCCTCCATGGAATTCACCGGCTCTTTATCACTGGCAATCATAAAAGCATTATTTCCCAGAGGCTGAATTTCTAAATAATCATAGAATTTTACCAGCCGGATAATCTCTTCCTCCGGTCTTCCCCCTGTAATAGCACGATATAATTCTCCTGCCTCACAGGCGGAACCTAATAAAATTCCTTCCCGGTATTTTACCAGTTCACTCTTTGGGATTCTCGGTCTTCCGTGATAGTAAGTCAAATGGGACAAGGAAACCAGACGATATAAATTAATTCGTCCTATATCATTTGTTGCTAAAAGTATGGCATGATAGGTCGGCATCTTCATCACCGCCTGTGGAGAGGATGACCCCATATGGTTTACATCATCCAGATTCTCCATCCCCCGCTCCCGGAGCATCTCTAAAAATTTTACAAAAATTTCTGCGGTACAGGCTGCATCATCTACTGCCCGATGGTGATGGTTTAATGCTACACCAACCGCCTTTGCCACCGTATCTAATTTAAAACGGTTTAAGTTCGGCAGCAGGATTCGCGCAAGGGCTACTGTATCCACAACGGTATAATCACAGGGCAGTTCCTGCCGTTCACAATTTTTCTTAATAAAACTCATATCAAACTCTGCATTATGGGCAACCATAATGGCCCCTTCACAGAACTTCATAAATTCCGGCAGTATTTCTTCAATCTTTGGTGCATCAATTACCATATCATCCCGAATGGAAGTAAGTTCTTCAATTCGGAACGGAATCGGTACCTCCGGATTGACAAAGGTTGAAAAACGTTCTGTAATACTGCCATTCTCCACCTTAACTGCTCCGATTTCTATAATTTTATTATTATCTGGTGAAAATCCGGTGGTCTCTAAGTCAAAAACCACATAAGTATCATCTAAGCTCTGCCCTCTGGAATGAGAAATAATATCCTTTAAATCGTCTACCAGATAAGCTTCCACGCCATAAATCACCTTAAAGTCATCATCATGGTCTAAGGCATGATTTGCATCCGGGAATGCCTGTACATCTCCGTGGTCCGTAATGGCAATGGCTTTATGTCCCCATTTCTTGGCACGTTTTACGATGTCTTTACACTCAGAAACACCGTCCATATCACTCATTTTCGTGTGACAATGAAGTTCTACACGCTTCTCCGGGCTGGTGTCCATTCTTGATACTGTAAAATCAGAAATCTTTTTTATTCCAACAATCGAACCAATCGTTAATTCACTGTCAAACTTATCAATGGTGGTAACACCACGAATTTTCAAGAAAGCTCCCGGCTTTAAATCCTTCAGTAATTCATCCCTGTCATCATTTCTTGTAAAAATCTTAAGTACAATGGAATCTGTAAAGTCCGTAACCGATACAATCACAATTGTCTTTTCGTTACGAATTTCTCTTGTATCTACTGTCATAACCTTACAACGAATGGTTACTTCTCCCATTTCGCCTAGAATCTTCTCAATTGGTGTCACTTCTCCTTCTTCGATATCTCGACCGTAAATAACATCCGGGTTATCGGATTTCTTGCCAAAGGAACCTCCTCCTTCATAACGTTTTTTAAACTGCGGCTTGCCATTTTCGAAGGATTTTTTTGCAGTATTTCCTGCAGCAACTGGTACTTTTGCATCATTTTTTGCAGTTTTTTCTGCATTTATGGTTTTCTCAGCTGATGCACCACCAGATGTTGATTCCGCACTTTCATTTTGTGGCGCAGGAGCAGTTTCTCCATCATCAGAAGGGAGATTGATGTTTTTTAAGATATTTTTCACCTCAAACTGCACCTGCAATTCACTGTTTTTCCGGTATTTACTTTCCTTTGGCTCTTCAAAGGATAAATTTACCATCAGATTCATGCCACAACGTTCGCAGACCACCTTCTCTAAAAACTCTACAATTTCATGAGAACGGGTCTGGGCAATAATCGTATTTTCCAAGGTCAGATTCAGATGACTGTCATCTGTAAATTCCATTTTAGAAGCCCGTAAAAGATTATATTCCATCAGACTATAGGCTTTTAACTCCTCTAGCATACTGTCTTTATACATATCCATCAAAGACCTTGCATTGTACTGGCTGGAAAGCTGATATTTTTCAATCACCTTTACCTCCATGGTCTTTCCCTTAAAAATCTGGTCTTCAATTGCTTTTTCTAACTGGTAGATATTCTTTTTATGTATCAGACGTGTTCCTAAGAGATATACCCGCAGTTTATCCTTGTCATGGTTCATTCCCACCTTGGTTACTTCCATATCAGATAAAAGCTTTTTCATTTCCGGGTTCACTTCTAATGTAGGGAATACATCAAAAAACATTTTTGCCATCTAAATAAACCATGTCCTTTCTAAACTACAACGCAGCCGTAAAAATTACGCCTGCGTTTCTTTTTATTTATATAAAAAATCACTTGTACTTCCCATACGTCAGATGAGAATTTGAAGTTTTACTGATTCCAATGCAATAATTCGTATCTTAATGCCTCTAACAATTCATGTTCAGGCACCTTCTTAAATACTTCTCCATGCTTAATAATCAGACCTTCCCCAATGCCGCCTGCAATTCCAATATCTGCTTCCTTGGCTTCACCAGGTCCATTTACCACGCAGCCCATTACTGCCACTTTAATATCTAACGGAATATCTGCCACCATATTTTCTACCTGATTCGCAAGACCGATTAAATCAATCTGGGTTCTTCCACAGGTCGGACAGGAAACAACCTCAATTCCGCCTTTACGAAGCCCAAGAGTTCTTAAAATCAATTTCGCAGATTTAATCTCCTCTAATGGGTCTCCTGTTAAAGAAACACGAATCGTATCACCGATTCCCTGATTCAAAATCAGGCCAAGACCAATTGCTGATTTAATATTGCCACTGATAATTGTGCCCGCCTCTGTAATACCAACATGAAGCGGATGGTCTGTTTTCTTTGCAATCAGTTCATGGGCTTTTACGCACATCATAACATCTGAGGATTTGATACTGATTACAAGATTATCATATCCCATATCCTCAATTAATTTCACTTTATCTAAAGCACTCTCCACAATTCCTTCTGCGGTAACACCATTGTATTTTGCCACCAGTTCTTTTTCCAAGGAACCACTGTTTACACCGACGCGGATTGGAATATTACGTTCCTTTGCCGCATCCACAACGGCTTTCACACGCTCTGCGCTTCCGATATTTCCCGGATTGATACGGATTTTATCTGCACCATTCTCAATGGCAGCTATCGCAAGACGATAATCGAAATGAATATCCGCAACCACAGGAATAGATACCTGCTTTTTTATATCTCCCAATGCTTTTGCTGCTTCCATGGTAGGAACTGCACAACGGATAATATCACAGCCTGCCGCTGCTAATTTCTGAATCTGGGCAACGGTGGCTGCCACATCCTCTGTTTTTGTATTTGTCATTGACTGAATCATAATTGGATTGCCACCACCAATGACACGATTTCCTATTTTTACTACTTTACTCATTTGCGTACCATGTCCTTTCTCATATCCCATTCCTAAACGAAAAGCTTACGGATATCATTAAACATAACAATAATCATTAAACCAAACAAAAGCATCATGCCCACAAAATGAACCATGCCTTCTTTTTCCGGGTTAATCTTTTTACCACGGATTGCTTCAATAATTAAAAATACCAGTCTTCCCCCATCTAATGCCGGAATCGGAAGAAGATTCATAACCCCAAGGTTTGCAGACAAAAATACACAGATATACAGCATCTGTAAAAAGGTCTGGAAAAATCCATAGGAAACAGACTGCTCATAGCTGTCACCGATTACATTTACAATACCAACCGGACCGCTGACATCATTTACCGATACATTACCACTTATCATCATGCCAAGACTCTCAATGGTAGAATAAATCCAATAGCCAACCTCATGTATACTGTATTTTGCCAGCACAAATACGTTATTAGTATCCCTTATGCGGGCCGGGGAACCCACAAATCCATAAAGATATCTGCCGGATTCTTCATTATATTTTGGCTCTAAAACCGCCTCATATCTCTCGCCATCACGCTCATAGGTAACTTCCACCGTTTCCCCTTCGTGATACATTCCATAGGCGCTGATTTCACGGTAAAAATGAATTCGTTTATTTCCCATTTTTACAATCGTATCTCCTGCCATAAGTCCGGCTTCCTCTGCGGCGTAGCCTTCTGTAACATCTGTCAGCACCGGTTTGTCATATCCGGTCGCACAGATAATCACAAAAGAGAATACAAATGCCATGATAAAGTTAAAAATAGGTCCCGCTGCAACAACACTGATCCGTGCCCACACGGACTTGCTGTTAAAAGCACCATTATCACTGCTTTCCCCGTCTTCTCCTTCCATCATACATGCACCGCCAAAAGGCAGCAATTTAATACAATACAGAGTCTCTCCCTTACGGAACCCAACTAAAGTCGGACCAAGACCCAGACTAAATTCATTCACTCTGATTCCATTCTTTTTCGCCAGAAGAAAATGCCCCAGCTCATGGAATAAAATAATAATACTAAAAATAATCAGTGCAACTATAATTTTCATGTAAAAGCCCTTCTTTTATGAATGATATTTTTCTTCAATAAATGCATACGCTGCCGCTTCTGTTTCCAATATCTCTTCTAAATTCGGATTGGTAACATACGCTGCCTGTTCCATACAGGCTTCAATAATTTCTACAATCTGCTGATACCGGATTTTGCGATTTAAAAACAGACTGACTGCCTTCTCATTTGCCGCATTATAGGCTGTCGGTATATTTCCGCCCCTCTTCATTGCCTCATATGCCAGTGCCAGCCCCCGGAAGGTTTTTGTATCCGGTTTTTCAAAGGTAAGATTTGCAATTTCAAATAAATCCAATCGTTTTCCAGATAAAATTCGTCTTTCCGGATAATAGATTGCATACTGGATTGGAAGACGCATATCCGGTGTTCCGAGCTGGGCAATTACCGCTCCATCTTCATACTCTACTGCAGAATGAATGACACTCTGTGGATGAACCACTACCTGAATCTGCTCTAAATCCACCCCAAAAAGCCATTTTGCTTCCATAACCTCTAAACCTTTATTTACTAATGTTGAGGAATCAATGGTAATTTTTCTTCCCATACTCCAGTTTGGATGCTTTAAGGCATCCTCCACCTGAATATTTTTTAATTCCTCTGCTGTTCTTCCCCGGAACGGTCCACCGGAAGCGGTCAGTAAAATCTTATTGATTTTATTTGGGGTGGTTGCCTGTAATGACTGAAAAATAGCACTGTGCTCGCTATCCACCGGAAGAATTGGAACCTTATATTCCTTTGCCATTGGCATAATAATATGTCCGGCAGTTACCAATGTCTCTTTATTGGCAAGGGCAATCTTCTTTCCTGCCTGTATTGCTGCGATAGTTGGACGGATTCCCAGCATTCCGACAATTGCTGTTACTAAAATCTCGCTCTCTTCGATGGTTGCCGTCTCAATCAGTCCCTCCATACCGGAGGCAACAGGAATTCCCATATCCGCAGTCCGAACTCTCAGTTCTTTTGCTTTTTCTTCTTCCCAGACACTGACAAACTTCGGTTTAAACTCACGCATCTGCTTTTCTAACAAATCAATATTACCACCGGCAGAAAGTGCAACTACCTGAATATCTCCCTGCTCTCTTACAATCTCTAATGTCTGTGTTCCTATTGAACCAGTCGAACCAAGTATGGCTATTTTCTTCATCATCGTCTCTTTTCTTCTTTCTTAATTTTATCCAAGGAACTGTGCTGCCAGATAATAAATAATTGGCGCTGTAAAAATCACACTGTCAAAGCGGTCTAAAATTCCACCGTGACCAGGAATTAATTTACCATAATCTTTAATCTCATAGTTACGTTTGATGGCAGAAGCAGCCAAATCTCCCACCATGGAAATTAAGGCTCCGATGGCACTAATCACGGATAATATGATAATCTCATTGGTTGTAATGTTCATTGCTTCCTTGAAAACTACACTATAAATTGCAGTAAGAAGTGCTGCACCAACTACTCCGCCAACTGCCCCTTCTACGGATTTCTTAGGACTAAGCTTTGGCGACATTTTATGCTTTCCAATCAACACACCAACGCAGTATGCACAGGTGTCACATCCCCAGGAACACAGGAAAATCAGCCATACAATATATGCTCCTGCTTCTAACATTCTTGTCTGGTATACAAAGGATAACATCACTGCTACATAGAAAATCCCAAAAAAGGCTGCTAAAATCTGCTCTGTCTGATATTTAGGATATGTAAACACATATACCGCCATCATAAGTACAAGAGCACCAAGTACTAACATCATCATATCCGGAATAAAATGCAGTCTTAAATTACAATAATATACAGCAGCTGCCAGATATCCCAATACTCCTAACGGTTTTTTCTCAATATGAAAAATCCGATATAATTCAAACATCCCAATCCAGGAAATAACCATTGTAGAAAGTAATAAAATATCTCCGCCTGTTATGATTAAGATAAGTGCCGCTATTACTAAAAAAATACCACTTATCAGTCTTGTCTTAAACATATTACACCATGCCTTTCTTATGCTTCATCCTCATCTAATGCACCAAATCTGCGTTTTCTCTTATTATACGCTTCAATCGCAAGTTTTAATTCCGCCTCATCAAAATCAGGCCATGGAACCTCTGTAAAATAAAACTCGCTGTATGCCAGCTGCCAAAGCAGATAATTAGACAATCTCTGCTCTCCACTGGTACGAATCATTAAATCCGGGTCAGGAATACCAGCAGTGTCCAGATATTTCTCGAAATCCGCCTCTGTAAATTCTTCTGTCAGTTTTCCGTCCTTAATGTCTGAATACATTTTCTTCATTGCACGACGCATCTCATCTCTACTGCCATAATTAATGGCAATCTGAAGATTTAATCCATCATAATTCGCAGATGCCTCTTCTAACTCTGCAATCTGCGCCTGAAATTTCTCACTTAAACGTGTCTTATCCCCGATAATACGAACACGTATATGATTCTTATCTGCTGTTTTCAAACAACTCTTTAAGTAATTCTCCAACAGCTTCATCAAAGCATTTACTTCACTCTCCGGACGATTCCAGTTCTCGGTAGAAAATGCATATAATGTCAAATATTTAATTCCCATATTATAAGCAACGCGGCAAATCGTTTCTACATTCTTTGCCCCGGCAGTATGACCATAATTACGTGGCATTCCTTTACTTTTTGCCCATCTTCCATTTCCATCCAATATGATTGCAACATGTTGTGGAATATTCATTCTGTTTCAGTTCCTTTCCTCTATGCACATTTTAAAATTTCCCATATTTCACCGGAAATTTCCCAACGAAAAAATTATACTATATATTAATGAAATGCGCTGTTATATTTTCATAAATTTTTTATTAATTTCCTATACGGAGAAAAAGAGGACACGATTTTGTCATGTCCCCCATTCAATCTTATATATATGTGTTGAAATAGCTGTTTACAAATACTTCTCTGATTATACAGTAAGAATTTCTTTTGTTTTTGCTTCTACAGCCTTATCTACTTCTGCGATGTATTTATCAGTCATTTTCTGTGTCTGCTCTTCTAATCCACTGATTTCATCCTCAGAAATATCTTCTGCTTTTGCAAGCTTCTTGAAGGAATCATTTGCATCACGTCGAATGTTACGGATTGCAACTTTTGCATTCTCGCCTTTTTTCTTAACGTCTTTTGCAAGTTCTTTACGTCTTTCCTCTGTAAGTTCCGGGAAAACGAGACGAATTACTTTACCATCATTTGTTGGGTTAATTCCCAAATCAGATGTCATAATTACTTTCTCAATTTCTTTTACCATGGAAGCTTCCCAAGGCTGAATCTGAATCATTCTTGGTTCTGGAACATTTACGTTAGCTACCTGCTGAATTGGTGTAGGTGTTCCATAATAATCTACTCTTAATTTATCTAAGACATGTGGATTTGCACGTCCTGCACGGATACTTCCGAACTCCTCAGATAAATTATTCATTGTTTTCTGCATTTTCTCATCAAACGGAGTGATTCTCTGATCCATATTAATACCAACCTTTCTTTATACAGTAACTTTTGTACCGCTAAATTCGCCACTCATGGCTTTTACGATACTATTTTCTTCATTTAAGCCAAACACATACATTGGCATTTTATTTTCCATACACATAATAGAAGCTGTCAAATCAACAACTGCAAGCTTCTTATCAATTACTTCCTGAACGGAAACCTCGTCATATTTCTTAGCCTCCGGATTTATCTTTGGATCGCTGTCATAAACACCGTCAATTGCTTTTGCAAGGTAAATTCCTTCTGCTTCCATTTCGATGGCACGCAGGACAATTCCTGTATCTGTTGAAAAATATGGATGACCTGTACCACCTGCAAAAAATACAACCATTCCTTTTTCGAAGTACTTATTCGCTCTGTCCTTTGAGAAAAGCTTTGTCATACTTCCACATTCAAATGGTGTTAAAATCTGTGTCTGCATTCCCACAGAACGGAAAATTTCAGATACATAAATACAGTTCATAATGGTTGCCAGCATACCAATCTGGTCTGCTTTTGTACGGTCAATTGTCTCGCTGGTTCTTCCACGCCAGAAATTTCCGCCGCCAATTACGATACCTACCTGAGTTCCCTTATCAACAATCTGCTTTACCTGTTTTGCCACCTCTGTAACTGTTGGTTCATCAAAACCAGTATGCTTTTCACCTGCAAGGGCTTCACCACTTAATTTTAAAAAAACTCTCTTCATATAGAATTAGTTTCCTTCCTTTGATTCAAAAAGACTCTTAACATCAACATCAGAGTAGCACTGAGAACAGAAACCTTCGATAACTGCTCCATTGTTAATCTGTACGGAACGGGATTTAATGTTACCCATAACAACTGCGGATGTATCAACTACTACAGGTCCCTGTACGTCGATATCACCTTTGATAGCACCAGCGATTACTGCTGATGAAGAAGTTACATTACCAATAATAACAGAACCAAGACCAATCTTGACAGTTCCTGTACTTACTACTTCACCTTCTACCTTAGCAGAATCAGCAAAGAATTCCGCAGAATTGCTGTCTCCTGTTACTGTACCTGTTACTACAAGTTTACCATTACATCCAACATTTCCCTGTACTTCTCCTTCAATATTAAGGGAACCATTAGAGATGATGTCACCACGGATAATTGTACCCTGTGTGATTGTAGATACTTCATCTGTTGCAATTCTTTCTTCTTTCATTACTGGTGTTACATTGTCTGCCATTACTCTTTCCTCCTGGGTTCTGGTCATTGCGCTGACCATCATATTCTGTTCGTTTCTCATGCCTGCCATGCTTACAGTCTCCTGCATTACTGGTGCTTCCTGTGCTACTGTTACTGCAGCTGCTCTTTCTGCTTCTCTCTTTAATGCAGCTGACTGGCTTGTTACCTGTTCTAAGAGGCCATCAAGCTTAGATAATTCAGATTCAACATCAACTTCATCTTCTAAAGTGTTTACAACTAATTCTTCATCGGTTGTTGTTTCAGCTAAATTATCCTCACCTGGCATTAACTCATTCACTGCCTGAGAAAAATCATCCTTAAAGTCCTTAAAAAATCCCATCTCGTATCCTCCATGTATTTTTAGTTATTCAATACTATCAGCTTTCACATATTGAATAACTGAAGTATCTTCATCAATCGGTAAAATCTGCGCACCCATCTCATTTAATTTTTCAATAAGTGTGCTAAGAGCCTCTACCGTCGCGCCCTTCTCCTCTGTGTCATGCAATAGCACAACTGACGTCTTATATTTTACAACATCTGCTGTCACATTCGCAACTATTTCATCAGAAGAATATGCATTTGATGCATCTCCTGAGGACACATTCCAATCGTAGTATACGACACCTTCTTCATTCAAATAGCGAATGAAATCTTCCATTGGTACATTACTAATCTGATTACTGCTTCCTCCCGGGAAACGATAATACAGGCTTTCTACTCCTGTTGCTTCTTTTAAAAGTGTCTGAATACGCTTAAAGTCTTCTTCAAACCCTTCCTTCGACTGGTAGATTACACTGTATTTATTAGAATAAGAATGCATTCCTAATGTATGCCCTTCTTCTACGATTCTTTTGTAAAGTGCAAGGGATTCTTCATCTTCTCTTCCTACAACAAAGAAAGTAGCCTTCACATTATACTGCGCTAATACATCTAAAATTTCACCGGTATTCTCAGATGGACCATCCTCAAATGTTAAATACACTTTATGTACATCACCTTCTGCAGCAAGATTATTCACATCCTCGATTCCACTTGCTACCGGCATAACAGCTTCCTTCTCTGTTCCTTCCGAAGCTGCCTCTGTACTTTCCTTCACACTTTCCGACACCTGCATGTCCACATTTTGGGCAATTGTTTCTGTCGCATTTGTTTCTAATTTCTCCAGTCTGCGTTCAACTGCGCCAAGCTTTATAAATAAAACAATAATCAGCACCATAGATATTAAAATCCATCCGGCGATAATCATTATAATTCCACTCTTTATCCTGCCGACACGTTTTCTGCGTCTCCGCTGATTATTTACAATATCCGAATCTTTATCCTGCATGGAAAACCCCCAACATAAACTTTAGTACTTATCTATTGTATCACATTTTTTAATTTTTCAAAGAAAAAAGAACAATTAAATTGATTAATTTTTTACACCATCTTGGTAAATATTCTGAATATAGTGTAAATCCTATAAAAAAAGCAAAAAATAGAGACATATCATAAAACACGATATATCTCTACTTCTATAACTTTTTACTTTTTCGTAATCTTTACTTTTTCCCCTGTCCCTTACCCTTTAACAATTTCTTGTACAATTTCAATTTCTTGTTTGGTACTTTAATTTTTGCATTGGATTTGATACCCTTAAATGCATTCTTACCTACTGTTTTCAGCTTGGTTGAGTTTATGGTAATGGTACCCAGTTTTTTACAGTTCTTAAATGCTTCTTTTCCAATGGTAGTTACATTTGTTCCTATGGTTACACTTGTTACTTTGTTCTTACCAGAAAGAGCCTTATCCATAATAGAAGTTACTTTAAAACTCCTTCCACTAATCTTTACTGTCTTGGGTATTGTAATTTTCGTAGTTTTCGCATCTTTAATTCCTGCAAATGCAACTGTAGATGCATTTATAATTTTATACTTATAAGCACCTACTGTATGTAAATTTCCTTTTTGAGACGAATCTAGTAATACATATGCAATGTCATATTTCTTTACATAATTATGTATTGTTGAATTCGAATAACAAGAAATTATTAAATCCCCGCATTCGTCAAATGTATTGTCCCCTATACTTGTTACACCTTTTTGAATTTTTATTGTAGTAAGACTGCTGCAATACCATGGTGAAGGATTCGTAAAAATACTGTAGTCTTTCATCTTTCCAGTTCCGGAAATTGTTAGGGTGTCCCCCTCTAATGTCCATGTAAGATTTTTACCACATTTTCCGGTAGTTACACCTACATCATCGATAACAGCCTCTTCTCCTAAATTTACTTCTTCGGCAGACACTTGGTATAAAGTATGATTACTGAATATCATACTTGCTGTAAGTGCAATAGCTAAAACTCCTTTTAACATTCTACTCTTTATAAACTATCTCCTTTGTATATAGTTCCATAGTACTATCTTTAGTTTAATCTTTTTCTTTCTAATATCCAACTTTTATCTACAAAATATAAAATGTCTCTATACAGAACAAAAGTGTGCTTCGCACACTCCGCGTTCCAGTTTCTGATATAGCACAGCTTTTGTTCCAACACATTTATGCGCTTGTGCGTCAGCTGCGCATCCAAAGGGGCTGTTGATTCATAGGAATTTGCGAAAATTCCTCGTATGAATCAAAAAATGCTGCAAAAGAAGCTTTGTTCCCTTGCAGCAATTCTTTCCTTCGAAAAAGCATTAAGATTAATAATCCAAAGACATTTATTTTTAATCTGCCTAAAACTTATAGTTTTTCCACCTTTTTACGACCTCATGGGTCTCTTATTTTACAGTCTTTACAAAACCACTCAGACTATAACAGCCATAATTTACAAATTCCAAATCTGCTGTCTGTTTTTTTCCATCATTAAAGATAATCATCATATTATCATTATCTGTCTCATAAGAAAATCCATAGATGTTATCTCCTAAATTACTGATTTCCGTTCCCGGCCATGCTCCCAGATACTGGGTTTTATCGCTGTCATCCCACATATAGGCGTAAACTGTACTTCCCCAGTCCTCCGGCTTTTCAAAATATACACCATTTTCCAAGGTATACGGATTTGTTGTATTTACTGTATATACATAAGTTACTGTAATCTCCTCTGAGCCAAAGGTTCCACTGGCATTTTCCGGTGTTGTCTTTAAGGTATAGCCGGCAAAAACTGCCACCTCTGTCGCATATGCAGCTCCAACTGTTCCTGTTAATGTATCGCTTGAAATAACGTTTCCAGCTTCATCCACGTATTCAACGTACACAGTTCCTTTCTCTGTATCCTCCTGCAGAACTGTCTTCACAAATCCATTTACATCATAAAGACCGCTATTTACAAACTCCATATCTCCTGTCTGGTTTCCACCATCATTAAAAATAATCATCATATCATCATTATCTGTCGCATAGGAGAAACCATACAGGCCATCTCCTAAATTACTGATTGGTGTTCCAGGCCATGCTCCCATATACTGGGTTTTATCACTGTCATCCCACATATAGGCGTAAACTGTACTTCCCCAGTTCTCCGGCTTTTCAAAATATACACCATTTTCCAGAGTATACGGTTTTGTTGTATTTACTGTATATACATAAGTTACTGTAATATCCTCTGAGCCAAAGGTTCCACTGGCATTTTCCGGTGTTGTCTTTAAGGTATAGCCTGCAAAAGCTGCCGCCTCTGTCGCGTATGCAGTTCCAACTGTTCCTGTTAATGTATCGCTTGAAATAACGTTTCCAGCTTCATCTACATATTTCACATACACAGTTCCTTTTTCTACATCATCCCAGACTATGGTTTTCACATATCCGTTGACATTATAGTAGCCGCCATTTACAAATGCAAAATCCGCCGTCTGATTGCCACCATCATTAAAGATAACCATCATATTATCATTATCTGTCTCATAAGAAAATCCATAGATGTCATCTCCTAAATTGCTGATTTCCGTTCCCGGCCATCCTCCCATATACTGAGTTTTGTCACTGTCATCCCACATATAGGCATAAATCGTATCTCCCCAGCCAGATGGTTTCTCAAAATAAACGCCATTTTCTATTTTCTGCAGTTCCCTCGCTTCCACTGTAACCGTTACTGTCGCTGTCAATCCATTATGGGTTGTGGCTGTTATAGTGGCCGTTCCCGGAGCAACACCTGTAATTTTCCCTCCTGAAACAGTGGCAATTGAATTATCACTTGATGTCCATTTTACTGTTTTATAGGTTGCATTACCTGGTGCTACTGTTGCTGTAACCTGTACTGTTTTAGCTTCTGAAACAGTAACAGCTTCCTCACTCAATGAAATACCTGTTGCTTCAACAACATCGACATTCATATCAATTGGCTCAATATCTGAAATCGCGCCGCCATCTGTTAAATAAAGTCCATTGGTAACAACTCTTCCCGGTGCCGGTGTCTTCTCTGTATCTAAGACATATGCCTTTAAATTACCTGTACCGGAAACAGATGCATATAAGGTTCCATCTGTTACATACTTCACATCACCAGTTACTGCATCTACATATTTTCCATTCGGAATTCCTGTAAAGGTTGCATCTCCTGAAATAGATACACATACAAAGCTGTCTGTCGTCTCATCTGTATAGCGTCTCTTAAAAGCAAGGCTTCCTGATACGCCTTCTGTGGAATACTGCCCCTTACGGAGTGCCGGAATTGCCTGACGAATTCTGTTAAGTCTCTGAATATGCTGTGACAATGGATGCTTCAATGTATCAGCTACCGCTCCGCTTACGTTACCATATTCTCCAAAATCAACTGCTGTAATTGTTCCCTCAATATTATCTCCATAATATGCACGTCCCGATTCTGCAAGAGCGATATTTGGTCCTTTATCAATTGGAGAACCTTTCTGAAATTCTGTTTCTGAACCATAGTAAATACATGGAATACCACGGAATGTAAACATTAAGGAAAGATTTTCTGCCCATACACTCTGATCCTGATTAAATCTTTCATTTTCAGGAGCACCGTCCGGTGCATAATCATGAGAATCTACATAAGTAACATTCCAAGTTGCGTCGTTATAGTATTTATCACCGTTTAATGCTACTGAAAATGCATTCTGGGCTGATTTAAATGACCAGTGCATCGGGAAATCAATCACGCTCATTCCTGAGAACATACTATAATCTGTTTCATGATAATTATTTCCATCAAGAAACGCATTATCACTTGTTGGCTGATTTGCAATTGTACTTGCATCTGCATTATCAAGCGTATTCTGAATTGCAGAATTATAATTCACTTCCCAATCCGTATCGCTCCACTCATAATCCACGGAATCTTTCCATGTATAAAAAGGTGTAGACATGGATGGAGACTGTCTATACCAGACATTACCGTTATCT
This sequence comes from uncultured Roseburia sp., assembly GCA_964390485.1. Lineage (GTDB taxonomy): Bacteria > Bacillota > Clostridia > Lachnospirales > Lachnospiraceae > Roseburia. The sequence goes on along the minus strand of CAYMIS010000076.1, from coordinate 1,307 downwards.
CTTGTACAAACCTCACCAAACATAAAAAAGTCTTTTCCATTTTCCAAACCAGCCTGCTTAAAAGCGTCATTAAATACTTTATTAAATGTAAGGCGGCTGATATGGCGAACCGTATCCACGCGGAATCCATCCACTCCCATATTGATATAATCTGTATAGGCATCTACCAGATAATTATAAACAATCGGATTCTCTGTATTTAAGTCTACACAGTCACCTGCTATCTGTGCAAGCTGACAGGTATAATCATCCCAGTTAAAATTGCCGTAATGGTGATAAATATTATTTACATCATGTTCCACACCATCTGTATTTTTCATAAGTGCCAGTCTTGCCTGATACTGCTCGTCTACTGTTAATTCATCATAATTGTCAGGAAGACCGGAACCATCAACAACCTCCAAACAATCCGGATCACTTAATTCTCCCGTCTTTTCAAACATTGGCATTAAGTTATCTTCACCAAAATTCCCCGTATGATTTAATACAACATCCTGAATAATTTTCATTCCTTTTGCATGGCATGCATCAATTAAATCCTGATAAGTACAGTCCTCTGACTCATACCTTTCATCCACTTCACTAAAATCCTTTGCATGATACCCATGATAATCATATCCACTGCAATTTTCTACCACCGGTGTAATCCAGATTGCAGTAAATCCCAATGCTTTAATATAATCAAGCTTCTCTATTAACCCTTTAAAATCACCCCGCCATGCCGGGTCATTTAAGTTATACTGTGTGCCATCCCAGCACTGTACATCATTGCTTTCATCGCCATTGTAATATCTTGTTATCATTACAAAATAAATAGACTCATCACGGAAGTCTGTTCTGCTGTTTGCAAAAATAACATTTCTGTCTTCACCGGAAAGCACCCCATCGGATGCACCTGTTTCGGCTGTTGCCACAGCCGCTTCTGTTTGATTCTGCGCAAATGTCATATCACCAAACGGTGCAATTGCTGCCGTAAGTGTTGCTAACGAAATCGCAAGTCCCTTTTTTGCGCGAAAGAATAAATTCCTTTTCCCCATTTTTTTCCTTTCTTCTCCTTTGGATTATTAAAAATATGTATAATAAAAGGCTGTCTAAAATTTTTTGTTAAAAAACTCCAAAACAACCTATTTATTATTAAAATTACTACCCCAATTTGTAATTTATTTCCATATTATATTTTTCTACCCACTGTGATATGTTACAAATTTATTATACAAAAGTGTATTTTTTTGTCAATCTTTATTTTCGTAATTTTACGTATTTTTATCTTTTTCTAAATTATTCATATTTTATAGGTTATACATATC
>CAYMIS010000075.1:16785-17321 GCA_964390485.1 uncultured Roseburia sp. | reverse complement strand
CATAAGTATAATACTTATTATTGATTTTATACATTCCTGTTGCGGCATCTTTATAGTTTTCCGCTGCTGCATTTACAATGGTTGCCGGATGGCTCAGTCTATAATATCCGTCACTTATCTCAGTTGCCCATTCATAATATTTTCCGCCATACTTATATAATCCCGTTACCGGGTCTTTTAAGCTTTCTTTACTCTGGGCAGCAGCTACAACAGGCATCGCATAGGTATCCTTAACATATACATAAGGCATATATTCACCCTTGGCATTTACATAACTGCCATAATATGTTGGATTTGCCTCTACACCAATTACTTTAGATGGCGCTTTCAAACCTGCTGTTCCAATTTCATCTATCGGTGCAATAAACTTCTCTGTTAGTTCTGTTTCTTCCACAGCTTCTGTTTCATTTGCTGTATTTTCTGTCTCTTCTACAGTCTCTGTTTCATTTGCTGTATTTTCCGTCTCTTCTACAGTTTCTGTTCCATTTGCTGCATTTTCCGTCTCTTCCACAGTTTCTGTTCCATTTGCTGCATTT
>CAYMIS010000075.1:0-16685 GCA_964390485.1 uncultured Roseburia sp. | reverse complement strand
TCCGTCTCTTCCACAGCTTCTGTTTCGTTTGCCGGGTTTTCTGTCTCTTCTACAGTTTCTGTTTCGTTTGCTGTATTTTCTGTCTCTTCTACAGCCTCTGTTTCGTTTGCTGTATTTTCCGTCTCTTCCACAGCTTCTGTTTCGTTTGCCGGGTTTTCTGTCTCTTCTACAGCTTCTGTTTCGTTTGCTGTATTTTCTGTCCCTTCTACAGCCTCTGTTTCACTTGTCACCTCTTCCGCAATTACTTCTTCTGTTTCCACATAAGTATTGCCGACTGGTGAATACGCCTGCGTTGCTAACGTAGGCACTGCATCGCCTGTCACCAGACTGACAGCAAGTATCAACGCACCAATTCGCGCCGAAATACTTCTTCTCTTCATCTCTCTTATCCTCCTAAATTACCCTATCATACGCAGCCAAATCCCTGAAATCAGCCACGCCCTACTATTTTATCCCAATTACTAAGATTGTCAACAATTTCAAAACTAAAGTACTACAAAATATTTTGACACTCCAATTATTTTTTCCGGTTATTCCTGCCTCTCATTTTTTCAAAAGAAAAGACCCTTCCGTATGTTAACAGAAGAGTCTTTTCACCCCAAATGTGTCTTATTTTAAGTTTATTCACCTGTAATACCGGTACGATCAATACTTTCAACGAAGTATCTCTGAAGTACGAAGTACATTAACAACAGCGGGAGAATACTTAACATTGTACCTGCCATGCTGATTGATTCATTTAAGCTGGTAGCTGCGTTAGTTGCTGTTGTTGCATAGGATGAATAGTTACTTGCAAAGTTATCTAACTGGATAACTAATGTAGTCCATCCAGAGGATGTCATAACACCATGTACATACATCTCTGTCAGGTAGGATTCATTCCAATACCATACGAAAGAGAATAATGCTACTGTAATAATTGCCGGTGCTGCAGATGGTAAGGAAATTCTTACAAAGGATTTAAAATATCCGGCACCATCAATCTGTGCTGCCTCAATCAATACCTTCGGTACCTGACGGAAGAACTGCCAGAAAATCAGGATAAAGATTGGTGCATTGATTCCCATTCCAAGAAGTGCAGGAAGTACGAAGGACCATAAGGTTCCTAAGATTCCCATATTGGAATAAAGTACATAAGTCGGAATCATTGTAATCTGGCTAGGCAGAATGAAGGAGAAAATGATAATTCCTAATACTACCTTTTTGCCCGGGAATTCGAATCTGGCAAGTCCGTATCCAATTAAGGAGCAGGAAATTAAATTACAGATTGTTGGAAGCCCTGCAATAATAATACTCTGTCCTAAGGATTTCCAGAAATCCATACTCTTTGCTGCCTGTAAATAATTCGAAATATTGATTGTACTTGGAAGCCAGTTAATGGAAGAATCCAATAAATCATCCAGTGACATAAAGCTGCTGCTTATCATGTAAATAATCGGATATAAATAGATGAAACCGATACAAATGAGCAGTGCATAAATGAAGAACATTTTGATAAAGCCTTCTTTTTCCTTAGAACCCATTAAGAATTTGCGCACTTTATCTTTATTGATGTCTTCATACCATTTCTTACGACTGACTGCCTTAGTAGTCGCCTGAGCCATCATAGGTCTTGTAGCCGCGTTTTTCTCTTGCTTTCTGAATCTTTTTGGCATTTCTAGCACTTCTCCTTTCTATCTTTTTCGCTAATTTCTTTTCTTTCTTCATGGCTTTCTTAGCCTTCTTTACCTGTTTTTCGTATACATCCTTCTTAGCAAGGAATAATACTGCAAACAGTCCGACAATTAATAATACTACGATAGAATATAACCAAGCCATAGCGGATGCATATCCATATCCTTTTTCTGCGGTTCCTGAGAACATCGCATTCTTAATCAGTTCAATAATTTCGTTCTGATCATTATTGGAAATAAACACTACGGTATATACACAGTTCAACAGAATCATTGGCTTAATGGTTGGTAATGTAATCTTCCAGAAGCATTCCCAGCCGGAACCACCATCGATTTTTGCTGCTTCATACATGGAGCGGTCGATTTTCTGTAAGGATGACAAGAAAATCAGAATCTGAACTCCGGAATACCAGAGAATGGTAATCATGTTTTCAAAAAGCTCTGAGATTGGCGTTGCAAGACTTCTTGGTAAAAAGTCCTGAATTGCTGTTGTGATTGCCTGTGTATCAATCGCTGTGATGCTTCCTGCCCCCTGCTGTGTCAGCATTCCAAGAATCGGACCACTGACAATAATTACAGGAAGGAAGAAAATCAAACGGAAAAATCCTTTTGCTTTAATGTTCTGGTTTAACATCATCGCAATAATTAATGCGAATACTACGATAACCGGAACTGAAATAATTGTTGATGTTATGTAACTGATTAACTGTGTCGGGAAATCTGCATCCGACAAGAGAATCTGTGTAAAGTTACCATATCCAACAAATGTATAGTTCTTTCCAATTGGTGTAATACGAATATTATTCAACGCATAATAGAAAGAAGTAATCAGTGGATATGCAAGGAACAAGCACGCTCCAATAATCCAAGGCGCAACGAATATCAGACCTGTGATAGCTTCACGTTTCGCAAGACGACCCGGTTTTATGCGCTTTTTATTTTTCTTTGCCTCTTTTTTACTCAGGCGTTCCTTTGTCATTTCACTCATTTCGCCTCACCTACCTTATAAGACATGGCTTCTACCTCATATCCGTCTACTGTCGCATTACTTTCAGAGTAATTGACATAAACGGCAACTCCATTGTCATAAGTAACTTTTGTTACACCATTATCCATTTTTTCATGGTCTACGATATATGAGCCTTCCACAGAAGCAGCAACTTCACGAAGCTTTGTATCATAGTCAATAATGGTATCTTTATATGTTGCATATTCTGTACTGTAAAGTTCAGAAGAATTTGTGTAAATTAAAGCGGAAGAATTTTCATAAGTCAGATAGAAGGATGGATATACTCCGGATTCTACCATTTGTAAGAAGAATTCTGTTTTATTTGCTTCAAAGTTTACATAGTCAGAATACATTGGAAGGATTCCCTTTAATACCATTGATAAAAACGGTACTTCTTCGTCTACATACATGTAATCAGAGGAACCAAGAGGCATATCTAAAAATGCATCTGTATTCTTCCAAAGGTATGCAAATGGCTGCTCTAAAATCAGATTTGTCTCTTCATCAACAGTTGCTAAAACATTTGCATAATTTTCTGCAGTATTATATCTTGTATAGAAACTTCCTTTTGAGCTGTAAGAAAACAGTGAGTTAGAAATTCCTGCTACTGCAAGATTGTTTACACCCTTCTTCGTATAGCTCTTTGCAAATTTTGAAAGGGTTGTTTCTGTTTTGGTTGGCATCAGATAATAGAATAAGCGATATACGTTTTCGTAACTCTTTTCTTCTAATGTTCTCTTATTTACCTTCTTTACTGCATCGAAAGTTGTAGCATTTGTGCTGGAATTAATCTCTAATGCATCATTATATAAATAGATGTCATAATTCTGCTCAGCAGAATCTTTGATCAAGTCTGTTAATGCACCGGTACCACCAATTTTGCTGTCTGCTTTGTACTTATTAATCGGTACATTGTACAGACCGCCTTTCTGCCAGCCCTTGTATACAGTCAAAAGACTTTCTACTCCGGCATTCTGTAACTCCCCGTACATTTCAGAGATATTATCTGTTGTTGTCATAACAACCGCTTTTGTTCCCATTAAGAACTCTTCTCTGTCTGTTCCAAGGAAGTCTACTCTTGTATTGTAAGCAGTATCTTTTGTTTCTACTGCTCCGTTTTCTAACAAGTAGTCACGATAAGTAACTGCCATTCCGGAATAATCTGCTTCTTCCCCACTTAAGAGGCAGTAACGAACCTGTAAATCTGTATGGGTACGGTCAGCTTCCACGTTTGTTACTGTTCCGGAATTAGACTGGTTTAATGGCTGGATATAAATATCACGAAGCATGAATTTTGCAAAACAGCGGTTGTAATTTACCATTACTCCGTTTGGATGTGCCTCCACGCTTGCTCTTTTCTCACCGTTTTCTACAATTGCAAGATAACCAAGTTCATCCTCTGTATGTGCCAGACCAAATACCGGTGCGATAACCTGATTGGTATCAATAACGGTATCATATTTATCCCAGAGATATGTCTGTGTATCAGATTCTGTAAAGCCTTTATCACTTCCATAAATCATCTGTGAAAAACCAGTGGTATATCTTCCTTCTTTGTTATCAAGATAAATTAATGCACCATTTCCGTCTGGAACTAACATATATCCGTCTTTTTCATCCAGATAAGAATATCCTAAGAATGGGAAAAGACTGATATTAGAAATATAAGTTCCTTCTTTCTCTTCCACAATGGAGTCATCTGGGATTTTCACTATCACTTCGTCGCCCTCTAAAGTTACCTCTACAGTTAATCCGAACTGATACTCTTCAAAGTAAATCTTTGCGGAAAATCCATTGTCTAAATAAGTAACATCCATTGTGTTCTTGCAGGAAACCAAGTCAACCTGATAAGTATTGGTTGTTCCGATAATTGCATAAATAACAATACCGGATTTCATATATGCATTCCAGGTTGCGTTACTTGTTCCGTCATCTTTTTCATCACTTAAAGTAGATTCAAGGATTGCTCCTGTCTCTTTATTCTCTAAGATAATGGAAAGTCTTGGTTCGTAGAAATACATATTATAAGTATCGCTTTCTGCGACTTTCTTATAATCCTCCATGGTAATCCATTCAGATTCATCCACTTTACCAACAGATTCCTCTGTCACTTCCCCAGCTGATGCCTGTTCTGTTCCTTCAGCTGCGGCTCCTTCTTCTGTTGTTTCTGTTTCCTGTGTTGCTGCATCAACACTTGTGGCTGATGCATTCACACTTGGAAATGCTGTGGCAACGGTTACAGCCGCCATTAACATACAAAATAATTTTTTCATTCTAGAAGCCAAACCGGTACACCACCTCTCCAAATACAGCACTGATAAATTCAAATACCTGTGCCCATAATACATAAATTACGAAAATTAATAATGCCATAATTAAGATTGTAAAGATTGTTAAGCAGATAATCTTAAAGGTCTCACCTGCCGTATAGTTATTTACTTCCTTAATTGCCAGAATTACTAATACTAACAGCCAGCCAATCATCACAAACTGTGCTAAGGTAATTAAGAACTGTTCATTCACTGTTAACACATGGGAAAGCACAAAAATCACTGGTGTAAGTAACACATATGGCATTAAGCTGTAACAGAAATAGGTATAAATTTTCTTAATCGTACCTTCACCTTCATTAATGGTACATACCAGATAATTACAAGCTGTTACTGCTACGATTACTACTAAAATTTTTCCGATATCTGAGAAAATCTCATATCTTCCTTCACGGATTGTCTTCTGTAAGAATCCGCATAAATATTTGTTTACAATAAACTCAATTGTAAAGATTGCCAAAATAATACTTGGTGCAGCCCAGGAGGCTCTTCCTTCTCTTGCAATTCCATAAGAACCATCAATTGGATGTTTCATAAAGTATTTTGCATATAGTAAATTAGAAACTATTTTGTTTTCCTTCGCTTTTGCAATATAAGCCTTTGGTTTTGCAAGAATACCTTTCTTTTTATCGTAATATTTCAGCAGTTTTAATGCCACATAGATTAATACGATAACTGCAAGGGCAGGAACAATATTTTTCTTCAGCCATTCATTACGGATTTCCCAGTAAGCATCGGAATAACCTTCGTAATCCTTTGCCAGCTTTGCATAATGAAGTGCCATGTCATAATTTTCTTCCTGGAAGTATGCGCGTCCCATCGCCTGGTTCGCATAATCAAACATACTGTTCATTTCAAGAACCTTAGAAAGCGGCTCTTTACTTTCGGTATATCTACCCTTTGAATATAAGTACAGTGCTTCGTGAAGCAGCTGTGTAAACTCTGTTGGCTCATATACCTGAATCTGACATTTATCGGAATCTAAGATGTAGATTCTGTCCTCTAAGTCTATCTGGATACTTGTTACTAAAGTTGAAAGACCTACTCGCTGCGTACCATCATCGAGACCACCAAATACATAAAGAAGTTCCCCTTCATTGTTGTATTCGTAAATATATCCCTGCTGGTCTGCAACATATACGTTGTCATGATTTCCTGCTGCAACTGCTGCCGGAATATCTGCATATTCTGCTTCATCAATCAGGTTTTTACCTGCAATATTTAATCTTTTTAATGTCTTATATTCATCACCACGGGTAACAGTGTACACAAGACCTTTTTCATCAATTGCTAAGTTATCCGGTGTAGATGGAATATTACTTACCATCTTTGCCCGCTGCTCATCTGTTAAGATTGCACGATAAATAATTGTCTGAAGACTGGTAGATGCATAGTTGGTACCGAAGTATCCTAAGAATGTTCCACCTTCATTTGGTGAGATTTCTACAATACCGTTCGTATTGGACTCACAGATAACATACATTACCCCTGCGTCATTTACTGCAATTTTAATTGGTAAAAAGCTTAAGCCTTCTCCATAAAGAGGACTGGTAGGTTTTGTATATTTATTTAAAAGCTTTCCATCTGCATCAAACTCGAATACAGCTTCCGCATCACGGTCTGCAACGTATACATGTTTGTTGTGCTCTGTCACATATACACCCTTTGGTGTTACTAATGTGCCTTCACCGATGGTTTTAATCTTTGTTCCGTTGATATCACCAACTACGATTCTGGCATTACCTGTATCGGCAACATAGATTTCGCCATCATCTGTTACATACATATCACTTGGACCATTTAAAAATTCGCCACCGAATTTTGTGATAGTCTCATATGCCAAATATGCTGTCTGTGTTTCCTGTATATAGCCATAGCCATCAATTGTATAAGTCTTATATGGTGTCTCAGCATAGGCTGTCATAGAACCAATGCCTGAGACAAGGACTAATGCAATCAAAAACATGGCAATTAGTCTAAAAACTTTTTTTCCACTTTTCATAATGCGTCCGTCCTTTTCCTTTTACTTAATACCTGAATTTGCCATGGTGTTCATAACCTTATTCTGGAGGATAATGAACAATATCAGGTTTGGCAGGAACATAATTAAGGATGCTGCTGCCGCCATACCCTGACCAGCTACTGTGTTGTTTACATTGACTAAGGAGTTCATATAGAAAGTCAATGTTTTCATACTATCATCATTAATATAGTAGTTTGAGGTTTCCATGTTCGTCCATACCTGCTGGAATACCAGAATAGAGGCTGTTGCAATCGCCGGTTTAATCATTGGAATGATAACCTTACGATATACCTGAAAATCTGTTGCGCCGTCCATGTAAGCTGCTTCAATCAGGGAGTTTGGAACCTGGTCTACGAACTGCTTTACTAAGAAAAGTGCTACCGGCATTGCTACTAATGGAAGTACATGTGCCCAGATGCTGTCAATCATTCCTAACTGACAGATTACTAAGTATCTAGGAATCAATACTGCTGTTGCAACGAACATAATCGCAATCTGGTTAATCTGCATCATCAGCTCTCTTCCTTTGAATTTAATCTTAGAAAGAGCAAAAGCTGTTAATGTAGTAAGTAATAAGGAAAGTCCAACTGCTAATGCTGTAACAATCAAACTGTTAAATACATATCTGCTGAGTGGAACCCCGGAGGTTCTACTGAACTTAATTAATTTGGTAAAGTTCTCTAAGGTTGCATTCCGAACAAAGAAGGTTGGTGGGAATGCGAACAATTCCTCCATTGGCTTAAACGCATGGTTAATAATGAAGATAATTGGCATTGCCATAAATATTACAAGTGGAAGAATGATTAAAATAATTTTAATCTGGCTTCTTTCAAACTTCTGCGGATTAATTCTTTTTCCCTTATATGCCATTGTTTCCTCCCCCTTTTAAAAATCATCCTTCTCAGAAAGCAGTGAGTTCGCTGCCTTAGAGAAAATCTGTACAATCAGTAACAATACTACGGATACGGCTGCTGCATATCCCATTTCGTAACGTAAGAAACCATAATCTTCGATGTGGTTTACAATTAACTGTGCTGCATATCCCGGTGATGGGTTACCTGTTAATAAGGTAGAAACTAAACCGTTCTGGAAGGCTCCAACGATTGCCATAACTGCTGCGAAAAGCATCTGTGGCTTCATCTGAGGAATTGTAATGTAAATCATTTCCTGGAAACGGTTCTTAACACCATCAATCGCTGCTGCTTCGTAAAGTGATTCATCTCCATTTAAGATACCGGCAATCATGGAAAGGAAACCGATACCCATGGATGACCATAATCCAATAATAATAACGATTGGAAGCAGATAGTCTGTACTTACTAACCAGATAATTGGCTCATTAATGACCCCAAGGCTCATCAGCCAGCTGTTTAATAATCCTGTCTGGTCACCGGAGAAGATAACCTTCCATAATACTGTCATGGCAACACCGGTTGTCATACTTGGTGAATACAGAATCAATGCAAATACAGTTCTTGGTCCTTTGGATAAGTTACATAATGCCCATGCAAGCACGAAGGATAAAATATATCCTCCGATACCTACAACCACCGCATATACAACGGTATTTGGTAATACATACTGCATGAATACTTCATCACTGGTCAACAGTGTGATATAGTTCAAAAATCCAACCCATGATGGAAATTCAATCGCATTAAAGTTTGTAAAGGACAAAATTACTGCCAGAATAACTGGAATCAAAATAAACAATGAAAATATAATTGCATATGGTGCTGTAAAAAGATAACCATTTTTGTTATTTTCACGTTTCGCTATTTTATTTTTCTTTTTTGTAACAAGAGGTGCTTTTTCCTGTTTTACTTTACTCATCTTTCTCACCCCGTTCCTTAATCATTACGCCCAAGGATTTCTCTTACACGATCTACAGTTGGAATCTTGTATTCTTCGATTACATTTCCTTCTGAGTCAATGAAGCCGAACTCCTCAAGCTTACGGTCAAACTCACGATTGATACTCTTAACAGCTTTATCAATTCGTGTCTGTTCATTGTCACCATTTACTACAATATCGTTAAAGGTATTACTCATTTCACGTTCTAACAGATAAGTACCCGGAACTCTGGCAACGTCTACGACGTTGGCTGCAAATTCTTTGATAACTTCTTTGTCATCCGTATCCCATGGGAGCTGTTCAAAGGCTTCCATATTGGCTGTTGTCCACATGTAGTCATCACCGTAAGTAATCTGTAAGGTCTGACCAAATTCAGCCTGAACTTCTGTGGATGACCACCATTTTACAAATTCCCAGGCCTTCTGTTCTCTATCAGAATCGCTCTTAAAGATTACGGTACTTTCTGCACAGCCACAGGTGCTGCTGTCAATTGTTCCATCTTCCTGTAAAACTCCCGGTGCAACTGCGATTTCCCATGAACTGGAAAGCTCCGGAGCCGCGTTTGTTAAAAGGTTATATACTGCATAGTCAGCAATTCCGATTGGAAGGTCACCATTTCTGAAATGCTGATAGAAGTTGTCAATGTTAACCGGCATATCATAAATGGTAAATAAATCGGTCATTTCGGTGAAACCGGCTACTGCTTCTTCACTTCCTAAGGCTGTTCCTTCCGCAGCTGTATCATAGTAGAGGGAACCACCATTCTGTACGATTAATGGTGTTGTTCCGTGGAAGTTTCTTAACTGAATCATACCGGAAGCCGGATAGTAGAAGTTCAACCCTCTCATCTGAAGTTCCGGAAGCATGTCGATAACTTCATCCATTGTTTCCGGTGCTTCTAAGCCTAATTTCTCCATAACATCTGTTCGATAAAACAGTACCCAGAAGTTCATTGTTTCCGGCATGGAGTATACGCTGTCACCGATAGTTCCTGTCATAAAGAATCCCGGTTCATAAGGCTCTGCTGCCTCTTTAAAATCTTCAAACTGTGTCATATCTACTAATGCGCCTCTGACTGCCAGTTCGTATGGAATCGTATAGTTAATACCGGTTGCAACGTCCGGGGCGTTACCTGAGGAATTGGAAAGTACTAATTTGTACTGGTCAGGCATGATACTGATATCAACCTCAATTCCTGTTTCCGGTGTAAAGGATTCATCAATCATTTTCTGCATAATCTGAACATACTGGCTGGAACGGTTTACCCATACCTGTAAATGCTCAGGGTCTGTATTACTTGTAGAGTAAGCTTTTTCTGTAAAGGATGCTACGAAACGTTTTACATTCATCCATGCAGAAGAAAATACTCCAGGTGCCTCCGGAAGTTCTGCTTCTTCCTGGTAAATCCAGATACGGTCGATGGCAAGATTATTTTTAATCAGGTTATCAATCGTATTTGCAAGGTAATGGTTTGCTGAGTTCATACTGGTAGATAACTCACCGATTCGGTAAGGAATCTCATCCGGGTTATCTGCAAGACTTCTTAACTGTCCTGCTGCAATTAACATAGAAGACATTACCGCAACGTTTTTATCACTTTCGCTGTACTGTAACGCGCCCTGTTCTAAGGCTTCTAACTGTTCTGCATATCCATATAAGGTATCCTCTACATTTGGGATATATCTGGAAAGCTTTAAGTCTCTGTATTTATCGGAGTTTGTTCCGGCAACCTTTGTGATTTCCAATGCAAGGTCATTAATACCGGACATAATCTCATCTAATTCTTCCATTACATTACAGATTGGATCCATACTAATATCAAAAGAAATGGTATGTGTTCCTTTTTCCAGGTAAACACTTAAGTTATTTCCTTCTTCATCTGTTAATGTTGTGGTTCTGTATTTTGTTGTATAATCCATTCCATAAGCTTCGAAGGCGGTATTCGGAATCTCTCCATCTACTTTTACATCTAAAAATACAGGAAAATCTGTTTTATCAGACTGTCTGTAATTCATTCCGATATAATAATAACCGGATTCCGGTGCTTCAAACTCATAGCTGACACTCTGTCCGGCAGTATCAAAGGAATCAGAGTCAATGGAGTTTAACAATGTATCTGTTACTTCATATGGGTCTAAGCTTGTATCGTACTCTGCAACACCATGAATTGCTGAGTCATTGGAATATGTATATCTTTCCCCCTGAAGCTCAATGATTTCTTTTCCGTCTGCTTTTTCTGAACCTGTGTAAGCAGGTGTTTCATATGGAGCAGTCAGTGTAACAGCACCAAGCAGGAAGCTTCCTTCGTTAATGGTCATTGTTAGCTCATGGGTTCCTTTCGTAAGCTCTAATGCCAATGGAGCGGAATGTCTGTAACTGGAATCCATCAGATATTTATTTTCCCATTGAATCATTTTATTTGGTACCGTTACTACTTCGTTGTCATAACGGTCGTAAGAAGGCTCTGCATCTGGCTGCCAGGTTGTTTCAAATTCTAAGTTTCTGCATTCATAATAAGGATAAGCTCCATCTATCTGCATTGCTATCTCAATAGGAAGAATAGATTCATCATAGGAAAGATAATCAAATGTCATGAAGTACTGACCATCTTCCGGGACATCAATAGTAACCTTTACTACATCATCTACCTGCATATCTAATACTTTAGCAGCTTTCTCATACTCTCTTGTTTCTGTACTGAGTTCTGCTGTTCCGGCATCTGTCACATTCTCTTCCATACTATATACCACATCTTCTCCGGTATATGCTGGTAATGTGTAGCCTGCGCTCACCTTTGTATAATTTGTAGCGATACGCTCACTCTGATATTCAGCATCATATGTATATGTAGATGAATCTGCTGCTGATTCTTCCACAGTACTTTCTGCCTCGGCTGCGTTTTCCTCACTTGCAGCTTCTGTTCCTGCGGTATTTTCTGTCGCCCAGACATCGCTTACGCCAAGGGTGCTGATACAAAGTGCTGTAACAAGTCCTAATGAAATTACTTTCGGGAATAACTTTTCTAATTTTTTACGCCCCATCGCTTCCTCCTTACCATCTCTCTAAAATATCTTCAGAGTCATGGTCAACTCTTTTCTCTAAATCATTTTAGTAATTTATGATTTTTTAAATTACTTTAGTTTTTTATATAATACTATGACATTTACCAAAAGTCAATGCTGTACTAAAGTTTTATATTATGATATTGTATGAAAAGAAAGTTAAATATTTTAGACTTTTCCAAAATATTGCACAAAACATAAGACTGTTTTTTGTAAGTTTTATACATATTTTGCACTGTCTATATTGCATATTGTACAAAAAACAAGGTGTGTTTTTGTAACTGTAGCGCAGAAACCTGCGCAGAAGGGGGACAAAATTGAAAGTAAAATCAAAAAAAATTTTATCACTTTTGCTGGGATTTTCTCTGGCAGGAACTATGTGTGCCTGTGGAAATAATACGCCAGCCAGCAATTCCGACTCCGATTCTTCCGGCAAGCAACAGACAGAGGGGGAAAATGCTGAAACTGACAGCAGCTCAGCTGCCGGAGGCATTACTACCGCAAGCTATCAGATAAGCGCAGATACCTCTGTCCTTGACGAAAGCTATCAGATTTCTGATACCCTGTATGGTCTTTTCTTAGAAGATATTAACTATGCGGTAGATGGCGGTCTTTATGCTGAATTAATTAAGAACCGTTCTTTTGAATATGGTACTGCTGCTGCAAATGGAAATATGCACGGCTGGATGCATGACGATGAGGACTTTCTTACCTTTTCCGTAGTGAACGGACAGGAAGATGGAAGCTGCCTGAATGAAAACAATCCAAGCTATGCTGTTATTACCAACAATGGCTTATCCTCTGCCGCTCCATACCTTGGGATTTCCAATGTAGGCTATCTGGATGGACTTGCTGTTACAGCAGGTGAAAATTACAATGCTTCCTTATTTATAAAAGGAGATGGCTCCTGTAACATAGTACGTGTATCTCTTGAAAGCAAAGATGGTACTGTTTATGCAGAGCAGATAATTGAGGGGGTAACTGACAGCTGGCAGAAATTAGAAACTGTCTTAACTCCAACCGAAACAATAAATAAAGACCTCGTTTTTACAGTCAGTATTCCTGTAGGCACTGTCTGCGTGGACATGATTTCCCTGATGCCGGAAGACACCTATCAAGGTCTTCCTATTCGAAAAGACCTTGGGGAATATATGGAATCCTTAAATCCAACCTTCTTACGCTTCCCTGGCGGATGTGTAATCGAGGGTAGAGATGAAGAAAGTATGTATGACTGGAAAGACTCCATCGGAAACGGCCTTACCTATTCCATCAACGGTGTAGAAACAACCGGTGATGTCTCTGCCCGCCCACAGGGAAAAGATATCTGGAACGGCAGCAGCAACAATCCATATTACACCACCTATGGTATCGGTTTCTATGAATATTTTGAATTATGTGAGGCCATAGATGCCCTTCCTGTTCCTGTTTTAAATGCAGGAATGACCTGTCAGGTACAGAGTCCAAAATATATTGTTTACCCATTAAATAGTGATGAATTTAAACAATGTGTGCAGGATGCCCTTGACTTAGTGGAATTCTGTCTTGGCGACGCTTCTACTCACTGGGGCTCTGTCCGTATTGCCATGGGGCACGAAAAGCCATTCCAGTTAAAATACATTGGAATCGGTAATGAACAATGGCAGACGGAATACCATGCCCATTATGAGAAATTTGTGGAAGCCTTTGAAAATGCTGCAAAGGAAAAACCAGAGCTCTATGGCGATATTGAATTAATTGTTGCAAACGGAACTGCTTCCGGCAGTACCGAAGGCTGGGGCTATATTGAAGATTACCCGGACAGCATCACCACCTTAGTAGATGAGCACTATTACGAATCTCCGGACTGGTTTATGGCGAATACCAAACGTTATGATGCCTATAGCAGAGATACCCAGGCGAAGGTTTTCCTGGGAGAATATGCTGCCCAGTCCAATACCTTAAAGGCTGCTTTAGCAGAAGCTGCTTATATGACCGGTTTGGAAAGAAATGCAGATGTTGTAAAAATGGCTTGCTACGCTCCACTTTTTGGAAACAGCACTCACAACCAGTGGACACCGGATATGATGTTCTTCTCGAATAATTCCATTTATGGAACGATTGATTATCAGGTACAGAAAATATATGCAAATAACGTAGGAACCATGATTCTTCCATCCACCTTGGAGATAAATGCCAATACCTCTGTAGAGGCGTTAAGCGGCTCTGTAGGGCTCGGAAGCTGGATGACCTCTGTTGCTTATGACAACCTCAAAGTAACCTCAAATACGGATGGTGCCGTATTATACGAGGCTGATTTTGAGAGTGATACTATTTTAAAAGACGATAACTGGAATATTCACGAGGGTGACTGGTCTGTAGAAGATGGACGCCTTGTTCAGACCAATACCGGTGACCCATTTGACGGAAATACCGGAGATGCTGCCTACGTTGGTGATTCTGATTGGAGCAATTACACCTTAACAGTAGACGCAGAAATTCTAGGCGGCTCTGAAGGCTTCCTGATTCCTGTTTGTGTTAAAAATACTGCAAACAATATCTTCTGGAACATTGGCGGCTGGGGAAACACTGTTTCCTGCTTACAGATTGTGGAAAACAACGCAAAGAGTGGTCAGATTAACGGCACTGTGAAAAATCTTGTTTTGAAGAAAAATCAGGTATATCAGTTAAAGGTGGTTGTTGAAGGAAATAACGTAAAATGCTATATCGACGATGCCCTTTATGTAGATTATACACAAGAAGCTGTTGACCCGCTTTATGAAACAACAAGCATTGATGAAAACGGAGACATCATTATCAAATTTGTCAATGTTTCTGAAAACGACATCGAAATCAACACAAGTATTACTGATATGAATATCAGCGAATATGACACCGAAGCTGTTCTTACCCTCCTTTCAGGAGATGACTTAGGTCTCCAGAACTCCTTCGAAGAACCGGAAAAGGTTGCTCCGGTAGAAAGCAGCCTTACAGTTGGAGAAAGCTTTACTTATAATGCACCTAAATATTCGGTAAGTATTATTCGGATTAAGAAAAAATAGAAAACAGGGACGCAGCCTAAATTTCAAAATCCGGGGACACATCTTAAAGATATGTCCCCGGATTTTGAAATTTAGGCTGCGTCCCTGTTTTTAGCTTTTCTCCGGGAAACTAACTTCCTCTTCCGGAGCGGCAAGGGATAATTTTCTTTCTCCTGTCAGGTATTCCGCCAATTCATAAACCCGGTCTCTTGTAAGTTCTGCCTTTTTACTACTTATAATTGATTCCGGAATACTTTCCCCTTCATAGGCTTCACCAACAGCCTCTGCCTCAATTTCTTTATATGCAATCCATTCCCTCTCTTCAATAATAAGCGCAGCCATCTCTTCTTCGCTTAATGTCTCTTTTAATCTGTTCCAGATAACATTCAGCTCATTATCCCACAGCAGATAAAGTGCTCCCTGTATTCCATTTAACTCTTCCTGCGTCAGAAAAGCCTCTTCCTGCATTTTTTTCTCTAACTGATCTGCCTGAATTTCTACTTCTGCAAGCTCTGCCTGAATGTCAAATTCTGCTGTTTCACCATAAATTTCATCAACTTCATTATTGTCATTATTTTCTGTATTCGTATTGTCTTCCACATTTATGGAGTTTTCACTATTTTTAGAATTATCATTTGAAGCATTAAAATCTGATGTTTCCGTAAAAGAGGAACAGCCACAAAGCATGGTTACCAGCGCAACCGCTATCATACTTAATACACATTGCTTTGTATGGGACTTTGCAAAAGAAAACAGAAGGTTCCCATAAGCCTTTCTTTCTGCATTTTTTCTTAATAAAAACCCCACTGCCAATACAATCATTATTAGTATGCATGCCTGCTGGCTCACTAACCACATTTTATTTGCAATTACTGCCATCACTTATCCTCCGTCTTTTCCCTTCGTTGTCATATATTTCTAACGGGTAATTATTTTTTCCACTTCCCACAAATCCCTGATTTCATAATCAATGCGTCTATTTTCGGTATCTTTTAATTCCTTCGGATTATACCAGCAGCTATGGATTCCTGCATTATTTCCTCCTTGCATATCGCTGGTTAAGGAATCCCCTACTATCAGCACTTCCTCCTTTTCATAAGCACCAATTTCTGCAAATACCTTATCGAAAAATTCAATATTCGGCTTTTCTACCCCCAGTACATCGGAAATAAATACTCCATCCAATAATTTATCCAGCCCGGATTTCTCTAATTTGCGCTCCTGTGCAACCAACGTTCCATTTGTAACTGCATACTGTTTTACCTGGGATTTTAATTTTTTCACCAGTTCGTAGGCATTGTCATAGAAAAAGGCAGTATCACCAAGGCGTATCTGATATTCCGCATTAAAACTTTCCGCTTTTTCCACCGGCAGTCCCTCTGATTCAAAAAATTCCCGGTATCTCCCCACCAAAACTTCAGATTTACTAATTTCTCCCCGTTCTAAGCGTTCCCAGTATTTTTTATTAATTACAGAATAACGGGCTATCATTTCATCTGTACAGATTCCCATGTCAAAGATTTCAAAACATTTGCGGATAGCATAGCTTTCTGCTGCTTCAAAATTTAATAAAGTTCCATCAATATCCCATAAAATCACTTTTATCATGTCTGTTCTCCACTTTCTTTCAAATACATGTATCTTCTTTCTAATGCAGTTATCGTAAGCGCCTAATAAAAAGGCGTCCTATATAATTATTCTCGCATCCACAAGAATC
>CAYMIS010000074.1:0-17695 GCA_964390485.1 uncultured Roseburia sp. | reverse complement strand
CTTTAATACTAGAAAGTAAATGTTTAAAATGAAAAAAAATAATAATAAATTTTGTAGAAAAAGTTTGAAAAAACATTGATTTTAAAAGAATCAAAAAATGCGAAATGTGGTTTGTCGAATTATGTAGAAGCGCGTAGAAAAGCAGGGAAAAAATGACGTGAATAGTCGAAAGCAGATTGCATTTCTTAAAACAAAAAGATAAGATGTTTCCGTAGAATAAGTAGAAGAAAAAGTTGGGGAAAAGAGGAATAATATGAGAAAAGAATTACGAAATAATATAGCAGGGATGCTTACAATATTAATGGTTAGTCTTTTGATGTCATTTTGTCTGCTTTATTATTTTATGCATCAGCTGAATTCTGTTAGTGAGAAGGATGCGCTCAATCTTGTGTTGGAAACGACAGAGCAGTTGAATTTTGCATTTCAAAGCAGGATAGAGGATGCATGGATGGAACTGGATATGGCGCAGGAGGCGGTAAGTTATGTGGCAGAGAAAAATATGGAAGATGTGTCAGAAATTCTTTTTGAAATGAAGGAATGTGCAGCGGCTGACCAAATTTATCTGTTAGATAGCAGTGGAAATTACATGAATGCAGAGGGCAGCTGGGGAAATTGGAAAAATTGGGACCTGTCAGAAGTGATTGAGGAGACGATGCTTTCAAAACAGGCTGTAAATCTGCTGCGGCACGATGCAAAAGGGGAGGAACGTCTGGTATTTGTCATGCCTACCAAATCCATAAATGCAGGAGAAATGAAGCTGGAATATATGGTTGCAGAATATAAGCTGGGCAGTTTCTTGGAAGTACTACAACTGGAATCCTTTTCGGGAAAAGGAAAAACATTGGTTGTGGACAGTAATGGGGAATGTATGTTCCAGACAGCGGGTACACAAAACTGGACCTGTGATTGTACGTTTTTTCATGCATTAGATAATGAGATATTTACATACAACGAAAAAATTAAGAGCGTTGAAACATTGCAAAACAGTATGAAGTCAGGGGAACGTGGTGCTGTTTGTGTAACAATGGGGGACAAAAACATTGTATTAAGTTATGTTCCAATGGAGGTTATGGACTGGTCACTGGTATTGTTAGTGGACCATGAGGTTATTAATGAAATGAAAAGCGGAGATGCTGGACAGGTGGGAGAGATTGCATTTTTGCTGATTTTTCTGGCAGTAATTATTTGCTTTGGGGCATATCTGTTTATGACCTGTCAGGCAGACAAGCGGACAGGACAGCTGTTAAGAAACAGGGACAGCCTGATGAATATTATTTCTTCGGATACCATGGGTGTTTATATACTGGCGGGAGAAAAGGATGCAATCTGCCGTTATACAACCTCTGATCTAATGCCGATTCTTGGTATCTCTATGGATGAAATAATCGGAAAAAGTATTTTTGAAATACTGGCAAAATTTGGATTGCAGGATTTAGTACATAAGATGCAGACATGGGATACAAAAACACCTTTAGAGGTAAAAAATGTTTCTTATGTACATCCGGTAACAAAAGAAGAAATATATCTGCGGTGCAAATGTTTTGTTCCGTCAGCAGGAGAGGTGGCGGTTTCTATTATTAATGAGACTGCAGAAGTGCAAGGGGAACTGGCACTTCGGGCAGCAGTAAATGCAGCAGAGGCTGCAAGTAATTCAAAGAGTAAGTTTTTAAGCAGTATGAGTCACGATATGCGTACACCGATGAATGCAATTATTGGTCTGGCGACTTTACTGGAGAAGAATGCGGAGGATGTAAAAAGAGTAAGAAATTATGCGAAAAAAATAACAGCATCCAGCCAGCATTTGTTGGGAATTATTAATGATATTCTTGATATGAATAAAATTGAAAGTGGCAAAGTAAAACTGAACATAGGTGAATTTAATCTTGCAACGATATTAGAAGAGATACAGACGATTATTGCACCTCAGGCAGAAGCGAAAAATCAGAATTTTATAATAAAGACAAGCAGAATTAAAGAAGAACATCTGATGGGAGATGAGGTGCGCATCAATCAGATTTTGTTAAATTTATTATCGAATGCAGTAAAATACACACCGGAAGGTGGAGAGATAGTATTACAGATTTCTGCTGTCAGACCGAAACGTGTTACCAGCTTTATTCATCTGCGTTTTAAAGTTATTGACAACGGAATGGGGATGAGCGAAGAGTTTCAAAAGGTTATTTTTGAACCCTTTGCAAGAGAAGAAAATAGTACCATCAGTGGTATTCAGGGAACCGGTCTGGGAATGTCAATTACAAATAATCTGGTAAAGATGATGGGGGGAAATATTTTTGTAAATAGTGAACCGGGAGTAGGGACAACCTTTACTGTTGATTTGAAATTCAGACCAGCAGAAGGAAGACAGGACAAAGATTTATGGGAACAGTATGGCATAACAAAAATGCTCGTGGCAGCAGGAGAAGTAAATCAATGTATCGATATTCAGAACATTATGTCAGAAAGTACGGTAAAGGCAGATTATGTAACCGTTGGAAATTGTATGAAAAATCAATTTGAGAAATTATTAAAAGGGGAAATAACATATGATTTGATATTAATAGATGAGGAAATTGCCGGAGCCGATATCCTTGAATTGGTAACAAAAATTAGAAAGGCGGTAGGAAATGATACACTTCTAATATTATTGAATTCCTACGAATGGAGCGATAAGGAGAAGGAAAAGGCGGTAGGAGTAGATGGATTTCTTGTCAAACCATTTTTTGTGTCAAATTTAAAGAAACTGATAGCCCAGTTAAAAGGAAATGAAACGGCATTGTATACAATGGAAGAAAAGATGCCATTTTCTGGTATCCGTTTTCTTATTGCAGAGGATAATGAAATTAATGCAGAGGTTCTGCAGGAATTGTTAGCAGACGAAGGCGCAGAGATGGATATTGTGGAAAATGGTAAGCTGGCAGTGGAGAAATTTAAAGAAGCTGAGCCGGGATATTACGACATGATATTGATGGATGTGCAGATGCCGGTAATGAATGGTTATGATGCCAGCCGGGCAATACGAATGTGCGGACATCCGGATGCTGAGGAGATTCCAATTGTAGCAATGACAGCGAATGCCTTTATGGAGGATGTACAGGAAGCAATGAATGCAGGAATGAATTCCCATGTGGCAAAACCTGTGAATATGAATATATTTAAAGAGACAGTATTGGAATTGTTGACAGAAAAGAAATAAAAGAAATTAAAAAAAGTGTTGACAATCACAGAAAAGAGGATTAGAATTGCTTTAACAAATTAAACTGTTGAAGAGAACGAGTAGCTATTTGGAGCATGCACAGAGAACTGCAGATGGTGGGATTGCAGTGATGGGAAGATTAGTGAATGGATCTCGGAGGGCGAACTGAAACTTTTTGGAGTAGGTGAGACGTGGCTGCACGTTACAGCAGAGCATGTATGTTGGTACATGGCAGAGAGCATCCATAATGGATGAAGTTAGGTGGCACCGCAGAAGTATATCATACTCCTGTCCTATCAGTGTTGGTAGGACAGGAGTTTTTTTGCGCGAATAAGCAGAGTCAGGTGAAAGAAAACAGATTCGCCTGCTTGCAGGAGAAGATGTTTTCTTTCATCTGACGAGCAACGCGAGTTTCAGGCTTTGCCTGAAACCTGCTTATTCGGAGAGAAGCAAAGAAGTATGAGACGCTCTGCAAAGGATGTGTTTTCCTGACAGACCTGCCAGATTAAAAGAAAGAGAGAGGTAGAAACAATGAACAACAAAACAATCCCTTACAAAATTTATCTGGAAGAACATGAGATGCCAAAGCAGTGGTATAATGTCCGGGCGGATATGAAGAAGAAACCGGCACCAATTTTAAATCCGGAAACCTTAAAGCCGGTTACAGAGGATGAACTGTCACAGATTTTCTGTAGAGAGTTAGCACGCCAGGAATTAGATGAAACAAATGCATATATTGATATTCCGGAGGAAATCAGAGACTTTTACAAAATGTATCGTCCGGCACCATTGGTACGTGCGTACTGCTTAGAGAAAAAGCTTGGTACACCGGCACCAATTTTAAATCCGGAAACCTTAAAGCCGGTTACAGAGGATGAACTGTCACAGATTTTCTGTAGAGAGTTAGCACGCCAGGAATTAGATGAAACAAATGCATATATTGATATTCCGGAGGAAATCAGAGACTTTTACAAAATGTATCGTCCGGCACCATTGGTACGTGCGTACTGCTTAGAGAAAAAGCTTGGTACACCGGCACATATTTATTATAAATTTGAAGGAAATAATACATCAGGAAGCCATAAATTAAATTCAGCAATTGCACAGGCATATTATGCAAAACAGGAAGGCTTAAAGGGTGTAACAACAGAAACAGGAGCTGGACAGTGGGGAACAGCACTTTCCATGGCGTGTTCTTATTTTGACTTAGATTGTCAGGTATACATGGTGAAATGCTCTTATGAGCAGAAACCATTCCGTCGTGAGGTAATGAGAACCTATGGTGCGCAGGTGACACCATCACCATCCATGAATACAAAGGTTGGACGTCAGATTAATGAAGAATTTCCGGGAACAACAGGAAGTCTTGGATGTGCGATTTCTGAAGCTGTTGAAGCTGCGACAGCTCAGGAAGGTTACCGTTATGTACTTGGTTCCGTATTAACACAGGTATTGTTACATCAGTCAATTATTGGTTTGGAAACAAAAGCAGCCTTAGATAAATATGGGGTAAAAGCAGATATTATCATTGGTTGTGCAGGCGGTGGTTCCAACCTTGGAGGTTTAATTTCACCATTTGCAGGAGAGATGCTTCGTGGAGAGGCTGATTACAAGATGATTGCAGTAGAACCGGCATCCTGCCCATCTTTAACAAGAGGTACTTATGCCTACGATTTCTGTGATACCGGAAAGGTGTGTCCGCTTCAGAAAATGTATACCTTAGGAAGCGGTTTTATGCCATCCTCAAGCCATGCAGGCGGACTTCGTTATCATGGAATGAGCTCTGTTGTATCTGAGCTTTATGACCAGGGATTACTGGAAGCACGTAGTGTATTGCAGACAGAGGTATTTGAGGCTGCCCAGAGCTTTGCTAAAGTGGAAGGTATTCTTCCAGCACCGGAAAGCAGCCATGCAATTAAGGTTGCAATTGATGAAGCATTGAAATGCAAGGAGACAGGAGAAGAAAAGAATATCGTATTCGGACTTACCGGTACAGGATATTTTGATATGTATGCATATCAGAAATTCAATGATGGTGTGATGGGTGATTATATTCCAACAGATGAAGAAATCGCCAAAGCCCTTGCTAAATTACCAAAAGTAGAATAAGTATTAATATAAAGAAGCAGTTGTAAGAATTTTGCAACTGCTTCTTTTGCTTTTATAGAAATGATGTTACTGCATGACTATGTATTCACCTGAGAATATGGCACATAAGTTTTTTGTTTTTTGAATAAAAATATCAACAAATTTAATTGAATAATCAGAATATAATTAGTACAATAGGACTATAAATTTTTAAGGAGGACAGACTATGGGAAGACTAGATGGAAAAGTTGCAGTAATTACAGGGGGGAATTCCGGTATTGGAGCTTGTGCAGCGGAAATGTTTGCCCGTGAAGGAGCAAAGGTTGTTATTTCTGCACGAAGAGTGGAGCAGTTAGAAGCAGTTGCTGAGAAAATTAAAGCAGCCGGAGGAGAAGCACTGGCCGTTCCGTGTGACATTTCTGTGAAGGAACAGTGTAAGGAAGTGATTGATAAGACAGTAGAAGCTTTTGGAAAAGTAGACATTCTGGTAAACAATGCGGGCGTTGTTGACAGCGGAATTGAAGCAATTGAAAAAGTAACGGATGAAACAATTGACAGATTGATTGATATCAATGCAAAAGGAAGTCTTTACATGGCAAGAGAAGCAGCGAAAGTCATGGTGGCCGCAAAATCCGGTTCTATTGTTAATGTATCCAGTGTTGCAGGCTATACCGGTGGTGGCGGTGTTGCTTATGTGGCCAGTAAAGCAGCGATGATTGGTATGACAAAAAATATTGCGATGCGCTGCGCAAATGTAAATGTTCGTTGTAATGCCCTTTGTCCGGGCAGTGTTGTAACACCAATGACAGCTGATATGAAACGTGAGAATTTAGATCCGGATATGATGGGAGCAATGGCAAAGCATGCGGACCTTAGTCTGCCGGTTTGTCAGCCACAAGAAGTTGCAAATGCAATTCTTTTTTTGGCAAGTGATGAAGCGTCTGCGATTACAGGTCAGATTATTGTGATTGACCATGGTGCAGATTTATAAAAAGTGATTTGTAAATTAAGAAGAAACGGAATCTGGGAAGACAAAATATCATTGTTTTCCCAGATTTTTGCGTAATGGGAAAGTGCTGCTATGGAGCGGGAGTCAGAGGAAAATGGAATGTTTTTATCTTGTGCAGAAAAGTATATCTATGATATATATTTAGATATGCTGTGTAAAAGGGGATAGATATATGATAAAGATAGCAATTGTAGAAGATGATAAAAGTTATTCGGAAAAATTAAAAAAGTATATCGAGCGTTATGAAACAGAGTGTGGGCAGAAATTCAAAACTTTTTTATTTGAGGATGGCGCGGATATCGTAGAAAATTATACTGCAAATTACGATATTATTTTAATGGATATAGAAATGAAATTTTTAGATGGTATGACTACTGCAGAGAAAATCCGTGAGATTGACAATGAGGTTGTGATTATATTTATTACGAATATGCCCCAGTATGCAATGAAAGGGTATGCGGTAGAGGCATTGGATTATGTGTTAAAGCCGATTAATTATTTTGCCTTTTCACAGAGAATTGAAAGGGCAATGGCAAGGATGGAGCGGCGCACCCAGAAGTTTGTTTCGGTTAATTATAAGGGAAGCGTGAAGAAAATCAGGATTTCTGACATTTATTACATAGAGGTGCAGAATCACGATTTGATATATCATGTAAAGGATAGTACTGTGACGACAAGAGGAACCATGAAAGAATTGGAAAGGAGTCTGGAAAATGAAGGATTTTTCCGATGTAACAAATGCTATCTGGTGAATCTGGAGCACGTAGAGGGATGCGAAGAAAATGATGTCTTAGTACATGGAGAAAAGGTGCAGGTAAGCCGGGCACGAAAGAAAGAGTTGCTGGATGTGTTAAATGATTATATGAACGAGGTTAGCAAATAATGAATATGTCAGGTGTGGAGAGTGTAAATACACCGGGGTTTTATTATGCAATTGCATATGGATTGAGTTGTATTTTAATTATTTTAAATAGTAGAAGACGTTTTAACGCAGTAAAAACAATACTGATGCAGATAATATTTTTCTTATTGCTGTCAGGAATTATGATAGTTAGTGATGGAATAGAAGCATTGTTTGTTCCCCTGATGCTGCTCTATATGTTTTTAATTTTCCTGAATATTTATCTAAATTGTACATATGACAGGAAAACGGTAGAGGCATTGGATTATGTGTTAAAGCCGATTAATTATTTTGCCTTTTCACAGAGAATTGAAAGGGCAATGGCAAGGATGGAGCGGCGCACCCAGAAGTTTGTTTCGGTTAATTATAAGGGAAGCGTGAAGAAAATCAGGATTTCTGACATTTATTACATAGAGGTGCAGAATCACGATTTGATATATCATGTAAAGGATAGTACTGTGACGACAAGAGGAACCATGAAAGAATTGGAAAGGAGTCTGGAAAATGAAGGATTTTTCCGATGTAACAAATGCTATCTGGTGAATCTGGAGCACGTAGAGGGATGCGAAGAAAATGATGTCTTAGTACATGGAGAAAAGGTGCAGGTAAGCCGGGCACGAAAGAAAGAGTTGCTGGATGTGTTAAATGATTATATGAACGAGGTTAGCAAATAATGAATATGTCAGGTGTGGAGAGTGTAAATACACCGGGGTTTTATTATGCAATTGCATATGGATTGAGTTGTATTTTAATTATTTTAAATAGTAGAAGACGTTTTAACGCAGTAAAAACAATACTGATGCAGATAATATTTTTCTTATTGCTGTCAGGAATTATGATAGTTAGTGATGGAATAGAAGCATTGTTTGTTCCCCTGATGCTGCTCTATATGTTTTTAATTTTCCTGAATATTTATCTAAATTGTACATATGACAGGAAAACAGCTCTTTATTATGCCATTCGGGCATTTATTATAGGAGAATTTACGGCGTCATTGGAGTGGCAGATTTTCTACTATGCAGTAGCGGAAGGGCTGGTTCCATTAAACTGGAGTATAAATACAATATTTTTGCTTGTGATACATGGAATTTCTTTTGCTCTATTATTTTTTCTGGAACACAAAATCAGGAAGGTAAATGAACAGATTTCCATTAGTATTCGGGAATTACTGTCTGTCTGTATCATCGGATTTGCAATCTTTTCCGTAAGTAATTTAAGCTATGTCACGGGAGGAGTACTTTTTAGCAGTCAGTTTGCAATGGAGATTTTCACAATAAGAACGCTGGTAGATTTGGGAGGCGTTGCAATACTCTATGCGTATCATATGCAGATGGGTGAACTGAATATGCGGCTGGAGGTGGAAAGACTTTCTAATATGCTTAATATGCAATATAGTAATTATGAGATATTAGAAAAAAGTATGGAATCTGTGAACCAGAAATATCATGATTTGAAATATCAGATTGCGGTATTGAAGCAGGAAGCCGGGGCAAAAGAAAGTATGGAATATCTAAATCAGATGGAAAAGGAAATTAAGGCATATGAAGCACAGAATAATACGGGAAATAAGGTATTAGATACCATTTTGACTGCAAAATCCATATATTGTCAGAATAACTGGATAGAACTTACCAGCGTGGTGGATGGAAATGTGATAGATTTTATGAGTGATATGGATATCAGTATTTTGTTTGGGAATATGTTAGACAATGCCATTGAAAGTGTGAATAAATTAGAACAGAAGGAACGAAGACTGATTCATCTTGCTGTTGCAAAGCAGAAAGGTTTTGTAAGAATTCGTCTGGAGAACTGTTATCAGGAGGAGCTTGTTTTTGAAAATGGACTGCCTAAGACTACCAAAAAAGATAAAAAATATCATGGATTTGGATTAAAAAGTATTCAGCAGATTGTAAAGAAATATGAGGGATCGGTTACGATTCATGCAGAGAAGGGGTGGTTTGAACTTCGTATTCTGATTCCGGTGTAATAATTTAAGAAGCTGCCAACTGCACATATCTATTGGAATGTGTGGTGGTAAGCTTCTTTTTATTCTATAGGAAAGTTCGTTGAGCTTCCTATAGAATAAAAGCACTTCTGGAGACTTTCGTTTCGAAAGTCTCCTAGGATGCGCAGCTGTCGCGCGCGGAACAAAAGCTGTGCTATATCAGAAATTGGAATGCGAGAGTGTGCGAAGCACACTTTTGTTCATAAAATTTATGAATCAAAAGCCTATGTCAGGATGCACACCTATGGGTGTAAAATAAAAGCAGTTCACGAAAGCAAATATACCGTTCACGACAAAATTGATAAATAAAAAGCCTTTCGGGTTATACTTTACGATGTCAGATGCGGGAGATTCATAGGGGTGAAAAATTTTCAGAAAAAGTCTTTTGCATCAATAAACAAGAAGGAGAAAAGGGAAATGAAAAAGAAGTTAAACCAAGCGTGGCGCGGACTTTTGACATTGAATTTGTCGTTGTCATTAGGGCTGGTAAGTCTTTCGGGGGTGACAAATACCTGGAGAAGTACAATTGATAGTGCTCTGGGCACATCGAGTACGGTGACAACAAGTGATGACAAGTTTGTATCCGATTATAAAACTACAGACGAGCTTGTGGCTGCGCATGTGGAACTGGGTGAACAGGTAGGAGAGGAAGGCGTTGTTCTTTTAAAGAATGACAAGGATGTACTTCCACTTGGCTCAAATCCAAAGGTAACACTATTTGGTATGGGCAGTATGTATCCGTATCTGGGTGGTACAATGGGAAGTACCATAGTGGGAGCAGGTCAAAAGGATTTAGTAACTGCATTAGAGGAACGTGGATTTGAAGTAAATCCGGTTATGAAAAATGTATATGAAACATTAGGAAATATTGTAACAGGGGAAGAACAGGGATGGACAGGTGTAACACCAATTTATGGTTATCGTCCGGCAAACTTTTCAACACCTTATGAACCATCCGAACCTTCTTTGGATATGTACACATTGCCGGAAGCAGAAGGCGGAGCAGGAGCGGATGCAGATTATACAGACAGCTTTAAAGAGTATAATGATGCAGCAATTGTTGTATTTTCCCGTCCGGGCTCAGAAGGAAGTGATTATTATCCGGGGGAAGAAGGAATTAATCAGGAAAAATATGAAACAAAAAGTGCGTTAGGTCTTTGCAAAAATGAGAGAGCTGTTTTAGAACTTGCAAAAGCAAATTTTGACAAGGTCATTGTCATGATTAACAGCGGTTCTACCATGGAAATAGAAGAATTAAAAAATGATGACAAGGTCAGTGCCATTATGTACATTGGTTTTCCGGGAGCATATGGTTGTCTTGGAATTGCAGATATCTTAAATGGAACAGCAAGTCCATCCGGTCATCTGACAGATACCTATGCGGTTGATATAGCAAATGCACCGGCATCACAAAACTTTGGAAGCATTAAGCTTTCGGATTTAAGTGCTATTCGTTATGAAGGCTCTCTGATGGGTGAAATTTCAGCGGAATCTCCATTAGGAAGCTTTGGCGGAGATGCCTGTATGGCGGCAGATAGTTATTTAGTTGAAGCAGAAGGTATTTATGTAGGCTATAAATATTACGAGACAAGATATTACGACAGCGTACTTGGAAATGGAAATGCATCAAGTGCTGCCGGAGCATCCAATGGTGCTGCTTCATGGTTATATGAAGATGAGGTTTCGTATCCCTTTGGCTATGGTCTTTCTTATACCACATTTGAACAGACCTTAGACAAGGTAGAAGTTGATATGGACAGCAAAACCGTTACGGCAGAAGTTACGGTGAAAAATACAGGTGATACTGACGGCAAATCGGTAGCGCAGTTATATGTGCAGACACCTTATACAGATTATGACAAAGAACATAATGTAGAAAAATCAGCCATTGAGTTTCTTGGAATGGAAAAAACAGAAATTCTTTCGCCGGGGGCAGAAGAAAAAGTCACAATTACCATAGACATGAAATATATGACAAGCTGGGATTCCACTGCTAAGGATGGCAAAGGCGGATATATTTTAGATGGTGGCGATTATTATTTTACACTGGGTAATGGTGCACATGAAGCAGTCAACAATGTACTTGCAGCTCAGGGAAATGAGGAAGCAGGCGGTGATGTTGCAAAGACAGCAGTAGAGCGTATCGGAAAAGAAGGAACTGTAGATGAGGAAACCTTTGCTTATTCTGAAAATGGAACAGAAGTAGTAAATCAGCTTCAGGATGCAGATATCAACTATTATAAACCGGATTATGTAACTTACCTTTCCAGAACAGATTGGGAAGCTACATTCCCAAGAACCTATAATGATTTAACAATCGATGGTGATAAAGCAGAGGAATGGGTAAAAAATTTAACAAATGAGGTATACCAGATTGCGACAGATGGAGAGGTAGAAGTGAGTGGTTCCGGTGGAAGCTTGGCACTTTCTGATTTGGCAGGGAATGACAACATTGAGGATGCTGCCTGGGATGAGCTGGTAGCACAGATTCCGGTAGATACATTATTTGCTAAAATTATAAAAGGCGGAAGTGCAAGTGATGTAATTGAAGAAATCTCTAATCCGTTGGTTTATCAGAATGATGGACCGAATGGTTTCGGAAGCAGCTTAAGTGCCAGAGGTTTAAATGCAGAAGATGCCAATGCAGAATTTACAATGGGAACCATGGCAAATGAAGTATTACTGGCATGTACTTACAATAAAGATTTACTTTATGCGTGGGGCAAATTAATTGGAAATGATGGCCTCTGGAGCGGAAACTACTCCATTTGGGGCGTTGCAATTAATATTCACAGAAGTCCATATAACGGAAGAAACTTTGAATATTATTCAGAGGATGCAATGCTTTCTAACTATATGGGAGCAGCAACAGTTGCCGGGGCATTAGAGTATGGTGTACTCGTTGGACCAAAACATTTTGCATTTAACGACCAGGAGACACATCGAAGTGGTGTGGCGCCATATATGACAGAGCAGAAGGCAAGAGAAGGCGACTTAAGGGCATTTCAGGGGGCATTTGAAGATGCAGGAGCCCTTGCAGCGATGACATCCTTCAGCCGTATCGGAGCAACTCCGGTAAATGGCTCCTATGCATTGCTTCAGAATATTTTACGTGGAGAGTGGGGCTTTAAGGGACTTCTCTCTACGGATATGGTAAACAATACTGGATATTTCCGTCCGGAAATGTGTATCTATAGTGGTGTTACCATGATGGCAGATTTTAGTACCGGAGAAACGATGGAGCAGGTAACAGAATCATGGCCATATATGACAACAGAACTTGTAACAAAGGATGAAAAGCTTATAGACGCAGCAAGAGAAAATATGAAATATCAGCTTTATGCATTTGCACATAGTGCGGCACAGAATGTAAAAACAGAACGTGTTACTCCTTGGTGGGAGAGCGTGCTCAATATAGCAACCTATGCAAGTGCAGCATTAAGTGTGGTATTCCTGATAACATATATTGTATGGATGTTTAAGGGAAGAAGGGAGGAAAAATAATGGAGTTTATCAAAAATCAAAAAATTGGTTTTATCACAAATGTGATTGTGGCTGTTATGACAATCATTTCCATGATTGTTTACATCTCCAATGTTTCCGCGGAATATTATCAGGACATGAATATAGGTGTGGTAGGAATGCTGGCTGGTGCTTTGGTGTTGACTGTGATAGCGACAGTAATCTCACAGTTTGGTAATCATAAAATGATACAGCTTATTTCAGATATCTGTCGTGTGGCAGCAGCTGTTTTCATTATTTTAGCAGCAGTAACTTTTTTAGGGATGCGTGTAGAATCCTTTGGCTACATATTTGGTTCTAATTTAGAACTTGGAAACGAAGCGGCACAAAGTGCCGGGATGCAGGCAATTATCGGAATCGTTCTATTAGTAATCACATGGTTATTGTCAGTAGTATCCTCTTTTTTCGGGCTGGGAAAAAAGGATGCGTAAGGATTAGTTGAAAAGAGGATGATGGGACTGCTTGTTAAGAGTAGTCCCGGTAATCCTTGATTAGCTGGGAAAACTCTTTAAATTTTCCGGTGAATAAAAGCACTTCGTGCATAGAGGTTTAATCGTCAGAAAGGTATGGTTTGTGGCATGTTAAAAATTACAAGATTTGCTTGTGAAAATTTGGAAAGAAAATGTGTGACAGATAAAAAAAATCCGGGTTTTTCTTTTTCTGTGGAAAGTGATAAACAAAATATCAGCATAGAGCAGGCCAAAATTTGTGTAGGTGACTGGTGTGTAAAGACAAGGGAGCAGATTGCGATTCCATATAGCGGAAAGTCGTTAAAACCTTTTACCGAATATACTGCAAAGCTTGCAGTGACTGATAATACAGGAGATAAGGCAGAGGCGATGCTGACATTTGAAACGGGAAGAATGGATGTTCCGTGGCAGGCAGCATGGATTAGTGATGAAGGTTATCATTTTACAGAGAAAAAGGTATCTCCAATACCGATGACATTTCAGAAAAGCTTTATAACAAATAAGAAAATTAAAAGTGCCAGAATTTATGCGACGGCAATGGGAATTTATGAGCTGGATTTGAATGGAAAAAAAGTTGGGGATGAGTATTTTGCACCGGGATTTACCTCTTATCAGACACATTTGCAGTATCAGACCTATGATGTGACAGAAATGCTGCAAAAGGAAAATATGCTGACAGCAGTGGTCGGCGGCGGCTGGGCAGTCGGTTCATTTGTTTTTACAAGAAAAAATCGTATCAGTGCCAAAAGACAGGCATTGTTACTGGAAATGCGAATTACTTATGAGGATGGAACAACAGAGGTAATAGGTACGGATGAAAGCTGGCGGGTTACTGAGGAGGCAAATTATCAGGCAGCAGATTTCTATGATGGAGAGATTTATGATGCGACAAGAACGGGTGAGGAAATTTCATGGAGAAAGGCTTCCATTGAAAACTTACGACTCTCACCGGATATTGTTGCAGCATATGGTGCGCCGGTAAAAGCCCATGAAACCCTGTTACCGGTGTCCTGTAAGAAAACACCGGAGGGGCTGTTATACGATTTCGGACAGAATTTTGCCGGCGTAGGTGTATTAAAAATAAATGGTAAAGAAGGACAGCTTATTCAGGTAAGGCATGCAGAAGTATTAAAACAGGATGGAACGTTAAATACGGACTTTTTACGCTCTGCTAAGGCTCGTCTACTATATACCTGTAAGAAGGGAGAACAGATTTATTCACCGAGACTTACTTACATGGGCTTCCGATATGTGTGTATATCCGGGATTGAAGAAAAGGATATTCAGGTATCGGCCCTTGCACTTTATTCAGATATAGAAAGCCGGGGAAGCTTTTCCTGCTCGAATGAGATGTTGAATCGTCTACAGGAAAATATTGTGTGGAGTGCCAAATCAAATTTTATAGATATTCCTACAGACTGTCCGCAGCGCGATGAGCGAATGGGATGGACCGGTGATATTGCATTATTTTCACCAACTGCCTGTTTTAATTTTGACATGAGCCGTTTTCTGGATAAATGGCTTAAGGATGTAAAGGCGGAGCAGTTAAAAACAGGGGGGATTCCGAATACCGTACCGGCGCAGGGGTATGGATTTCCGGCGACCATGCCGGCAATGGCAGTGGATTTCTGGGGAGATGCATGTGTATTAGTTCCCTGGGCAGAATATCAGGCAAGAGGGGGTAAAGAGATTTTAAGAAATTATTATCCTATGATGAAAAAATATGTAAATGCCTGTAGATTCTGGGCAGGATTTTTAAGCCTTGGAAAAAAACGCTATATCTGGAATACCCTTAGTACGCTGCATTTTGGAGATTGGGTTGCACCGGATGTTCCAAAGATGTCCCAGTGGCAGAAACGAAGCAAATGGACAGCTACAGCGAGCCTGAAAAATACAAGCAGTATTGTAGCAGAAATTGCAGGGATATTAGGAGAAAATCAGGATGCCAGAGAGTATGCAGAACTTAGCGAAAAGGTAGCAAAAGCTTATCGGGAAGTATTAACGGATGGAATGGGAAAATTAAAAAATGAATTTCAGACGGCTTATGTGCTTCCAATCTGCTTTGATATTTTTCAGGGAAAAGAAAAGGAACAGGCAGTGGAAAACCTTGTAAAACTGGTAGAGAAGTCGAATTATTGTATTGGAACAGGATTTCCGGGAACACCTTATATTCTTTTTGCCCTTGCAGATAATGGTCGTGCAGATGTGGCATATCAGATGCTTCTTAATACGAAATGTCCATCCTGGCTTTATGAGGTGAAAATGGGGGCAACTACCATATGGGAACGTTGGGACGGATTAGATGAAAACGGAATCTGCCCGATTGGTGATGATGGAACCGATATTATGATTTCTTATAACCACTATGCCAGTGGGGCGGTGGGAAATTTCTTCTATCGGAGAATTGCAGGAATAGAACCTGTTACGGCAGGTTACCGGAACTTTCGCATTGCGCCGGTTTTAGGCGGAGATATTACATATGCGAAAGCAGGTTTGCAAACTCCTTATGGGAAAATAGAATCTGACTGGAAAATAGAAAATAAGAAGTTTTATATTCATGTACAGGTACCGGTAGGTACATGCTGTGAATTGCAGCTTCCGAATGGAAAGAAATACGAACTTTTCAGTGGAGCATATGATTTTAGCATAGGGCTTTAGCATGGAACAGGCTTATATGTAATTCTACAGAAAAGCAGTATTTTAAAACGAAAGAATGTCGGGAGAAAGGATATATTTAATAATGAAAATAAGCAGTTTTTTTGAAACAAAGATAGGAAAGACAAAGATTACTTCAGCAAATGTACAGGCAAAGGAAATGATATTGGGATATTTTATGGGACCTTTCCTGGCATTGATATCCAATGCAATTTTTGCCGCCTATTTAAATCGCTATTATTCCGATGTATTAGGCTGGACAGATGCAGCAAAATTTGGAATGTTCTCAGCCGTGCTTCCAATGGTTTCCGTTATTTTTGTAATTGCAGGAAATCTTTTGATTGGAAGACTGATTGATAATACAAGAACCGGGGAAGGAAAAGCGAGACCATATTTATTATTATCCGCACCATTGGTCACGATAGCAATTGCATTATTGTTTTTAACACCGATAAACAGTTCTCCTACCCTGCAGATGGTATGGATTGTAATTTCCTATAATTTATATTATGCGGTTAGCTATCCATTGTTTTATACTTCTCACAGTTCCCTGGTTGCATTATCAACCAGAGATTCCAAAAAGAGAGGAATGTTAGCGACATTTTCCAATGCGTCCGGTGTGGCGGCAGTGGGAATCGGAGCAAGTATTTTAATTCCAATTTTACTGCAGAGTTTTTTATTTGTGGAAAAAGAGGGCATTATTGATGTGGCTTCCAGCTATAAGAACTGGCGCATAATAATGGTTGTATTGTGTGTGGTAACATTTTTTGCAATTTTGATAGAATACTATTTTACCAGAGAACGTATTACAGAAGAAAATATGAAATTGAATATTTCAGAGGAAAAACTTCCGATGAAACAGCAATTGAAAGCCTGTGTAAAGGAAAAGTACTGGTGGATTATTATTTTATATTTCTTATTATTCCAGTTTGGCGGTCTTGTAAAGAATGGTTCAATGAATTATTACTGCCGCTGGATGTTTGAAGGAATTACAACGGAAGCAGCTGCTGGTACGGCAATGGGAACACTGGGAATGATTGGAGGAATTCCTACAGCGTTGGGAATGGTTGTTGCGTGGCCGATTGCAAATAAACTCGGCAAACAGCGCTCAATTATCATCGGACTAATCTTTGCGGTATTAGGTGGACTGGTAAGCTTTCTGGATGTACATAATTTTGTCATTGTCTGTATTGGTGTGGTATTAAAAGGAATTGGCTCTATTCCTGCTATGTATGTAACCCTCGCACTTTTATCTGATGTTTTGGATCATTTAGAAGCAAAGAATGGATTTCGAAGTGATGGATTTACCATGTCTGTTTATGGAGCCATCATGGTTGGCATGACGGGACTTGGGAATGGAATTATTAATACGCTATTAACTGCCACCGGATATGATGCGTCAGCAATCACACAAAACACATCGGTTAGCAATATGCTTGTACTTTGTTATTTGGGAATCGAACTAATTTGTTATGCTGTTTTAGTTCTACTAATGAGTGCATTAAAGGTAGAAAAGCATGTGAAGGAAGACCAGCGTATCATTTTGGAGAATCAGAAGGCAGCAGTTCTGGCAGCCGGTGGAGAATGGATAGAGCCGGCAGAGAGACTTCGTAGAGAGCAGGAAGAAGCAGAGCGTATGGAAATGCAGCAGGAAGCGCTAAGTTAAAAATCAGTAAAAAAATTCTGAAAAAGAAACGTTTTTCTCCGAAACAGTGGTGAATAAGTGCTACTGTTTCGGAGTTTTTTGTCCCTTATCATACTTAAGGGAATGAGTGGTATATGGTATGACAATAAGTTTTGTTTATTAAAAAAGTACTATTTATTAGAAAAACGAATAGAAAATATATAATAT
>CAYMIS010000073.1:0-17790 GCA_964390485.1 uncultured Roseburia sp. | reverse complement strand
TATATATTTAGTTAAAATGGAAAAGTTACACTTGCAGGAGCGCTTGAAAGCACGATAAGGATTATTTGTGCAGAAGCTTGAGGAATCTGTGAACCCTGCTTTTGAGATGCTAGGATGAGTAGTGGCGGGAAACAAAGCAGAAAGGAATGGTAGGTCTATGGATAATTCGAAGAATACCTTAAATAAAATAGATATAAAACAGATTATTGAATTTATTAAAAAGAATGTGAGATATTTTTCAGCAGGAGCGCTTTTTGTGGCGCTTCTTGTTGTGCTTGTTTTTTTTACAGGCAATAAGCCGGAAAATGGAGAAGAGGTTGTTTCTGGAACAGAGGTAGTGACAGAAATAGAAACAGAAACTGCATCCAAAGAAGTAGAAAGTGAAGCAGTGAATGAGTTAATTAAGAATTATTATGCAGCATATGCAGCAGGTGATATAGATACTTTATTAACAATGGCATCTCCTGTTTCTGAAAATGAGCAGGCATACATTACATTATACAGCCAGTATGTGGAGGAATATCAGAATCAGATTTATTATGTAAAAAAAGGTCTTGATGAGAATTCTTATGTGGTAAATGTATATCTTGAAGTGAAATTTGCCGGAGTGGATACGGTAGCACCGGGACTGGATATGTTCTATGTGAGAACAAATGAAGATGGAAATCTTTATATTGATAACCTTTATAGCCAGTATAATATGAGATTAAATGAAAGTGCACTTGACACAAGTGTGAATGATTTAATCAAAAAATACACAAGCGATGAAGAATTTTTAACAATGATAGCTGAGGTTCAGCAGAAATATGAGGATGCAATTGCAGCAGATGAGAATCTTGCAACTATGGCAAATGTGACAATTCCGGAAGCAATTTCTGCATGGGCAGCTACTATCACACAGCAGGCAACAGAGGAACAGACTTCTGAGGAACAAACAACAGAGGAAGCAACAGAGATAGAAGAAAATAATTCTGATGAGAATGCTGCTGATGAAGAAAATGCCGATAAGGAAGAAGAATCTGATAAGGAAGAAAATGCTGATGCAGAAGAGGAACAGGCAGAGGCAGTTTCTGAAAAAGTTAAGACTTTAGATAAAGTAAATATCCGTGAGAAAGCGGATCAGGATTCCGAGCGTATCGGTCAGGCCGAAAAGGGAGAGACCTTTACCAGAATCGGAACAGAAGGTGACTGGAGTATTATCGAATATGATGGTAAGAAGGGATACATAAAGAGCGAATATCTTACAACAGATATTTCTTCTGAGGAAGAAGAGGACGAAAGTACAACAGCTTCCAATGGATTTCCGGAAGGAACTGAGATTCGATTAGAAAATACAACAAATATCAGATCTGCCATGGATGAAAATTCAGATAAAGTCGGCGTGGCATATCCTGGTGAGACCGTTACAGTCATTATGAGTTATGCAGAGGGCTGGACGAAGGTTGAATGGGATGATGAGACCGGATATGTAAAAACAGAATTATTACAGCAATAATAATGAAAGAAGATAACGGAGACTTTTCTAATGTGAAGTCTCCGTTTTGTTAAGCTATGGAAAATGCTTGCAGGTGGTGTGTTAAAAACAAATGTGAAGCTTTTTTCGGAGTGTCTTGGTTCATTTGTAGAAGGTTGGAGAGAAATATGGAAGAAAACGGAATTCGTATTAATAAGTATTTAAGTGAAGCCGGGGTATGCTCACGAAGAGAGGCAGACCGGCAGGTAGAAGAAGGAAATGTTACAATTGATGGTGTGACTGCCCAGACCGGTTCTAGGGTAATGCCGGGACAGGTGGTATGCTTTCATGGAAAGCCGGTAAAAAAAGAAGAGGAGATGATTCTGATTGCTTTTCATAAGCCGGTAGGAATTGTCTGTACCGCGGAAAAACGTGAAAAAAATAATGTCATCGATTATATCAATTATCCAAAACGTATCTATCCCGTAGGAAGACTGGATAAGGATTCGGAAGGATTGCTTTTACTTACCAATAATGGTGATATTGTAAATAAAATGATGCGTTCCGGGAATATGCATGAAAAAGAGTATATTGTTACTGTAAATAAGCCGGTGACAGACAGCTTTTTACGGGGAATGGCAGGTGGTGTTCCACTGGTGGAACTGAATGCGACTACAAGAAAATGTAAAGTAGAAAGAATAGGTAAAAAACAGTTTAAAATTATTCTGACTCAGGGATTAAATCGTCAGATTCGCCGTATGTGTGAATATTTTGACTATCGCGTGGAGAAATTAGTCCGCACCCGTATTATGAATATTGAGCTTGGAGATTTAGAAAAAGGAACCTATCGGAATGTGACAGAGCAGGAATATAAAAAGCTTTTACAGCTAATTAAGAATTCCTCGAATGAAACTGTTATTTCGGGAAGAAAATAATAGAAAAATAGTGCAGATAAGTAATTCGTATAGAGGAGTTTTTGATTTCCCAATAACAATTACTAATTTGTGAAAAAGAGTATGAATTTGACAGGGAAAGAGTGAAAGAATATGACAGCAGAAGCAAGAATTGCGGAATTAAGAAAAATAATTGAATATCATAGCGACCGTTATTATAATCAGGACAGTCCTGAGATTACGGACTATGAATATGATATGATGATGCAGGAATTAAAAGCATTAGAAAAGGAGCATCCAGAGCTTGTTACCGCTGATTCGCCAACCCAGAAGGTTGGGGGGACTACAAAACGTACAGCTGGTGTACAGGTTCGTCATAATGTGCCAATGCTAAGTTTACAGGATGTTTTTTCAAAGGAAGAGGTCTATCGTTTTGTTGAAGAAATGAGAGAGCAGTTAGATAATCCGGAATTTGTGGTGGAATATAAGATAGATGGTCTCTCCATGGCGCTTCGTTATGAAGAGGGAGAACTGAAAATGGCTTTAACCAGAGGGGATGGTATCAACTTTGGTGAGGATGTTACAGCCAATGCAAAGGTGATTCGTGATGTAAAAAAGAAGTTAAAGGATACACCGGAATATTTAGAAATCCGCGGTGAGGTTTATATGACAAACGCTGCCTTTGATAAAGTAAACGAAACACAGGAACTTTTGGGTAAGAAGTTGTTTGCGAACCCAAGAAACTGCGCAGCAGGAACACTTCGCCAGCTAGACAGCAGTGTTACAAAAGAACGTGATTTATCTTTATTTATTTTTAATATCCAGCAGGTTCGTGGAAAGGAATTTGCAACCCATACCGAAGGCTATGAATATCTGAAAAAGCAGGGAATTAAGGTCATTGATGATTATAAGGTCTGTAAGACAGCAGATGAGGTTTGGGATGCAATTACAGCAATCGGGGAAAACCGCGGAAACTTAGCATATGATATTGATGGTGCTGTTGTAAAAATTAATAAATATGCGGACCGTGAAAAACTGGGGGCGACTTCAAAAGTGCCAAGATGGGCAGTTGCTTATAAATATCCGCCAGAGGAAAAGGAATCAAAACTTTTGGATATTGAATTATCTGTTGGTAGAACAGGGCGAATCACACCAACGGCAGTTTTTGAACCGGTACGTCTTTGCGGAACATCCGTTTCAAGAGCAACATTGCACAATCAGGATTTTATTGATGATTTAGATATAGGACTGGGAGATACTCTTGTTGTATATAAATCCGGTGAAATCATTCCAAAGGTAAAACAGGTAATAAAAGAAAAACGTCCAGAGGGATGGAAACGCTTTATGATACCGGATGTCTGCCCGGCTTGTGGTTCGAAAACAGAGCGTGAGCGGGATACTGCTGATATTAAATGTACTTCTCCGAATTGTCCGGCGCAGTTAGAGCGGCATATCATTAATTTTGTAGGCCGGGATGCGATGGATATCAAAGGATTTGGTACGGTTTATATTGAAGAATTGGTCAGACAGGGGTATATTAAAGATATTGCAGATATTTTTGTTTTGAAAGATTATCGTGAGGAACTGATTGAAAAGGGAATCATTGGAAAAGAGAAAAATACGGACAAGCTGTTGGATACCATTGAAAAAGCAAAGGAAAATGATGCATATAAGCTTTTGACAGGCTTTGGAATTCCAAATGTTGGAAAGGCTGCCGCAAAAGCAATTATGAAGCATTTTAAGAATATCGACACTCTTTCCCATGCATCTATGGATGAATTGCAGGATGTGAATGATATCGGGGAGGTTAGTGCAGAGTGTATCCGCAGATTTTTCCTGAATGAAGATAATCGTACTATTGTTGCCCGCCTTAAGGAATATGGTGTTAATATGACTGCGGAAGCAGCAGAAACAATTGAATCTGCAATCAGTGGAAAAACAGTTGTTGTAACAGGAACACTGCCTTCCCTTGGTAGAAAAGAGGCTCAGGAGCTTATTGAAAAATATGGTGGAAAGGCTTCCGGTTCCGTATCAAAGAAAACAGACTATGTGCTGGCAGGGGAAGCCGCAGGAAGTAAATTGACAAAAGCCCAGGAACTTGGTATTCCGGTTCTTAATGAAGA
This sequence comes from uncultured Roseburia sp., assembly GCA_964390485.1. Taxonomy (GTDB): domain Bacteria; phylum Bacillota; class Clostridia; order Lachnospirales; family Lachnospiraceae; genus Roseburia. Next base: position 13,321 of record CAYMIS010000073.1, on the reverse strand, counting down.
TGAGTTTAAACAGCTGCTTGGTATGTAAGCATAAAATTTCAAAGCAGATAGAAGAAAAAGATAAGACATGTCGATATTCTTTTTGACAAAATATTGCAGCAGGAAGGGGAAAACACAATGCCAATTAAAACACAGAGTGATTTGCCGGCAAAGGAAATACTAGAAAAGGAAAATATATTTGTTATGGATGAGAATCGTGCAACACATCAGGATATACGTCCAATTAATATTGCAATTTTAAATTTAATGCCATTAAAAGAAGAGACAGAATTACAGCTTTTACGTTCTCTTTCGAATACACCACTTCAGGTGGATGTTACTTTTGTGACCGTGTCTACCCATGAGTCTAAAAATACATCCTTAAGCCATTTAAACAAGTTTTACGAGACCTTTGATGATATAAAGAGTCGTAATTTTGATGGCTTAATTATTACCGGTGCACCATTAGAACAGATGGAATATGAGGAAGTGGATTTCTGGCAGGAGATGTGCGAAATTTTTGAGTGGAGTAAGACCCATGCAACTTCTACGTTGCACTTATGCTGGGGGGCCCAGGCAGGTCTTTATTATCATTATGGACTGAAAAAATACGGACTTTCTGAAAAAATGTTCGGTGTCTACAGCCATAAAGTTATGAATCGTAAAGTACCATTGGTAAGGGGCTTTGACGATTCTTTTATGGCACCACATTCCCGTCACACCGAAGTGCGTTCTGAGGATATCCGTGGTGTAAAAGAATTGACGATTTTAGCTGAATCTGAGGAAGCAGGAGTTTTCTTGGCGATAGCCGATGAAGGAAGAAGAATTTTCGTTATGGGACACCCGGAATATGACCGCTTAACTTTGGATAAAGAGTACAAACGTGACAAAGGAAAAGGTCTTCCAATCAGCATTCCGGTTAATTATTATCCAAATGATGATGAAACAGCAAAACCGATGCTGGAATGGCGCTCCCATGGAAATATTATGTATTCGAACTGGCTGAATTATTATGTATACCAAATGACCCCATATGCGTTTATTGATAACGCTGCAATATTAGGAAAATAGCTAGGAAAATCAAGGGTTTCAGGGCTTTTGTATGAAAGACGTCTTTCTTATATATTCTTACAATTTCTTATAAATTTGGGGCAAAATGGTGTAAAAATGGTGTACTTTTTGAGGGAATGGCGTATAGGGGAAGTGGGAGTAAAGTGCTATTAAAGTACTGGAAAAGTGGCTCTGATATAGTACAAAAATGATACTCATATGTTTTGAAAAATTGCATAGAATAATATTGAGTAACTTGAAAGATATACTTGACATTAGGAAATTGTATAATGCATAATGTGATTGAGTAAAGATACTCTTCACTGGGTTGTGCATAAGACAACTAAAATGCTTATGGATAAGTTACTTTGTTGAGAAGTAACAACTCTATAGTACGAGGTCAATTTTTTTTGATATTGAACGAAGTGAAATAACACTAGTTGATAGTACTATATCCAGTATGGGGATAAAACCATATGCTACAGTTTAGGTCATGCCTGAACAAACTTCCAGTGGTAAAAATGTATTTAAAAGGTAGAGAATGTAGTGTTCTCTACTTTTTTAATTTGAGAAAGGATTCATTATGTACATAAGCAAAAATCAAATAGTTAGAAGAATAAGGAAAGCTGCTAAAAATTATAAGAATTATTTGGTTGGAAGAACTTTTATGTTTGTATATGACGATAAGAATTATCCCAATACCCCTATGAGCTAAATACAAGCTTGTAGGGGCATTTTTCTTAGATAGTTTTAGTTTTTCTTTGCTCTTTAATTTCTAAAGGATAACCTAGAAATTTATTAATGAGGTTATAGTCAAGTCCGGCATCAATCCATCTGCATAAGTCTTTATACATCACATTGTAATTCCAAATATTATGAAAAAATGTCATATCACTTTTTATAGAAATGGGCTGTTGCAAAATAGATGATTTCTCATCTATTTTGCAACAGCCCATTTTGAGTGCTAATACAGTTGAGTCAAATGTCGTTACGAAAAAAGTACTTGCAATAATAGAAAAAAGTGTATATAATACCACCTTGTGTTCACAAAAAGGTAATTACCAAAGGTAACTATTTGCGATGTTGAAAGAAGGGGAATAAAAATGACAATAGAAATGACAAAAAAACTGGTTGATTCATTTTATGTTGCAAAAAGGGTGATGGAACAATTGCCGAAATTGCCGGATGAAATAAATTCATCCTATATGAGGATTCTGGATGTCATAGGCTATCTGACTCAGAAAAGTGAATTAGTAAGAGTCAGCGATATTAGTAAAGAATTAGGAATTCCAAGACCCGGAATAACCCGTTCCCTGAAGACAATGGAAGAGAAGGGGTTAATTGAAAAGAAAACATCGGATAAAGATAAACGAGTAATATATGTCAAAAATACGGACATAGGTGAAGCACTTCATCAAAAGTATATGAATCAGTATTTGGATGAATTAAGAGGCTCCTTAAAACATATTTCAGATGAAGAAGTGGCACAATGGATAGAAATTACTTATAAAGTTTACGAAACAATGGTTAAAAAAGAAATGTCAGAATAATAGTTTATAAATATGGAGGTTTGAAAAAAATGAAGAAACATATTGGTAATAAAGTTATGGGTATGATTATTACCTTGTTTATCGTTTTTATGATTAATAATATATTTTCCAGTATTACGACAAATAGAACGAAAAAAGCATTTACAATGCTTGCAGATGTTTATTTAGAAATTGAAGAAGAAAATACTTATTTAACAGAACAGCTGCAAAGGTCAAAGCTTTTTCTGAATCAGATTTATATGGTACAAGATGAGAAAGAAATCAAGAATGTTGTAAAAAACTGTGAAACAACATGTGAGGGCATTCATTTAATTCTGGATACAATGAAAACATATGCCGAAGAGTCGGATAATATTGAATTACAGAATTGTTTAAATTCTTATGAAAATGATATTACAGATATGACGACTGCTCTGGTTGATATGTGCAGTGCTGTTGAAAAGAAAAATATGGATGCTGTTTATAATAAAGCAAATGAAATTGAAGGCTTATACAACAACGTCAGTGAATCAACAGCAGTATTTAATGAAGCACTGGGAAAAATTGTTGATGAAGTAATTAATGAACGTGTGGCAGGAATCGATAGTGCTAATAGAGGTGCAACATTAGCATTTGTATTATTTATTGGTTTTATGATATCGAACATACTGATTACATATCGTTTTATTACAATACCGGCAAAAAAAGCAGGTACAGAATTAAGAAGCATTATCCAGAAATTGGAAAATGGGGAAGGTGATTTAACGGAACGAATTCAGGCTACCTCAAATGATGAAATTGGCGAGTTGATAGGTGGCGTGAATAAATTGTTAGATGATTTACAACAGACTATGCGCACAATAAAAGCGGAAGCCGTAAACATGAATGAATCGGTAACTGTAATCACAGAAGGTATCCACAATTCAAACAACAATGCAACGGGTATTTCGGCAACAATGGAAGAGCTTTCTGCAAGTATGGAGGAAGTATCAGCTACATTAAGTGAGATGAATCAAGGTGTGCAGGGAGCTTCTGAAAATTCAAAAGGAATGAATGGTAAGGCAAAAGAAAGTGCTGATTACATCGAGAGTGTTAAGAAAAAGGCATTAGATATCAAAGTAGATACGGAAAAAAGTAAAGATGCTACTGTAGAAATGATGACAGAGATTCGTTCATCCTTGGAAGAATCTATCGAAAACAGTAAAAATGTAGATAAAATAAATGGATTAACAGAAGAGATTTTAAACATATCCAGTCAGACAAACTTATTGGCATTGAATGCAACAATTGAAGCAGCAAGAGCCGGTGATGCAGGGAGAGGATTTGCTGTTGTGGCAGATGAAATCCGCATATTGGCAGATAACAGTAAGGAAACAGCAAATAACATACAACAGATTAGTAATATTGTAACCCATGCAGTGGGAGAGTTGTCTCGAAATGCCGATGAAATGCTTAGCTTTATTAATGAAACAATATTAGTTGATTATGACAGATTTGTAGATGTGGCTACACAGTATCATGATGATGCGGATGAGATAAATGCAGTGTTACATCAATTCCATTCTGATACAGCTGAATTAGAAGAAATTATGGGTGGATTGTCCATAGGTATTTCTGATATTACAGTTGCTGTAAATGAAAGTGCAGATGGGGTTACAGTAGCGGCCCAGAATACGAGTGAATTAGTAGAAATAATTAGTGGAATTCAGGAGCAGGCAGATGCCAACAAAGAAACCTCCGAATTGCTTAGGGAAGAAGTAAAGAAATTTAAAAATATTTAAAACCATGAAAGAAGAAAGGGAAGTTTTGCATATTGCAGAAATTTCCCTTTTTGAATGAATTAGTCGAATTGAAATAACAGTGTTCTTGTGCTATAGTGAAGGTGTTTGAAGCAGTAGCAATGACCTGCAGGAGAAGATGAATTATCATTTTACGGGGTAAATTTAAAGTAGAAATAAATCAAAAAAAGAGGGGATTTTTACATGGCAAAACTATATGCATCCACAGATGCCACCATAACAGACCGGGAAAAACGCAATATGGAGCGTTCCAGAAAAATTGCAACCCAGGGAATGGTTTTACTAAAGAATAACGGAGTACTACCATTAAAACATACAGGAAAAATTGCATTGTATGGAAATGGAGCAAGACACACCATTAAAGGTGGAACCGGCTCAGGAGATGTCAACAGCCGTTTTGTAGTGAACGTGGAACAGGGATTGGAAGAGGCAGGTTTTGAAATTACAACAAAGTCTTGGTTAGATTCCTATGACAAGGTTATTAAAGAGGCAGAAACATTATATTATGAAGGAATCACTGCGGCGGCAAAAAGAGGCGAGGACGCGTTTGCAATGCTTTTTGAGCAGCCTTTTAAGGCTCCGGCAGTTCCGGCGCCAGAACCGGAAAGGTTAAAACAGGATACTGCGGATACCGCAATCTATGTTCTGGCAAGAAATTCAGGAGAAGGACGGGACAGAAAACCGGTAGAGGGAGATTTTTTACTTTATAAAGAAGAGGAAAAGCTGTTAGAAGTCTTAACAAAGCATTATAAGCACGTCATAGTACTTTTAAATGTGGGGGGAGTGATTGACATAACATATCTGCGGGAGAATGACAGAATCGAAGCAGTGCTTCTGATGAGTCAGGCAGGGAATGTTGGAGGCAGTGCAGTTGTGGATGTTTTAACAGGAAAGGAAACACCATCCGGTCATCTAACTTCCACATGGGCAGAAAAATATGAGGATTATCCCTCTGCGGCTGCCTTTAGCCATATGAATGGAAATGTGGATGATGAATATTATACAGAAGGAATTTATGTGGGCTACCGGTATTTTGACAGCTTTGACATTGCATCGGCATATCCTTTCGGATATGGAATGTCCTATACCACCTTTTCGGTAGAGACAGAAGAGGTAACAGTCGAAGCAGAGAAAATCAGCATTTCTGTAAAAGTAACAAATACAGGCAGCACTTACTCTGGGAAAGAAGTAGTACAGGTGTATTATTCTGCACCCCGAGGAGAGTTAGAAAAGCCATATCAGGAACTTATTGCCTATGCAAAAACAAAAAACCTTGCACCGGGGGAGAATCAGCAGTTATTGATTACATTTTCTGTCAGAGATATGGCGTCTTATCATGAAAAAAAGGCAGCATGGCTGCTTGAATCAGGCAGCTATTACCTAAGAGTAGGAACACATTCCAGAGCAACAGAGATTGCAGCAGAAATTTTATTGGACAAGGAAGTAATCACTGAACAGCTGGCAAATTGTCTTCCGTTAGATTGTGAACTAGAAACCATGTCGTTAGAAGGTGCAGTTTCTTATTGTTATGAAATAGAAGCGGAAGAAAAGAAAAAAGCGAAAAAGATTACTCTTTGTGCAGACACTATTCCATGTCATAAGGTTGTTTATGAAAAAGAACTGCCATTCTATGAGAATAAAATAGAAAATCACAAAATCACAATGGATGAGGTGAAGGCAGGAAGTTACAGCCTTGACGAACTGGTGGCACAGTTGACTATTGAAGAAATGGCAGAACTTTGCGTCGGAACAGCAAGAGGTGAAGGGGATTCAGACTGCATAATCGGAGCCGCTTCTGCATGTTGTCCGGGGGCAGCGGGAGATACTACGTCACGTATGATTGCGGATAGGAACATACGCAATATGATTTTAGCAGATGGTCCGGCAGGGTTACGTCTTTCAAGAACCTTTAAAGCGGATAAAGATAAGAACCTCATTCCGGGAACCGGAGATGCACCTATTCCGGGAATGGAGTATCTTACAGATAAAAAAGATAAACCGGTAATACCGGAAGATGCAGTGACTTATTATCAGTATTGTACCGCAATTCCAATTGCAGTTATGTTAGCTCAAAGCTGGGATGAGCAGGTGATTATGGAGGCGGGAGATATAGTCGGTGAGGAAATGGAGTTATTTGGCGTGACATTATGGCTTGCACCGGGAATGAATATTCATAGAAATCCATTGTGTGGACGTAATTTTGAATATTACTCAGAAGACCCGATAGTTTCCGGAAACTGTGCATCAGCAGCCACCTTTGGAGTACAGAAGCATGCAGGAGTAGGAACAACAATTAAGCATTTTGCCTTTAACAATCAGGAGGATAACCGTTTACATGCCAATGAACATATTGGTGAGCGGGCAATCCGTGAAATCTATTTAAAAGGCTTTGAAATAGCAGTAAAGCGTGCCAATCCCATGTCAATTATGTCCTCCTATAATCTGATAAATGGTATTCATACAGCAAACAGCTATGATTTGCTGACAAAGGTTGCAAGAGATGAATGGGGATTTTCGGGAATCATTATGAGCGACTGGGGAACAACCGGAAATCCATTAAACGATAAGCAGCCAGCTTATAAATACGGAGATTCCAATGCAGCAGGCTGTATAAAAGCCGGAAATGATTTGATTATGCCGGGAAATAGTAATGATGTAAAGGAAATTATCAAATCCGTTGGGGCGGAGGAGAAAACGGTAACATATCCTTTAACAATAAATGAATTACAGGCATGTGCAAAACGAATGCTATATATTATTAAGGAAAGTACGGTATAGTATATAGCTCCCCACTTTAATAAAACGATAAGGTAGTGAAGAAAACGAAAGTCTGATTATTGGCAAAATGCTAATAATCGGACTTTTTCTTTTTTTAAAAAAGTTATTGACAAATAAAATTAAATTGTGTACAATTTAATCATAAACATTGCGCGCAATTAGATTTAATAAAATTGACATTAAAACCAAGCAACGAAAAACTAAAGTAGGAAGTATGAAAAATGTCCATTAAGAGGCAAAGAAAAAAGGAGAATAAAAAGATGAGTATTTATGATTACAAAGTAAAAGATGCAGAAGGAAACATGGTAGATTTAAAGGATTACGAGGGAAAAGTATTGCTGGTAGTAAATACAGCAACTGGATGTGGATTTACACCACAGTATGAAGGTTTGCAGGACTTATATGAGAAATATCAGTCACAGGGCTTTGAAATTTTGGATTTTCCATGTAATCAATTCGGAAATCAGGCTCCGGGAACAGAAGAAGAAATCGAAGATTTCTGTCAGTCAAGATATGGAGTAACCTTCAAGATGTTTGCCAAAATTGAAGTAAATGGTGAAGGAGAGGACCCATTATACACCTATTTGAAATCACAACAGAAAGGCATTATGGGAAGCAGGATTAAGTGGAACTTTACAAAGTTCTTAGTAGACAGAAATGGTAAAGTAGTTGACCGTTTTGCCCCAACAGTAACACCGGAAAAGATTGATGAGAAAGTAGCTGAACTTCTGTAAAGATTGCAGATAGTAAGAAGGCGTTCGAAAGAATTCAGCCATAGAAAAGAATTAAGATACAAAAAGAATTCGATAAGTAGTCAGATAATTAAGAAAATAAGAAAAGGAGTGTTTGAATATGGAATATATTTACCAGACAGAAAATACCTGTGCAAGAAGAATTAAGGTTGAGGTAAATGGAAATATTGTTACAGGGATTGAATTTTTAGATGGTGGTTGTAATGGAAATTTAAAAGCAATTCCAAAACTCGTAGATGGATGGACAGTGGAACAGATTGAAGAGAAATTAAGCGGAATTACTTGTGGAAGACGACCGACATCCTGTGCGGATCAGCTTACAAAGGCGGTAAGGGAAGCCTATATTGCTGCCCAGGGTGCATAGACATTGTCAAAGGGAAAGAGTAAAAAATGAATTGAACTGCCAATTAAATTGTGATAAACTAAATTGTGCAGTTGATGAAATGTTTTTTACTTAAACGGAGAAATGAATATGAAGAAAGATAAATATGAGGCATTGAAATTAGAAAATCAGTTGTGCTTTCCATTATATGCCTGTTCAAAAGAAATCGTAAGAAAGTATAAGCCGTATCTTGATGAATTAGAGCTTACTTATACCCAGTACATTGCAATGCTGGTGCTGTGGGAAAAGAAAGAAATGAACGTAAAGGAATTAGGAGAATGTCTTTATCTTGATTCCGGCACATTGACCCCGGTTTTGAAGAAATTAGAGGCAAAGGGCTATCTGACACGGTGCCGCTCAAAAGAGGATGAGCGTAACCTTGTAATTCAGATTACCAAGGAAGGCGAAGCATTGAGAGAAAAGGCAGTCTGTGTGCCGGAAAAAATAGGGCAGTGTGTAAAACTTGAGCAGGATGAAGCATTACAGTTGTACCGGTTATTATACAAGGTTTTAGGAAGCCTTGGCGAATAGTTTGGAAGGAATTTGTAAGCCGGAAAGAACATCTTAAGAAAAAAGATAAAATGACTTAATACAAATTTTAGTTTCCAAATAAGGAATAGTCTGTTATAATAAACGCATAATATCACTTAGGAGGCATTAAGCAATGGCTGAGGATAGAAAAAGATTTAAAATAAAGGATGGTAGTTTAGGCGAAGTGAAGATAGCAGATGAAGTTGTTGCCATCATTGCGGGACTTGCCACTACAGAGATTGATGGTGTAAGTTCCATGGCTGGTAACATTACAAATGAACTTGTAAGTAAACTTGGTATGAAGAATCTTTCTAAGGGTGTCCGTGTGGAAGTCTTAGATGGTGTTGTTAATGTTGACGTAGCTTTAAATATTGCATATGGCTATTCCATTCCTGAAGTTTCCGCAAAGGTACAGGACAGAGTGAAATCTGCAATTGAGAATATGACAGGTTTAGAGGTGTCAATTGTCAATGTTCGTATCGCATCCGTAGATATGGGAAACAATAAATAATCCTTTGCAAAAGGAGATGCAAAAGCGTATAAAGGATGTCTGCAGGACATCCTTTTTTCGGCGTTATGAAAAATAGGGAAAAAGTCTTGCCATAAAAAGGCAGTGTAACGATAGAGAGGAAAACGCAATGACAAGAAGAGGTTTAAGAGAACAGGTATTTATGATGCTTTTTCGCGTAGAGTTCCATGATATGGAAGAGATGAGCGAGCAGATTAGTATGTTTGAAGAAGCAGTAGAGCAGTGCAGCGACAAGGATAAGGAATATATTACTAATAAAGTAAATAATATCGTTGCTAAATTAGAAGAAATCGATGCAGCTGTAAATGAAGTGTCAGAGGGATGGAAAACCCGTAGAATGGGTAAAGTTGACCTGACACTGATTCGTCTTGCTGTGTATGAGATGAAATACGAAGAAGATATTCCGGTTAAGGTTGCAATTAACGAAGCTGTGGAACTTGCAAAACAGTATGGAACAGATGATTCACCGGCATTTATTAATGGAGTATTGGCAAAATTAGCATGATGAAAAATGTGTATTCTGTCGGACAGGTAAATGCATACATTAAGAATATGTTTGCCCAGGATTTTATGATGCAGCGCATCAGTGTTAAGGGTGAAATTTCTAATTGTAAGTATCATTCCTCCGGACATATTTATTTTACAATAAAAGATGCAGCAGGAACCATGAGTGCAGTCATGTTTGCAGGGAACCGCAGAGGACTTCGTTTCCAGATGAAAGAAGGAGACAAGGTTATCGTAACCGGTTCCATAGAAATATATGAACGGGATGGAAAGTATCAGCTCTATGCCAGGGAAATTGAACTGGATGGGGCTGGTAATTTGTATTTGCGGTTTGAAGCCTTGAAAAAGGAACTGGAAGAGATGGGGATGTTTGCCCCGGAATATAAAAAGCCAATTCCGAAATATATCAAAAGGCTTGGAATCGTGACAGCGCCTACCGGAGCTGCGATTCAGGATATCCGCAATATTGCCTCAAGACGTAATCCCTATGTCCAGTTGATTCTTTATCCTGCCCTTGTGCAGGGAGAAGGAGCGGTGCCAAGCATTGTAAACGGAATCCAAGCATTAGATGCATTAGGAGTAGATGTCATTATCGTAGGACGTGGTGGCGGTTCAATAGAAGACCTATGGGCATTTAATGAGGAGGCAGTTGCAAGAGCTATATTTGAATGCGAAACTCCGGTTATTTCAGCAGTTGGTCATGAAACAGACACGACCATCGCAGATTATGTAGCAGATTTGCGGGCACCAACACCATCCGCAGCGGCAGAACTGGCAGTTTTTGATTATACAGATTATAAAACTCAGATGGGAACGCTTCTTAATGCGATGAACCGGAGTATGCAGCAGAAGCTTCATGTTACGAGAATGAAGGCAGAGCATTATCAGACAAGGCTGAATTTTTTGAGCCCGGAAAATAAATTGCGGGAGAATCGTAAATATGCCATTGATTTAGAAGAACAGCTGCATCAGCAGATGAAGCAGATTCTTTTAATGAAGAAACATAGACTGGCACTTTTGTCGGAACAGATGGAAGGAATCTCGCCGGTAAAAAAGCTGAGTCAGGGCTATTCTTATGTGGCAGATACGTCGGGAAAAGCAGTTACGGATGCAGCTAAAGTGCAGGAAGGTGACCAGTTAGACATTTTTTTACTGAAGGGTAGAATCAAGGCAACAGCTACGGAGGTTATGAATGAGTGAAGAAATGAATCAGGGAAAAGGAGTATCTTTAGAAGATACTTTTCACCAGATTGAAGAGATTATACAGCATATGGAAAAACCGGAGGTGTCTCTGGATGAATCTTTTCAGCTTTATCAGGATGGAGTTATGAAGTTAAAAGCCTGTAATCATATGCTGGATGAAGTTGAGAAGAAAATGCAGGTTTTAAATAGCGAGGGAGAACTGGAGGAGTTTTAAAGGATGGATATTAAGGCAGAAATTGGTGTACGGACAGAAGCAATTGAGCAGGTGATGACTTCTTATCTTCCAAAGGAAGAAGGATATCAGAAAATCATAATGGAAGCTATGAATTACAGCTTTTTAGCAGGGGGCAAAAGACTTCGTCCAATGCTTATGAAAGAGACCTATCAGTTGTTTGGTGGAAAATCAAAAGTAATTGAACCCTTTATGGCAGCAATTGAGATGATTCATACTTATTCACTGGTACACGATGACCTTCCGGCAATGGATAATGATGAATATCGTCGTGGGAAAAAGACAACTCATGCGGTATACGGAGAAGCAATGGGTATCCTTGCAGGAGATGCCTTATTAAACTATGCTTTTGAAACAGCACTTATCGCTTTTGATTTAGAACCGGATAATGCCAATATTGCAAAAGCATTGCAGATACTGGCAAAGAAGGCCGGAATTTATGGTATGGTTGGCGGACAGGTTGTGGATGTGGTATCGGAAAATGACCAGAGCATGACGAAAGAAAAGCTTGATTTTATTTATAAATTAAAGACCGGAGCATTGATTGAGGCATCGATGCTGATTGGAGCAGTGTTAGCCGGTGCAACAAAGAATGAACAGAAAATTGTGGAGCAGGTGGCAGGCGAGGTTGGTCTGGCATTCCAGATTCAGGATGACATTTTAGACGTAACAAGCACTATGGAGGTGCTTGGAAAACCGATTGGCAGTGATGAGAAGAATCATAAGATTACATATGTGACATATGAAGGCTTGGAAAAAGCCAAGGAAGATGTGGCAGCTATTACCAAGAGTGCAATTGCACATATGGATTCCCTGGTAGTGAAGAATGAGTTTTTGAGTGAACTTTTAATTTATCTGATATCAAGGGAAAAGTAAGTTAGAAAACAGGAGTACCGGCTATGGTATTAGAGAAAATAAATCAACCAAACGATATAAAGAAACTTTCAAAAGAAGAACTTGCCCTTTTGTCAGAAGAGATTCGTGAATTTCTGATTCAAAATATTTCAGAAACGGGAGGTCATCTGGCTTCAAATCTTGGAGTAGTAGAGCTTACAATGGCGTTACATCGTGTGTTTGATTTGCCAAAGGACAAAATTATCTGGGATGTTGGACACCAGTCCTATACCCATAAACTGCTGACCGGAAGAAGAGATGGATTTTCCGAACTTCGAAAATATGGTGGTATGAGTGGTTTTCCGAAAAGAGCAGAGAGTGAATGTGACTGTTTTGATACAGGGCACAGTTCTACCTCCATTTCTGCCGGCTTAGGCTATGCCCATGCCAGAGAAATACAGGGAGAGAACTACCGTGTGGTATCTGTGATTGGTGATGGTGCATTAACAGGTGGTATGGCATTTGAGGCGTTAAATAATGCTGCAAGATTAAAGACAAATTTTATTATTGTTTTGAATGATAATAATATGTCTATTTCAGAAAATGTAGGCGGTTTGTCTTCTTATCTGGCAAGTTTTCGAACAGCAGATGCTTATCTTGATTTGAAATTTAATGTAATGAATTCTTTGAATAAAATTCCGGTGTATGGAGAGCGGATGGTTCGTAGAATCAAGAAAACCAAGAGCGGTATCAAGCAGCTCTTTATACCGGGAATGCTTTTTGAAGAGATGGGAATTATCTATCTTGGCCCGGTGGATGGAAATGATTTGCAAGGCATAGAGAAGGCATTGAAAGAGGCTTCGAATATTGATGGACCGGTAATTGTGCATGTAATGACTCACAAGGGTTCCGGTTATGCACCGGCAGAGCGTCATCCGGCAAGATTTCATGGGGCAGAGCCTTTTGAAATAGAGACAGGGCTTCCGAAAAATCCGAGATTAAAGGCAAACTATACAGATATTTTTTCCACGGTAATGAGAAAATTAGGAGACCGGGATGATAAAGTAGTAGCAATTACAGCGGCTATGGCGGATGGAACCGGATTAAAGCGTTTCCGTAATATGTTCCCGGACCGTTTTTTTGATGTGGGAATTGCGGAAGAACATGCAGTAACCTTTGCAGCAGGGCTGGCAGCGGCAGGATTAAAACCGATTTTTGC
>CAYMIS010000072.1:0-18289 GCA_964390485.1 uncultured Roseburia sp. | reverse complement strand
GAAATAAAGGATGTATGCCATATACAAAAATAATATATATTACATATTTTGTCAGGGAACTCAAAAACTATTGGGAACTCATCTAAAAGAAAAAAGGTTGGAAAATTTTGAACAATCATCAGATGACTACATAAGGAATATGTCAGAAGTGCTAAATGAGATAGAGAGTATATTTGATGTCAAGTTTTATGTAACATATGTAAATAGGAGTAAAACAAGAACGAGAGGACAAACCAGATGGCAAGTGAGTGAATATGCACCACTTTATCGTGCATTTGACATCGGGAAAAATGAAGTTGGGATTTACTTGAATGGGATAAGCCGTTCTAGTGACTGGGTACAAGATGATAAATGTTTCTGTAGTAAAATTGTAGATATAAGAGAGTGTTCGGAATTTACAGTTGTACGAGAATACAAAAGAAAAGATGGTATAGATTATGAAAAACCTTGAATCATTGCACGTACAAGAAATGTTAAATAAGGACAGGTAATATGAATTTTGATAAAATGATTAACAAAGCAATTGAAAATTTTAATAATTATTACATAAGTAAGTATGGTATAAAGATTATCTCTTAATAATTAGGGCGTTTGAAAATAAGAAATATTCACTGAATCAGGTTCTGAAGAAATTGAAGGAGATAAAGATGAGTATAGCAAAATATCGAGGTAAAACCTATAATGCCAAAAGCGGCAATGCTGGTATAGAAATTTATATTAGAGGAAAAGAAAATGGCTTTCAGCATAAGCAAGGGCATCCAGATATCATAAGTTATAAGACAGTTCAAGAAAATGAATTGGATGAAATATATACAGTTCATTATACCGTAACATGGAAAAAACAGAAATTTCATCCGATTTATAATGAGAAAACAAAGGAATTAATGCTTTATACAACAAGATATGATGCTTTTACGGAAGAGAATAATTTTATTGAGATTGACAGAGGCGAACAGTATAAAATTGTGCCAATGGAAGAGTGTGAGGGATTTACGTTACTTAAAATATGGTATATGAATGGTCAGTCAATCAAAGAACAGCAGTTTGAACTTACAGCAGATGAATTTATAGCATCATATTATGAGAATGTGACAAGGATATACTAGAGAAAGCATAATACTTGTTTTTATTGTCTTTTAGACTTTAAAAGGTTGATGAAAGGAAATTAAGATGCTAATTGCCCAATACAAAGGTGAATTATATAACGTTGATAAAAAAGGTGAAGAGATAGAGATTTTTATTAAAGGAAAAAAAGACGGATTTCAATATAGAGAAGACAGAAAGGGAATTATAAGTTATAAAAGTCTTCATAAAAATGAATTAGAATCGCTATATACAGTAAAGTATTATACTGTCTGGAATGGGGAACGATATGAATTCGATTATATGGAAGAAAATGAAAAAATCTGCTTATGGAAGTTTTCTATGTCGGATGAATTTGTAAAAACAGATAATTTTACAATGATTGCCCGGGGAGAATATGTAAAAGAAGTTGCTTTAGAGGAATGTGAGCATTTTTTAATGTTACTTGAAGATTATTACAGTCAAGAAAAAAAGGAAATTGTTCTTTCAAGGATGGATTTTTTTGCGTTATATAAACAATTATAATGTAATAATATAGAACTTAATCGAGGCGAAAAATGGAATTTATCAGATTAATTGATAATGCATTGTATATTATTAAGAAAGAATCTCAGGATGCTTCAAAGGCTATTTTTTTTGATAGGTATGAAAAAATGATTATTTACTTAGAAAAAGTAAAAATTGTGTATCAGGAAAAACGCCTAAGAACGGATAATGTGTATTTAAGTGTTGTCAAAATGTTAGACCATGGAGATTCGAAGGAATTGCAAGAAGCAGTTTGTGATGTTAATGACTATTATAGAAAAAATATGTATGGAAAAGTACAATGACAATATTAGAATTGAAGAACAAATTAAATAAATTTGGTATTCCAAAAGATTCATATTCTATTATGAATGGAGGACTACCTAATGAGCAATTATGCATAACAAAAGAAGATGTGTGGCAGGTTTATTATAGCGAAAAAGGACGGAAATCCTCCTTGAAAGAATTCGAGACAGAAACAGAAGCATGTGAATACTTTTGGGAGCAAATGAAGCGATATACAACAATATAAAAATCTGTGCTAATAAAAGAGGAAAAGTATGACACTAGATAAAAAAACCCTGACCTATCATTCCTTACAGGTAAAATGGAAAGATACAGCAGGCAATGAATATTGTTTCCAAGAGAAAAATATTGTATGCGCTATGTGTACAGAGCGTAATGTCACTATTTTAAGACAGGAAGCGGACAAGCATGAAAGAATCACTCTTAAAGCTGACGGAACAAAGTTCTTTTCTTATGTTTTGGGTGGTACAGAATTAATTGTGTACAGACAGGACGAGGTACATAAGATTTTGTCAGCTAAAATCTGGGACAATGTTGTGGATAGGAATGAAAACATATATTTGCTGGCAGGAGATGAAAGAGCTGTTTATAGATATAAAAAAGAGACGGATGTTATAGAAAAATATGCAGCTGCACCAGCTGGTTATGGCTTGTATCGCATAGAAAGCATTGATGATAAGATATTAAAGGTTGTGGGAGAAGATATTAACGCGAACCTTTATATGAGAAGAGACCGCTATTTAAGTTTGGATTTGAAATTAAAGAAATGGGAAGTGTTGGGAATTGCTTATTAGGTGTTAACATTTGTGGGATATGCTATGTGAAGCGTTATTCTCACAAGAGCGAATAAAAAGGAGAGTGGAAAGAATGTACATAGCAAGAAATCCGGGAGCAGGAATTTCCGCTTACAACAGAGTAATTCATAGCATCCCATTACGAAAACGTAGACAGATTACATGCACCATTTAATCGCAAAGAAAGAGAAAAACAATATTGAAGAAGATAACCTTATCACGCCGACAGTGTGATGAATTATATAACCTTTTGATAGAGTTGAATAAATTATTGCATAAAGTTTCAAAGGAATATTCGATGTTTTTCCACTACACGTCTCTAATGGAGAAAAATTTGAAAATTTGCATTGAGGCGGAATATGATGGAATTGATGAGCTAACCGGATATTTGCAGGAAGATTGGAAAAGTATTTTTCATAAGGAAAAAGGCATGGAAGCTTTTCGTATCAGAGATGAAGATATTGACAGGATGGCAAAGGAGACAACATCCGTTCAGAGGCTGCTAAAACAGATTGATACCCTGCTGGAAATGAATCTGCCGTCAGTGCAATTTTTATTTCAAAGAGAATGGTATACGAGGGAAAAATTGCAAAAAATAGCGAAGCAGTTTCATGAGAACAGAAGCCTATGGGAGAAACAGACAGCAGAAATAGCGAAGTACACTGGATGGAAGAAAGCATCGGTGCCGGAAATTCCGGAGGACATCTGGACATATGCAAAGTTTTTAGCAATTGCTGAAACAGATGAACTTTTACTGGAGTGGTTTTATTATGAAATTCCCGCGTATGGTTATTTGATTCCTATGGAACTCTTGAATTTACCGGCGGGAAGTGATATTTTACGAAGCTTTCTATTAGATACCTATACATTTTAAGCACCAGATACCCCCTTCACATCTTGGTTGCCAAAAAAGAACCACAAGACCCATGAATTATCCCCCATGGGGGCTTGTGTGTTGTGGAAAACCCATGCTATTCTTTCATGGAATTGTGGATAAAAAGCAAAGAGAGGACACACATGAGAAAGAAATTAATAGCATGTATAACCATATTATTTATGATAACCGGGACTTTGGCAGGCTGTGGCGCAGCGGCAAAAGAAGGGGATAACAATCAGACAGAAATGCGGCAGTCTGAGACAGCACAGAAGGAAGACACCGTAGTGGTGGCAATGGGAAAAACTTCAGAGCCGGCAACTGGGTTTAATCCCTGTATCAGCTGGGGCTGTGGCGAGCATTGTCATGAGCCATTGATTCAGTCCACATTAATTCGGACAAATGCAGATATGGAATTTGAAAATGACCTTGCGACGGAATATTTTGTAAGTGAGGATGGTATGACCTGGACCTTTACCATCCGTGAAGACGTGAAATTTACCGATGGAGAAGCACTGACGGCGGAGGATGTGGCTTTTACCTTTACAACGGCAATGCAGACAGAGAACTCAGAGGCAGATTTGAGTATGGTAAAAAGTGTGGAGGCAGCGGATGAGAAAACAGTCATATTTCATATGGCAAAACCATACAATGCCTTTTTGTATACCTTGGCGGTATTTGGAATTGTGCCAGAGCACTGCTATGATAGTTCCACTTATGGGGATAATCCAATAGGTTCCGGACGATATATGCTGACGCAGTGGGAGAAAGGTCAGCAGGTAATTTTAGAAGCTAATCCGGATTATTATGGAGAAAAAGTAAGAATGAAGAAAGTCATTATACTTTTTATGGAAGAAGATACTGCATTAGCGGCAGTAAAATCCGGTCAGGTGGATATTGCATATACCTCTGCCATTTATAGCGAGGAAAAAATTTCAGGCTATGAATTATTATACTGTAAATCGGTAGATTCCCGGGGAATATCCCTTCCGGTTATGCCGGAAGGAAGTGAAAAAAGGGATGGAGAGATTACTTATGAAGCCGGAAATGAAGTAACCTCCAACAAGGCAATTCGTCAGGCAATGAATTATGCCGTTAATCGTCAGGCTTTGGTAGATTATGTGTTAAACGGTTACGGACAGGCAGCTTATAGTGTTTCTGATAATATGCCCTGGTCGAACGAAGCGGTAATTGTGCCTTATGACGTGGAAATGGCAAGGGCAATTTTAGCAGAGGATGGCTGGGAAGATGCAGATGGTGATGACATTTTGGAAAAAGATGGCATAAAGGCAGAATTTACAGTCTATTACTCAGCCTCTGATTTTGTACGACAGGCATTGACCGCAGAGTTTTCCAATCAGATGAAGGAAATCGGAATCCGGGTCAACTATGAAGGACTTGGAAGCTGGGATGAACTTTATGAAAAAATGTATTCAGACCCGATTATCTGGGGCTGGGGCTCTAATTCCCCAATAGAAAATTATCAGCTGTATTACACGAATGGTTCTTGTAACTTTAGCGGATACAGCAGTGAAAAAACAGATGCAGCCCTGGACGCAGCTTTAGCAGCAACTGATATGGAGAAGTCCTATGAACTTTGGCAGGAGGCACAGATTGAGGTGGCAGCAGAGGAAGAAGCACTTTGGGTGTGGCTTGTAAACGTTGACCATTTGTATTTTGTCAGAGAGGGGCTGCAGGTAGCAGAGCAGAAACTTCATCCCCATGGACATGGCTGGTCACTGGTAAACAATGTAGACCAGTGGAGCTGGTAGAGTTTTTTTGATTAGAAATTATGAAGAAAATATTGAACTATAAATTATTCCTAATTAGAAATAAAAGAATTTTTAAATTGCAATTATACAAGGAAAAAGCATGAAACAATATATAAGTTTTCTGATAAAGAACGTGATAAAAGCCATATCATTGCTTATCGGTGTCAGCATTGCAGCTTTTGCATTGGTGTCAGCGTCTCCCATTGACCCGGTGCAGGCAAATATGGGAACAACCGCATATCTTCGCATGACACCGGAAAAAAAAGCCCGGATGGAAGCTTACTGGGGGAAGGATGTACCGCCAGTAGAACGCTATCTGAACTGGGCAGGAGATTTTTTGCATGGAGATATGGGTATTTCATTAAAATATAATCAGCCGGTAACTGAGGTTGTGGCTGAGAAATTTCAGAATTCCATGCTGCTAATGATTACTGCGTGGATTTTTTCCGGTGTAATGGGATTATTATTGGGAATTACAGCGGGATATTATAAAGATAAGCTGCCGGATAAGCTGATAAAGGGCTATGCATTAACCCTTGCCAGTACGCCGGCTTTTTGGATTGCACTGCTACTTTTGATGATTTTTGCGGTGTGGCTGGGATGGCTTCCCTTTGGAATGAATCTTCCGGTAGGGATGCTGGCAGAAGAGGTAGGAATGGCTGATAAAATCCGTCATTTAATTCTTCCTGCCCTTACCTTGAGTCTTACCGGGATTGCTAATATTGCACTTCATACCAGGGAAAAAATGATTACGATTATGGAAAGTGAGTATGTACTTTTTGCTAAGGCAAGAGGAGAAAAAAATAGCAGTATCATAAAACGTCATGCATTGCGTAATCTTTTATTGCCGGCAATTACATTACAATTTGGTTCCATCAGCGAAATATTTGGCGGCTCTGTGCTGGTAGAGCAGGTATTTTCCTATCCAGGATTAGGACAGGCAGCAGTGGATGCAGGTCTTGGCAGTGATGTATCTTTATTGCTGGCAATTGTAATCATCAGTACAGCTCTGGTATTTCTGGGGAATCTGATTGCAAATATATTATATGGAATTATTGACCCGCAGATAAGGAGAGGAAGAAGTCATGGATAAACAAGTGACACTTTCCGCAGGCTTTGTGGACAAGGAAATGAATCAGAAAAAAAGAATAAAGCTTTTAATAATCATTGCGGCGGCTATTTTGACATTGGTTTTGATTGTGGGATTTTTTATGGGAGAAATGGCAGTACAGACGGACTTTTCCAGAAAAAATCTTCCTCCGGGTATTCCCTATCTGTTTGGTACAGACTGGATGGGGCGGAATATGCTTGCAAGAACCTTAAAAGGACTTTCCGGCAGTATTTTCATTGGAATTTTTGCCTCAGCAGTCAGTGCAGTAATTGCATTAGTATTGGCAGCGGTGGCATCTCTTGGGAAAACAGCAGATGCAGTTGTTACATGGCTGATAGATTTATTATTAGGGGTTCCCCATATCGTACTTCTGGTGTTGATTTCATATGCTTTAGGAAAGGGCTTTTGGGGAGTGACCATTGGTGTGGCAGTGACCCATTGGCCTTCTTTATGCCGGGTTCTGCGGGGAGAAATTTTGCAGATGAAAGAGGCAGTTTATATTGGAATTGCCAGACAGCTTGGAAAAAGCAACTGGTATATTGTCAGAAGGCATATGTTTCCCCAATTGTTTCCCCAGTTTTTGACAGGTTTGATATTGCTTTTTCCTCATGCAATTCTGCATGAGGCAGGAGTTACTTTTCTTGGCTTTGGACTTTCACCGGAAAAGCCGGCAATTGGTATGATTTTATCAGAGAGTATGTCCTATTTAAGCACCGGAAAATGGTGGCTGGCATTATTTCCGGGACTGTCACTGGTACTTACAGTCATGCTGTTTGACCGGATTGGAAACGGGTTAAAAAGTCTTTTGACACCGGCAAGTGCCCATAAATAAATCGCTATCAGATAAGCCTATAGAAAGAAAATCAGGATAACAGACATGAATAAAAAAGAAATACTGGATATTAGAAATCTTACGGTTTCTTTTACCCAATACGATAATCAGTCTTCCAATAAAATAGAACTTCCGGTTATTTCCGATTTAAACGTTACCGTACGGGAAGGTGAAATTGTGGCAGTTGTGGGCAGCAGTGGTTCTGGAAAAAGTATTCTTGCCCATACAGTACTCGGTCTTCTTCCGGAAAATGCCTTTGCACAGGGAAGGCTCTATTTTGAAGGAGAATTACTTGATAGAAACAAAATAGAAAAACTTCGGGGGCATGAGATTTCTTTAGTGCCTCAAAGTGTAAATTACCTTGACCCCTTGATGAAAATTGGAAAGCAGCTTACAAATGGGAAAAAGGATAAGGAAATCATAGCAGAAATGCGCAGCTTAGAAGAAAGATATGGTTTAAATCAGAAGATTGAAAAGCGGTATCCCTTTGAATTGTCCGGGGGAATGGCAAGAAGGGTGCTGCTTATGACTGCTCTTTTAAATCATCCAAGACTTATTATTGCCGATGAGCCAACACCGGGCATGGAACTTTCTCTTGCGAAAAAAGCAATGGAAGATTTCCGAAACTTTGCGGATGAAGGAAATGGGGTGCTTTTAATTACTCATGATTTGGAACTGGCATTAGAGGTGGCAGACCGCATTGTGGTTTTTTATGCGGGGATAACTGTGGAAGAGGCATTGGCAGGAGATTTTAGGTCAGAGAAAACCCTGCGTCATCCCTATACCAGGGCATTATACCGGGCGATGCCGGAGCATGGTTTTGAAGCAGCTGCCGGAATACAGCCTTATGTAAAAGAGATGCCTAAGGGGTGTCCTTTTGGTCCACGCTGCCCATATTATGTGGATAAATGCAGTGGAAACCTGCTCGTACAGGAAGTTCGTGGTGGAAAAGTGCGATGCATTCGTTATATTGGAGAGGAGGCAGAATTTGATGAAGCTTGAAGCAAAAGAGCTTTCCTATTGTTATCCGGGAGCAAAAAGTCCGGTATTAAAGAACCTTTCTTTTACGCTGGAAAATAGGGAGCGTGTTGGTATCGCAGCCCCTAGTGGTTTCGGAAAAACAACTCTTTGCCAGTTGTTAGCCGGTTATCGAAAACCGACATCCGGGCAAATACTTCTGGATGGAAAAGCATTGCCAAAACGCGGATATTGTCCGGTACAGATGATTTGGCAGCATCCGGAGCAGGCAGTAAATCCCCGGGTAAAAATGGGGCAGGTACTAAAAGAAGGAAATCAGATTAACGACCGTATTATAAAAGGGCTTGGAATTGAAGAAGACTGGTGTAACCGCTATCCCCAGGAACTTTCCGGAGGAGAACTGCAGCGTTTTTGTATTGCGAGAGCCTTGGGAGAAGGCACAGAATTTCTGATTGCAGACGAAATCAGTACAATGCTTGACCTTATCACCCAAAGTCAGATTTGGAGCTTTCTTTTAGAAGAATTGCAAACCCGCGGTATTGGACTTCTTATGGTAAGCCATAACCCGGCTCTTTTGCATCATAACTGTACCAGAATCCTTAATTTAGAAAATTTGTAGAATAATATTACAGATTTACAAAATTAAGGATTTGTTTTGTTTAAATTAAAGGCAGGATGTGATAAAATGGAGAAAGGCAATAAATGGGAAGGAAATGAATAGGAATGCTGATTGATTTTAACAAAGATGAGACAGAATGGAGTGAAGATATGGCAGAGCAGGAGGTTGTTGAAAATAAAATGGGACAGGCAGCAGAAGAAAAGCCTTCGACACTGCGGGAAATCATCAGCTGGGTGCTTTATTTTGCAGTAGCAATTATAGCAGCTTTACTGATTAAGAATTACCTGATAATTAATGCAAATGTTCCAACCGGTTCTATGGAGAATACAATAATGCCGGGGAATCGTTTGATTGGAAACAGACTGGCCTATATTAATTCTGAGCCGGAGCGTGGAGATATTGTTATTTTCAAATATCCGGATAATGAGGAAGAGACTTATGTAAAACGAGTTATCGGACTTCCGGGAGAGACAGTAACAATTGAAAATGCTAAGATTTATATTGATGGTTCAACCAAGCCATTAGAGGAAGTTTATCTGAAAGAAGAATGGACAGAATCAAACGGACCATATACCTTTGAAGTGCCGGAGGGGTGCTATTTTGTGTTAGGTGATAACAGAAATAACTCCTGGGATGCCAGATACTGGACGAATACCTATCTGGAGAAGGATAATATTTTAGGAGAGGCGGTTTTTACCTACTGGCCGTTGAATCAGTTTGGAAAATTAGAATAATCTGCTTGTTTAGATACAGGCTTATGACACCTTGCGAAAGCAGGGTGTCATCTATATACAAAAGAAAAAGCTAGGAAAGGCGGAAAAGTTATGGTAACAATTCTTGCAAAATTTTTTATCAAAGACACGGAGGAAAAAGATGTTATGCGCCAGGCATATGGAATGTTATGCGGCGCAGTTGGGATTTTTCTGAATGTACTGCTTTTTATAGGGAAATTTGCTGCCGGGACAATCAGTAATTCCATATCTATTACTGCGGATGCCATTAATAATTTGTCGGATGCAGGTTCGTCGGTGGTAACACTGATTGGTTTTAAACTGGCGGGACAGAAACCGGATAAGGATCATCCCTTTGGTCATGGCCGAATGGAATATATTTCCGGGCTGGTGGTTGCGGCAGTAATAGTTGTTATGGCATATGAATTAATCCGTGATTCCATTGATAAGATTCTTCATCCGGAAGAAACAGAGTTTTCTATTCTTATTGTAGGAATTTTATTGGTATCGATTCTTGTAAAGCTTTATATGGCGTTTTACAACCGTTCTATCGGCAAGAAAATAGATTCCGCAGCAATGCGGGCAACTGCCACAGATAGTTTAAGCGATACAGCAGCAACCACCGTTGTGCTTCTTGCCACTGTGGTATCTCATTTTACCGGGCTTAAGATTGACGGCTATTGTGGTGTACTGGTAGGACTTTTAATTTTATATGCAGGATATTCAGCAGCAAAGGACACTTTGGACCCATTATTAGGGAAAAAAGCAGATCACGAATTTGTCGAGAAAATTGAGCAAATTGTAATGGCTCATGAAGAAGTATGTGGAATACATGATTTAATTGTGCATGATTATGGTCCGGGACGACAGATGATATCCCTTCACGCAGAGGTGCCGGCAGAGTCTGACATGTTAGAGATTCATGATGCAATAGACATTATAGAGACGGAACTTCGCATGAAACTAGGCTGTGATGCAACGATTCATATGGACCCGGTGGTAACTACAAATGAGCATCTGAAAGAATTAAAAGTCACGGTAACATCCCTTCTTACAGAAATAGATGCGGAATTAACTCTTCATGATTTTCGAATGGTGACAGGTCCGACACATACGAATCTCATTTTTGATGTAGTCGTGCCTTATAAATTCCGGCTGAAGGACGAAGAAGTGATAGAAGAGATTCAAAAGCTTGTATGGGGACAAATTGGTGAGAGTTATTTTGTTGCGATTAAAATTGACCGTCCATTTGTAGATTAAGCAGATGTATTAAGCTAAAGAAGTAGAGGATAAATGAATGAAAGCCCGTTTTTGACAGGAGAAGAGGAGGGTTTTTATGAATGAAAAAACGGTAGATATGACCCGGGGACCGATTTTATCAAAGATTGTTCGTTTTGCCCTGCCGGTATTACTGGGGATGCTGTGTCAGAGAATTTACAATTTCGCAGATGCCTATGTAGTTGGCCGATTTTTAGGAGACGTGGCACTGGGGGCAGTCAGCATAGCAGGTTCTGCCATGTATCTGCTACAATCCCTAATGATGGGACTGACAACCGGTGTGAGTGTAGTAATCGGGCAGTATTATGGTGCGGGAGAAAAGGAGAAGGTGACAGAAACCTTTGCCACATCGGTTTATGTAGCAATTGGTGCAGTTGCTGTCATTACATTTTTTGGGGTACTCGGTGCAAAACCTTTGTTAATGGCATTACAGACCTCGGATGAATTACTTTCGGACGCATCGGTTTATCTGATGATTATTTTCGCAGGTTCCTTTGCGACTATGCTTTATAACTGGATTTCTGCGGTGCTGCGTTCTCTGGGGAATTCTGTAGTTCCCCTTGTTTTTTTAATTATTTCAAGTGTTTTGAATGTAATTTTAGATATTGCATTTGTTGTGTGGATTCCGTTGGGAGTTGCCGGAGCAGCGATTGCAACGGTGCTGGCACAGGTAATATCCGGGGTACTTTGTCTGCTTTATGCATGGAAAATACTTCCGGTATTAAGACTGACAAGAGAAAAAATGAAAATGAATCGTGAGATTGCAAAGCAGATTCTTGTCTATGGAATTCCTACCGGATTGCAGATGAGTATTATCTCGATTTCTGACATGACATTACAGGGAATGGTCAATACCTATGGAACAGCAATGGTAGTTGCCTATGGTGTCTGCATGAAAGTAGAGGGGCTCGGATGGCAGATGGCAGAAGCCATTGGTACTTCTTTAGGAACTTTTGCCAGCCAGAATGTGGGAGCAAGGAATTTTGACAGGGTAAAGAAGGGTGTCAAATGCGCCTATCTGATGAACCTGGCGTGTTATGGAATCTTTTGTCCGGCAATCTGGATTTTTGCTGAGCCGATTATGAGAGCCTTTACCAAGACAACGGAAGCAATTTGCTATGGCGTGGAATACATGCGTATTTTCAGTTTCTTTTTCATGATAGGAGGTTTTTTGGTAGTTTATCATAATATCCTCCGTTCAGCAGGAGATGTAAAAGTAACCGTTCTGATGGGGGTTAGTGAAATTGTTACACGAATCGGTTTTACATTTCTGTTCACAGCCTTGTTTGGCTATTATGGTTTATGGTGGGTTTCGCCATTGACCTGGTGCTGCGCAACTTTAGTAGGGGCTATCCGGTATTATTCTGGAAAATGGCAGGAAACAGCGATGCAACAATCGGTGGGGAATTCCCGTGAGTGACTTTTAGAGGCATAAAAATCCCCCTCCGGCAGACAAGAATAACTTGTTTACCGGAGAGGGATTTTTTAATTTGCATTTTCTGCATTGTTTGAGTTGTTTTCTAAGTCTGTATTTGTATTATTATCTAAGCTGCTGTCAGAGTTAATATTCTCAGAACTGTTTTCCGTTGTCTGTGTACTTATTTCCGTGGAAGCAGTGCTGCTTTCGGTAGGTTCTTCTGTTTCAGTATCAACCACATCCGGGTCATTATAAGTTATTTCGCTGTTGCCGTCTCTTAAGATGATACCCTTTGAACCAGTTACACTAACAGTAATAACATCCCCATCCTTTACGTTTTTAAGCGGTGTAGTAAGAATGGTAGAAGATAAATAGGAAGTAGATACTTTCTCACCATTTACAAAGATTTTTGTATTCTTTGTAAAGTTAGAACCATGTACTGTTAATTTATTGTTAATGTTATTTTTATAAAGTGAAGAAATAGATACATCTTCAACATCCATGATGATGTCTGTTGCAGGGTAAAGGTCTTCACCATGATAAGAGTATCTCTCTCCGTAGAGTAAATCGTACTGGAGATTTTCAAGACCGGACTGATAAGTTGCAGAATCAGCCTGCGTCTGGCTATAACCAAAGATAGTTCCTTCATGAATGCCAACCTGACCGGTAATCTGTGCTAAAAGCTGGTAAGCTGTAATATCAGCATCTTCCTTTGGAAGATTCATATTATTCCAGGTAACATAGTTAGTTTTAAAAATATCACCGGACATCATATCTTCATTGGTAAGTCCCATAGTTGGAAGGTGGTCACCAAACATAACAATAATGGTGTCTTCATCGCGTTTGCTTACTTCGTTAATTAAGTCACTGATAAACTGGTCAACCTCGTACAGCATGTTAATATAATATTCCCACTGGTTATTGGAAGCTTCATCAGCGGCACCGCTGACAACAATTTCCGGATTCTCGATAATCTTTTCCGTTGGATAATCACCGTGGGCACCAACGGTAATTGTGTAAACAAAGTCAGATTGATTTTCTGTATAATCCAAAGCTTTAATTGTTTCGTCAACCAGAATGTCATCTGTTGCCCAGCTTCCAAGAGGAGTAAGCTCTGTAATGTTCATTAATTCTTTACTTGTAAAAGTATCAAATCCCATCATGGAAAAAGCATTATTACGACTATAGAAAGTTGCAGTATTGTTATGTACTACATGAGTTCCGTAACCAAGCTTTGACAGATTAGAGGCAATACTTTCACAGTCTGTCTGTTTTAAAATAGTTTTATAAGGATATTCGCCAGTACCGAAATACTGCATGTTCATACCTGTTAAAATTTCAAATTCTGTATTAGCAGTACCTGCTCCTACAACCGGAACGGTAAGATAACCGGTAGAGAAGTTTTCCTCTAAAAAGTGGAAAGTTGGAACCGCATCCTTAGATAATTCCAGGAACTTAATTTCTTCCGGGTCGCAGAAGGACTCTAATAAAATACAGATAATATTAGGAGCATTTTCTGCTGTTACAGTAGTTTCTTCGCTGGCAGAATCTACTAATGTATTAATAGCTTCAATCGTTTCTTCTGAATAATCTTCCGGTTCGTCCATACCTACGCCTACAACGCTGGATGAGAAACCATATACAAAACCGTAATCAGCATATCCCTGAGCAATATTTGCAAAATAAGAGGCAATAATATTTGAGTTCTGTGCAGCCTGTGTTGTGATTGGAAGACCTACTAACAGTAAAGCAGCAATCCAGACTGGTCCAAATACTTTATAGCGTTTGCCCTGATATCTAGGTCCTTTTATAAAGAAAAGTACTAAAAAAGTAATGAATATTGCGACAATGCACACAACGACAGTAGCTTCTTCCTTTGTGAAATAAGAAGTATTCTGCATGGCAAATAAGTCCGGAATACATTTTAAATCGGTATAGCCAAAAGGAGTGACACGGTTAGAAAGGACACATCCATTGATGGTACCGAGGAAAAGCCAGAAACCGCTGATTAATAATCGCATCTGTGCTCTAAGTCGGAATAAGTAAACAAGAGATAATGAGGCAAAAACAATAAAGGCATTGTAAAGATATGCCAGAGTATGTTCTGCCATAAAATTCAATGCAGAAACAACATTATGTCTTGAGATAACTTCAATAATAAAAGTTAATGCACATGCTAAAATAAAGTGAAATACTAAAGAGTATTT
This sequence comes from uncultured Roseburia sp., assembly GCA_964390485.1. Lineage (GTDB taxonomy): Bacteria > Bacillota > Clostridia > Lachnospirales > Lachnospiraceae > Roseburia. Next base: position 3,762 of record CAYMIS010000072.1, on the reverse strand, counting down.
ATTCAGAAAATCAATTCTTTTATAATATTTTTCGCTATGAGGTTTCTTTTTCGGTAATTTAGCAAGAAACTTTTTAACGACTGTCTGAACAGGTTCAAGCTTTTGGGTAACAGGTTTCAGTTTTTTCTTTAAAGCGTCAAATTTCTGTCTCATGATGTTCCTCCATAATCTAGTATTTAATATTTTTCAACAAATAAATGATTGCCTTCAACATAAGTAAAATGTATGTAAAAATAAAATTTTCGATACTATGTGAATATATCTCTTATCGGCCTAAAAATCAATTGGAAAGATAGATAAAAAAGAATTAAGATTTGATAGTTTTATATCAAATATGAATAAAAAATGAACAAAGTATGTCCAAAAAAGTGAAAAAAAAGAAGGATTTTCCATCTATTTGTGGAAAAAAGCCTTCTTTTGTAAGGTTAATACCAAATCTATTATATAAGGTAGAGATTCAAAAAATGTCTATTTAATAAATTTTTTGATTGCTTCATTTAAGTCTTTGAGAACTTGTTCATCTCCTGTTTCAATGGCATCAACAACACAATGATTGATATGATCTTCTAAAATAATTTTTCCTATATTGTTGATTGCGGAGCGGACAGCAGCAATTTGAACTAAAACTTCACTACAATCCCTGCCATCTTCAATCATGGTGCGAACAGCTTCCATATGACCAATTGCCCGGTTCATGCGGTTTAACACAGCCTTGGTATTTGCATGATAATGTCCATGTTCTTGTGAGTGCGTATGACTATGGTAATGAATGCCATCATGGGTATGAAGTTCTTCAGAAACATTTGTTTTTTTCATGGATAGATACCTTTCTAAGAGAAATTACAGGATATATTTATTCAAAAAAGTAATAATAGTAGTGTATCATAGCAGGACCAAAAAAGCTATGCTGTAATGCGCTGGTCTGATTGCTTTTCTGGGAAAAGGGGACTATAATTTGGGTATATAATGATGGAAAAAGAATTTTGTAATCATGTTAATTAGGTTATAACAGGAAGATTTGAGAGGAAAAATATGAATTTACTTGATATTATTGGTCCGGTTATGGTAGGACCGTCCAGTTCCCATACCGCAGGTGCTGTAAAAATTGGCAGGGTATCCAGGAAACTTTTAGATGAGAAAATTAAAAAAGCAGATATTTATTTTCATGGCTCTTTTAAGGCGACTGGTAAGGGGCATGGTACAGATAAAGCCTTAATTGCAGGGCTTTTGGGTATGCAGGTGGATGACCCGGCAATTCCTGAGAGCTTTGAGATTGCTAAGAAAGAGGGATTGGATTTTCACATCGAAGGAATTGACTTAGGGGATGTTCATCCAAATTCGGTGAAAATGAATCTGATAGGAGAATCCGGAAAAAATCTTGAAATTGTGGCAGCTTCAATTGGGGGAGGACGAATAGAGATATGTGAGATGAATGGTCTGGTGGCAAAGTTCAGTGGAGAATGCCCAACGTTAATCGTTTACAATGTGGATAAGCCGGGAAGGGTAACGGATGTTACCTCCATGCTGGCACACACAGCTGTAAATATTGCAGCAATGCAGTTGTATCGTGCAAAAAGGGGCGGTAACTCCATTATGGTTATAGAATGTGACGACGAAGTACCGCGGGAAGCACTCAAATGGTTAGAGCGCATGGAAGGAATCCTGATGGTAACATATTTTAGTCCATCAGATTGCAACGAGACAGGAATTTAGAGGCTGTAAATTCTGCTAGAGAAGTTGGCGGCAAAAGTTATTAGAAAGGCATGGTTAGTAATCTATGTATAAATCCTTAAAGGAAATATGTGAGTTAGAAAAAACAGAGGGGAAACCATTCTGGAAAATTGTACAGCAGGATGATTGTAAGGAGCAGGGAATCTCAGAGGAGGAGTCCTTTGAAATGATGCGGAAAATGTATCTTGCCATGAAGGAAGCGGATGATAATTATGATGCAGAATTAAAATCAGCCAGTGGTCTTGTGGGCGGCGAAGGCGAGCGAATGAGAATAGCAAGAGAGGCGGATGAGCTTCTTTGCGGCAGCTTTATTGGAAAGGTTATGGAAAAAGCCTTAAAAACAGGGGAATCTAATGCCTGTATGAAACGTATTGTGGCTGCACCCACAGCCGGGTCCTGCGGTGTTGTTCCGGCAGTATTTCTTTCTCTTCAAGAGGAGAAACAGTATTCAGAGGATAAGATGGTAGAGGCTTTATATGTGGCAGCCGGAATTGGGGGTGTGATTGCCCACAGAGCTTTTTTGGCAGGTGCGGCAGGCGGATGTCAGGCGGAGATTGGCTCAGCTTCAGCTATGGCGGCAGGCGGTGTGGTACATCTGTTGGGTGGAAATGGGGAAGCAATTTCCAATGCAGCGGCACTGGCATTAAAAAATCTTTTGGGACTGGCCTGTGACCCGGTGGCAGGGCTTGTAGAAGTACCTTGTGTAAAAAGAAATGTTATGGGGGCAGTCAATGCACTAACCTCTGCTGACATGACTTCTGTTGGAATTATCAGCAGGATTCCACCGGATGAAGTGATTGATGCAATGCGGAGCATTGGAAAGAGTATGCACGAAGATATCCGGGAAACCGGAAAGGGTGGTCTTGCCGGTACACCAACCGGAGTGGAAATCAGGGAGCGCATGTCTGAAATGATGTAGCATTCATGTCATATCATGGAATTTTGTTAAATCAAAAGCCTCCGGGAGACTTTCGAATCAAAAACCTCTGGGAGACTTTCGGAACGAAAGTCTCCTTGGAGGCGCAACTGACGCACAAACGCATAAATGCGTTGGAACAAAAGCTGTGCTATATCAGAAACTGGAACGCGGAGTGTGCGAAGCACACTTTTGTTTTACTCTTCCAGCATGCGGTTCATAAATTCCATCTTTTCTTCGGCTTCGTAAATGAGGCGGCTGCATTCCTTAAGTTCAGGAGAAAAGTCAAAGGAAGCAGCTTTATATAAGGATTTGTATTTAATATCGTGTTCAAGACTTGCCCATAAGTCCATGGCAAGGGTTCGAATCTGTAATTCAACAGGAACCAGTTGTTTTTTATTCATGAAATAGACAGGAACACGTACAATAATGTGAAGACTGCGGTAACCATTTTCCTTAGGCTCGCTGATATAGTCTTTAATATTCATAATATGAAGGTCATCCTGTGCCAGCAGTCGGTCACGAATCAGATAAACATCTTTAATATATGGACAGACAACACGGATACCTGCGATGTCATAAATATTATTGCAGGCAGCATTTAAGGTTAGGTCCAAATCCTTTTTTTCCAGTTTGCCAAGAATACTTCTGGCAGACTTTAAGCGTGTATCAATGTGGTGAATAGGATTGCGTAGTTTACGATATCTGAATTCATCTTCGATAATGTCAAGGCGGGCAGTCATGGCACTCATAGCTGCACTGTACATGCGAAGAATAGGATCAATTGTGTGAGAAAATTCTTCTTTCATATCTGCAATATGTACCATGTTGTCATTAACATATGCAGGAATTGGCATAAGCTCATTAACCTGTATTACGGTTTCTTCTGTATAATACTCTTCAATTTCAACTTCTGTATTAACTCTGTTTTTCATATTTGTAAAAATCCCGCTCCTTTTTCTGGCGATATATTTGTGTTTTAGTATTTATCTCATATAATTATTATACCAAATAAACATAAAGATACGGTAAATTCTAAGTGAAAATTTTATTAAAATTCAGGGACGCAGCCTTTTTTTCGAAATTTAGGGACGTAGCCTAAATTTCGAAAAAAA
>CAYMIS010000071.1:0-18495 GCA_964390485.1 uncultured Roseburia sp. | reverse complement strand
AAAATACCGACCTCCAATCGTTAGATTTTGGGTCTAACTTTTGGGGGTCGGTACAGATTACTATAGTCTCTTCCTATTTTATAAATAAAAATTCTCCATCTCCCTGACGGATTTTAAGCTTTCATTTTCCAGTGCAATGCTCTCGCTTACAAAAAACTGATACTGTTGAAGCACCTGGTCCTTTTTCATATCAGAAATTGCTTTCTCCATATCCAGTGTTGCAATATCACTGTCAATACCCTTTAGTTCATATACAGCATCCGGCTGATAATTCTTAGCAAACTCTTCTGCCCCTTTATCCACTCCGGACGGCTTCACCGGCTCCTCATAGCCTGCCTCTAAAGCAGCATCTGTTGACTGCTCTTTCAAGGATACCTCCTCCATCTCAGATGCTTTTGCCTCTTTAATCTGCTGGCTGCGTACTTCGTTCAGCTTTATAGTATTGTAATCATAAAATCCCGCACATGTACGGATTCCAGATATATTCATACAATTCTCTCCATTGTTTCTTACTTTAATATATAATGCCAAGCTTCTATCGGTATTTTAAAAACAATGCCAGTTTTATAACTCACCTAGCGTTCTAACATTTTTTTCAACTCATTCATAAAGGTATTCACATCTTTAAATTCACGATAAACCGATGCAAATCTTACATAGGCAACAGAATCCAGATTTTTTATCTTGTCCATTACGATTTCACCAATAATGGTACTTGAAATCTCTTTCTCTTCCCGATTAAAAATTTCTGTCTCCACAGCATCCACCAGCTGATTAATCTCATTCACAGAAATTGGTCGTTTGTGGCAGGCTCTCAATACACCGGCCTCTATCTTTGAACGGTCATACTGCTCGCGGTTATTGTCCTTTTTAATGACAATCAGTGGAATCGTCTCAATCTTCTCATAGGTCGTAAAACGCTTTCCACACATATCACATAATCTGCGACGACGAATCGAATTATTATCATCTGCTGGTCTTGAATCAATTACTCTGGTATCTTCACTGTTACAAAAAGGACACTTCATAAATTACCTCCACTATACAATATGTGCTCCCCTTAATCTAGTTTTAAAAAGTCATTTTTACCCTACATATTGTATAGTATATCTTTCCTATTAGCAAATGTCAACATAATATATTGCTTTATGTCTACTTCATTCTGTCTATTTTTTACAGTTTTTTCATCAAAAAATTTACATTCAATTTGTAATTTTATGCCTTATTTCTTTTTCATCAATATCCACAAGTATAATATCCGGTCCAATTCTAACGATATTACACCAGGGAATAAATAATTCAAACTCTCTGCAGATACAGCCCAACCATTTTCCCGGTCCCGGAACAATCAGGCATTTAATACAGCCGCTCTTTTCATCAATTTCCAAATCCCGTACATTTCCAAGACATTTGCAATCACAGACATTGATTACTTCTTTCTGCTCCAACTCACAAAAACGCATATCATTCTCCAAAGAAGATTCCTTGTAAAATGATATGCGTTTATTTGTAATATGTGCATATAATCTGTCGCAATTCCATATAAAAGCTGTCCATCAGACAACAGTCTGTGGCATATATATCTTATACATTAAAACGGAATAAAATAACATCTCCATCTTTAACCACATATTCTTTTCCTTCCAGACCAACAATACCCTTTTCCTTTGCTGCTGAAAGACTTCCGCAGTCAAGTAAATCCTGATAATTTACAACCTCTGCACGAATAAATCCACGCTCAAAGTCTGAATGGATTTTACCGGCTGCCTGAGGCGCTTTTGTTCCCTTTGTGATGGTCCATGCACGTGTTTCATCCTCTCCGGCTGTTAAGTAGCTGATTAAACCAAGCAGGCTGTAGCTTGCTTTGATTAATTTCTCAAGACCGGATTCTGATAAACCAAGGTCCTCTAAGAACATTGCTTTTTCATCCTCATCTAATTCCGCGATTTCCTGTTCAATCTGGGCACAGATTACAAATACTTCGCTATTTTCTTCTTTTGCCATTTCACGAACTGCTGCAACATTTGTATTGCCTGCACCATCGTCTGCTAAGTCATCCTCTGCTACGTTTGCCGCATAGATAACCGGTTTTGCAGTTAAAAGGTTGTAAGAAGCAAACCAGTTCTGGGCATCCTCATCCTCTGGTACTTCAAAGGCTTTTGCCAGCTTTCCGTCCTCTAAATGTGCCTTTAACGCTTCCATAAGTTCTAATTCTTTTGCTAAAGTTTTATCCATTCTTGCCTGTTTTGCAACCTTAGAGATTCTTCTCTCTAAAATTTCAATATCAGAGAATACTAATTCTAAATTGATGGTTTCGATATCTCTTGCAGGATTTACATTTCCGTCTACATGAACAACGTTTGTATCCTCAAAGCAGCGTACCACGTGTACGATAGCATCTACTTCACGAATGTTTGCAAGGAACTGGTTACCCAGACCTTCTCCCTTACTTGCACCCTTTACAAGACCTGCAATGTCAACAAACTCCACAACAGCAGGTGTTACTTTCTTGGAATTGTACATATCTCCAAGTAATTTTAATCTTTCATCCGGTACTGCTACGATTCCCACATTAGGGTCAATCGTACAGAATGGATAGTTTGCTGATTCTGCACCTGCTTTTGTTAATGAGTTAAAAAGTGTACTTTTTCCAACGTTTGGTAAACCAACGATACCTAATTTCATTTTTCTATCTCCTTTGCTAAAAAGCCTTTAAAGTCAAGAGTTTGCGGATTTTAGTAGTTTGGTTATGCACCAATTTATGCACCAAACTTTTCATGCTTAGGTTTTACCACCTACACTACTAAGAGTGCATCGAAAAATATGGCAAACCTACTTTATCACACAACATTCTTATCATCATGTCATACATGCTATTTTTTACCAGTGTTCTCTTTCTGTAAAAAAGAGCACCCACAAGCAGTATCTACTATACCACGAAGAGTCTTAAAAGTAAATTTATAAAATGCTTATATTTCAACATTTTTGTAGCATTACAATTGGTTATTGCAATTTTTGCACCCCCACTTGTGTTTTCCCACATATAATGCTATTATAAATTTACAAAAAAGGAAAGCACCCACTCCAAAGTGGATGCTCCCGAATTAGGTTAAATATCCTTACGGACACCACCTATCTTGTTTGCCGGCAGGATAGGCATTTTTATTTCCGCTTGTTTCTCTTGTCGAGAAAGGCAAGCAACGCAATTAACAAACTACCAAAGGATATCAGCAGAGCTAATACCCCGATAAAAACCGAAATAATTTCATAGGGAGCCGCTGTCTCCATTTTGGAAACAGCCACTCCCTATGAAACTATTCATCAATCCTTGGATTCAACCACTAATAATATTCCTTCCTCAAAAGAGATTTCCGCCACATCAGCAGTTATCTCATTGCTCACCCCAAGGGAACAAAATCCTTTTAATACTGCATCCTCTAATGGATATTTAAAACCTTTTAAATATAAATGTTTCACTTCACCACTGTAGGGTATTAAAGAAACATATTTACCAAACTGCTCTTCTTTTTTTAGCTGTATACCGGATTTTATCATACGAATACGATTATGTGTATCCACTAAGAAAATCTCCACTCCGGTCTCCAGACCAATTCCTAACAGTTCGATATTACCTAATACATGGTCCAATCTGCTTCCTGTTGCACCTAAAAGTACAATCTGCTCTGCTCCCTCTTCTATTGCATAGCGGATAGCAAATTCCGTATCTGTATCGTCCTTCACAGGATTTAACCTTTTCCATGTAATTCCTTCCTGCTTTTCAAAGTAGGCAAAGGTCTCTTCGCTGACGGAATCAAAATCTCCCAGTATCAAATCCGGCTTTCTTCCTGTCCTGCGAAAATATTCCATTCCGGAATCCACTGCAATGATTTCATCCGGTTTCTGCTCTGTTATCCACTTTGTTGCGAAAGAATCTTCTATTTTTCCACCCGAAACAATTACTACATTTTTCATTTTCCACAATCACTTAACTGTTTAAAATATTTAAAAAGCAACGGACATTTTCTTCAATATCACCATTAAATACCGCACTTCCTGCAACGATAATATTAGCTCCGGCATCCATAATTTCTGCGACATTTTCTGTATTGATTCCACCATCCACTTCGATGTCTGTTTTTAAGCCTGCCTTCTCTATCATTTTCTTTAATGCACGAACCTTATCTACGGTATAAGGAATCAGCTTCTGTCCGCCAAAACCAGGATTCACCGTCATAATCAACACCATATCCACCTTTGGAAGTACCCATTCAATGGCGCTCAATGGTGTTGCAGGATTAATCGCCACCCCGGCAAGTAATCCTTTTTCTTTAATGGCTTCAATTGTTCTGTCTAAATGCTTACATGCCTCCGCATGAACTGTGATTAAATCTGCTCCTGCCGCTGCAAACTCATCAATATATCTTACCGGTTCATCAATCATTAAGTGCACATCAAAAATACGGTCACTGCAGCCACGGATAGACTTAATTACCGGCATTCCAAAAGTAATACTCGGCACAAAGCTTCCATCCATCACATCAATATGTACATACTGTGCTCCCGCTTCATCCAACTTTACAATCTGCTCACCCAGCTTTGAAAAATCCGCTGATAATATAGATGGTGATAAACAATTCATTTTTTCCTCCACGTTAATACCGCTTCCTTTTGTATTTTTCCTTCTGCAGATAAGAAGCGGCATATCTATTCTTTATATCTTTAATACTTTTTCACATTTTTCACTTCGTCATATAAAAGCTTGTAATTTTCATAGCGCAGACTGCTGATTTTTCCCTGCGCCAATGCATCTTTAATACCACAATCCGGCTCACTGATATGACTACAGCCTTTAAATCTGCAATATGGCTCATATTCTGCAAATTCCGGATAAAACTGCTGCAAATCCTCTTTTTCAAAGCCAGGAATATAAAGTGTACTAAAACCAGGCGTGTCCATAATATAAGTATTACCTGTAATCGGTATAATTTCAGAGTGTCTGGTGGTATGCTTTCCACGCTCGATTTTTTTGCTGATACTTCCAGTTTCCATCTGAATTCCCTGCTGGAGACTGTTTACAAGAGATGATTTTCCAACACCGGAAGGTCCTGCCACCGCTGTTGTTTTTCCCTCTAATAACGCCCGCAGTTCCTCAATTCCCTGCTTTTCTGCTGCACTTGTATAAAGTACCTCATATCCACAATTTTTATATATCCCAGCCATTTTTTCTACTTCTTCATCTGTGACTAAATCCCTTTTATTAAAACAGATAGTCACCGGAACCTGCTGATATTCCATCATCACTAAAAAACGGTCCAGCAGATTAAAATTTGGCTGCGGTTTTGCTGCTGCAAAAATAATGAGCGCCAAATCAATATTGGCAACTGCCGGACGGATAAGTTCATTTTTCCGCTGCAGAATTTTCTCAATATTTCCCTTTTTTTCTTTTTCATCAATAATAACAATTTCTACATCATCCCCAACCAAAGGCTTAATATTCTGGTTGCGGAAAACGCCCTTTGCCTTACACTCATAAATTCCGGATTCTGCTACGTGAACGTAGTAGAATCCGGAAATTCCTTTTACAATCTTACCCTGCATGCTTCACCTTTACTGTTCTTCAAAGAAATCAATATTAGCAATCTGTGGATTGCCTAATACCTTTCCATCCTTATCCAGCCATTCAATTTTAATAGAACCACTTGGCATCAGAAGACCAGACTTACGAATCTCTAATCCCTCAGAGCCAAAAAGCGAAATAGACTGTCCAATCCACTGTTCTAACACATTGCCATTTCCATCGGAACCATCATAAAGATAAATATTTGCTGATACAGCCTTATCATTATCTGGCTGACTGATAATTGCCTTCATATAATAAGTGGTTGTCACTACTGCTTCCGGCTCTTTTCCAAGACTGACTACCAGATTTACAACAGTTCCTTCGTTTACCTGTGTACCTGCTGCCACATCCTGACGAATAACACAGCCCTCTGCAATTGTATCACTATATTCTGTTTTAGATTCACCTGCTTTCAGACCGGCATTGGTTAATGTCTGTTTTGCAACATCCTCACGATAAGTATATACATCCGGTACTGTCACCTGTACCGGTAATACTTCTTCCGGTCCACGACTGATTACAATCGTTATACTGTCACCCTTTGCGGCCATGCTTCCTGCTGCCGGATTCTGGGAAATGACCTTTCCCTGCTCTACAGTATCACTGTATTCGTACTCCTTCACTGGTCTGAGTTCTGCCTGAGTTAATGTATTATAAGCAGCTTCCTCTTCCTGTCCTGTTACGCTTGGTATCTCAAGTTTAGCGGCACCGCTGCTTAAAGTTACAGTGATTGTTGTATGCGCTTCAACTGATTCATTCGCAGCCGGAGAGTGACTTACAATTTTACCCTCTTCATACTCATCAGAAGCTGCTGTTTCAGATGCTTTTGTGATTCCAAGACCAAGCTTATTCAATTCCTCTTTTGCTTCATCATAAGTATAACCTGCCAGATTTGGTACCGTAATTCCACCAATTACCTCTGACTCTGTGGCGGTTGTTTCTGTGTTTACCTGTGTATTTGTACCGGTATCCGGTGTTGTGCTGCTGCCACCAAATTTAATTCCGCCAAAGAAGGTTACAACAATAAAAATAATAAGTGCTACAATCACAACGCCTGCTGCAATTCCCATAATCATAATTGCACGATCCATCTTTGGATTCAGTTCATCCTCATCAAAATCATCACTGTCATCCTCTTCCGGTTCCATAGCATTATTCATTGCATGTTTTACCAGCATCTTTTCATCCACATATACGCTGTTTGTCTGCTGTTTAATCTTATTTACTTCATCCTCGCCAATAATTCTTGTTTTCTCTCTGGAAACAGGAACCATAACAACAAAATCTTCATCCGGGCTGATAAGCGCTTTTCTTAAATCAGCTAACAGGGAAGAAATAGATTCATATCGTCTGTCCGGATTCTTCTGGGTACATTTTAAAATAATTTTCTCCATACTGATTGGAAGGTTTGATGCATAAGCACTAGGAGAAACCATCTCCTCCTGTAAATGCTGAATTGCCACAGAAACAGTGGTATCACCGTCAAACGGTACTCTTCCTGTTACCATTTCATACATTACAATACCAAGAGAATAGATGTCACTCTTTCCATCCACAAAACCATTTCTCGCCTGCTCCGGAGAGGAATAATGTACAGACCCCATAACATCTGAATTTATCGTATTAGAGGTAGCTGCTCTTGCAATACCAAAATCAGTAACCTTTACTTTTCCCTCTGTAGAAATAATAATATTCTGAGGTTTAATATCCCTGTGAATAATATTTTTATTATGGGCAGCTTCAATACCGCGTCCCACCTGAATGGCAATACTAATCGCCTCTTTAAAAGTCAGCTGTCCTTTTTTCTCAATGTAGGTTTTTAATGTAATTCCTTCAATATATTCCATTACAATATAATGAAATTCACTTTCGCTTCCAACATCATAAATATTTACAATATTTGGATGCTCCAAGCCTGCCGCAGACTGGGCTTCTGTACGGAATTTCGTAACAAAATTCACATCCTCTGAAAATTCAGCCTTCAACACTTTAATGGCAACAAAACGACCAAGGGTATGGTCTTTCGCTTTATATACATCTGACATTCCGCCAGTTCCAACTTTTCCAATTATTTCATAACGATCTCCAACAAACATTCCTGTCGTCAACATATTTACCTCCATGTCTGTCTTCTATTCAAAGAATCCTGTCTATATACTTTCCTTTGCACCTGTATGAGCATCTGGTTCTAATAAAACAACTGTTATGTTATCTTTTCCACCATTCTCATTTGCTGTTTCAATCAACTTTTCTGTCCGTTCCACAATATCACGCTGGCTTAATACAATCCTTCTGATATCCTCATCCTCAATCATATTTGTCAGACCATCGGTGCATAAAAGTATGATATCTCCATTTTTAATTTCAATTTCAAAAAAATCAATTTCAAGCTCAGGAGCCACTCCAACCGCTCGTGTAATAATATTTTTATCCGGATGGTCTTTGGCATCTGCCTTATCCATCTCTCCTAAACGAATCATTTCTTCTATCAGAGAATGATCCCTTGTTATCTGCCTAATTGTATCCTGATTCAGCACATATAACCTGCTGTCTCCCACATTTGCTGCATATAAAGTTCTATCCATCAGGGTTGCAGCCACCACTGTGGTTCCCATGCCCGTCTTACTCTCATCTGTCTGGGCTTCTTTTAACAACAAACGATTTGCCTCTTTTAATGCCCGCCCAATTGCAGTCACCGGCTCCTTATCCTTTGTTTTCTCTATGATGTCAACCATTGTATCGACAGTGAATTTGGAAGCATATTCCCCTGCCTTATGACCACCCATACCATCTGCTACAATAAAAAGGTTAGGTAGCTTTCCCACTGCCGTTTCCGACGTAAACATATAATCCTGATTCATTTCACGCCGCCTTCCAACATCCGTCATGGAAAACGTCTTCATTTCCCTACTCCTACCTTTCTGCTACGATTGCTGCTGCCCCATATATCGTTTTCGCAGCTGTCCACAGGCACCATCAATATCTCTGCCCATTTCCCTTCTAATAGTAACATTTATTCCGTTTTTTTCAAGTTTATTTTTGAATGCCTGAGTCACCTGGGTATCCGGCTGCACAAAGTCTCTTTCCTTAATCGGGTTTACCGGAATCAGGTTGATATGGCAGTTCATCCCCTTTACCAGTGTACACAGATTCTTTACATCCTCGTCTGTATCATTCACACCGCCTACCAGACTGTATTCAAAACTAACTCTTCTGCCTGTCTGTTCAAAATAATATTTACAGGCATCTACTACTTCATGTATTTCATATTTATTGGCTACCGGCATCAGCTTTAAACGCTTTTCCTGCGTGGAAGCATGCAGCGATAATGCCAATGTTATCTGTAATTTTTTCTCTGCTAATTCCCGCATCTTTGGAACAATTCCACAGGTGGATACAGTAAGGTTTCTCTGACTGATATTTAAACCATTTTCATCGGTCAAAAGCTCTATAAATTTCACCAGATTATCAAAATTATCCATTGGTTCTCCGGTTCCCATTACCACAACATTGGAAATCCGTTCTCCAATATCCTTTCCAATCTGATAAATCTGGTCAACCATTTCAGAAGCGGTAAGTCCTCTTACCAGCCCATCCAGTGTAGATGCACAGAAGCGGCAGCCCATCCGGCAGCCAACCTGAGAGGAAATACAGACAGAATTACCATGCTTATAACGCATCAATACACTTTCAATGACATTGCCGTCCGCTAACTGGAACAGGTATTTTCTTGTACCATCCAGCTTTGAAATCTGTACTGCTTCCTGTTTTAAATTTACCAGAACACAGTTTGTATTCAGTTTTTCAATAAATGCTTTTGAAATATTTGTCATTTCTTCAAAGGAAGAAACCTGTTTCACATGAAGCCACTGGTATATCTGCTTTGCCCGGAATTTTTTCTCTCCAAGCTGCTCCACAAGTTCTGATAACTCCTTTAAATTTAATGATTTAATATCTATCTGATTAACCATACTATCTCCAATATCACAACGCTGTGACTATTTCTCTGCTCGTTTTAACTTTGCAATGAAAAATCCATCCCCAAACTCCTGCTCCGGGAAAATCTGATGCATTTCCACCAAAGAAAACTCCGGGTGTTCCTTTACAAACCAGGCGACGTTTTCTTCATTTTCCATTTTATTCATTGTGCAAGTGGAATATATAAGAGTTCCACCTGTTTTTACATAACGCCATACCGCATTTAATATGCTGCGCTGCAATGCGACAAGCTCTTTTTCTTTTTCCGGTGTCGTATTATATTTTATGTCTGTTTTTTTGCGCATAACACCAAGCCCGGAACATGGTAAATCCGCAATTACAATATCTGCCTTTTCCACAGATGCCTCATTAAAAATGGTAGCATCCATCTGTACCGCTTCCATATTCGTAAGCTGATGGCGCATAATATTTTCCTGAATCAGCCCGACTTTATATTCTGTCAGGTCTCTTGCTTCCACATGTCCGGTTCCCTTAAGCTTTTCTGCAAGATGAATACTCTTTCCTCCCGGTGCTGCACATACATCTATGATATAGTCAGCTGTCTTAGGTGCTGCCAGCTCTGCCACTAACATGGAACTGACATCCTGCACATAAAACAATCCCTCTTGAAAACTCTTTAAGGCATTCAGATAATCATAACCGGAAATTAAGAAACCATAATCAAGCTGTGGATACTCCTTTAACACCAGCTTTTCTACTGTTACATTTTCTGCTTTTAGCCGTTTCTCTAATTCTTCCGGTGTTACCTTTAACAGATTGGTACGAATCGTTACCGGCGCCTCCTGTAAAAATGCGCTAAGAATCTGTCTGGTACGCTCCATTCCATAATCCTTTATCCACTGTTCTACAATCCATTCCGGCATGGAATAACGGATAGAAAGAGCTGCTACCGGCTGCTTTGTTTCCTCCGGGTATACAATATCAGAAAGTCCTCTGCTGATATTACGAAGAACTCCATTCACGAATCCACTTAAGGAAGAAAATCCCTTTTTTCTTGCCAGCTTTACTGCCTCGTTACAGGCAGCAGAGGCTGGAACAGAATCCATATATTTTAACTGATAAACACTCATTCTTAAAATATTACGGATTACCGGCTTCATTTTATTTACTTTTACTTTGGAAAACTGGTTAATAATATAATCCAGCTCAATCATATACTGGAGTGTACCTTCAGAAACTCTTGTAATAAAGGCACGTTCCTGTTTATCTAAATACTGGTATTTTTCTAATACAGAACGAAGAACAAGATGGCTGTAATTGCCATCTTTTGTCACTTCTAATAAAATTCCCAATATCAGTTCTCTTGTATTTATTTTATCAGTCATCCCGACTTCTTCCTCCAAACAGGATTACCAGACGTAACAGCTGTAAAATCGCTGCTGCCGCACTGGCAACATAGGTTAATGCTGCTGCTGACAATACTTTTTTGGTATATGGCAGTTCGGTAGAATTTAAAATTCCCTGCTCCTCTAATGCCACCAAGGCTCTTCTTGATGCATTAAATTCCACCGGAAGTGTTACCAGCTGGAAAATTACTGCAAAAGAAAAACAGATAATTCCTAAATTAATTAATAAGGAACCGGTATTCGTAGTGAAAAATAATCCAATCAGTATTAATGGCCATGCAATGGTAGAACCGATATTTGCCACCGGTACAATTGCTGCACGAAGTTTCAAAGGCACATATCCCTTCTGATGCTGAATGGCATGTCCACACTCGTGGGCAGCAACTCCAATTGCTGCAACAGAAGTAGAATTATAAACAGCATCCGATAAACTTAATGTTTTTTTGATTGGGTTATAATTATCTGTCAGATTTCCTGATATGTGCTGGATTGTCACATCATAAATTCCTGCATTGTTTAAAATACGCTGTGCTGCCTGCGCCCCGGTCATTCCTGTCATACTTCTATAACCGGAATACTTACGGTAAGTTGATTTTACCCTGCCGGATGCAATCATACAGATAACCGCACCAATCAGTACTAACAGATATGTTGGATCAAAACCATAAAAATAATAAGGCATATGGATTCCCTTCCTTTCCTGCATTCAGTTTTACATTGTTATCTTTTGCTTCTTTCTATTAGGATATCCAATTTTATCCTCGTTTAAAATAGGTTCCTTCTTCTATCGGATATCCCCGTAAAAAGGCATCCGTAGTCATACGTTTCTTTCCTTCTAACTGGATTTCTAACAGGGAAAGAATTCCTTTTCCTGTCTGTACCTCAATGGAATCCTTTGTTACTTTTACAATACATCCCGGTGATGCTGTCATATCATCGGAAACAACCTTTGCTTTCCAGATTTTAAAGGTTTTATCCCCTAATCTTGTATATGCACTTGGCCATGGATTCAAACCACGAATCAGGCACTCAATTTCTTCTGCACTCTTTGACCAGTCAATGCTTCCAAGTTCCTTATGGATTTTCCCGGTATGAGTTGCCTGACTTTCATCCTGCTTTGTATATTCTGCTGTTCCATTTTCAATAGCTTCCATTGTTTTGACACAAAGCTTTGCACCTACTGTAGAAAGGCGGTCAAAAAGACTTCCTCCCGTTTCTTCTTCGTCAATCACAACTTCTTCTTTCATAATGATGTCACCGGTGTCGACACCCTCTGCCATACGCTGAGTGGTAACACCCGTCACCTTATCTCCATTAATCACAGCCCACTGAATTGGTGCAGCACCACGATATTTTGGCAATAAGGATGCATGTACATTTACGCAGCCGTATTTTGGCATATCCAGAATTTCTTTTGAAACAATCTGTCCAAATGCCACCACAATAATAATATCTGCATCATATTTAGAAAGATATTCTACACTTTCCTGTGCGCGGATTTTCTCCGGCTGATAAACCTCTAATCCAAGGTTAATCGCACATTCCTTTACCGGTGTATATTTTAGTGCCTTGCTTCTTCCTACTGCTTTATCCGGCTGTGAAACAACAAGCACCACCTCATGTCCTGCTTTTACGATTTCTTCTAATGTTGCTACCGCAAAATCCGGCGTTCCCATAAATATTACTTTCATACGTTTATTCTTCCTCATCAAAATCATAGGTTACATCGTGAATCTGACCTTCTACTTTTTCCGTATACATATGACCGTCAAGGTGGTCTAATTCATGGCAGATTGCTCTCGCCATTAATTCTTCCCCTTCAATAATAAATTCTTCCATGTTTTCATCAAATGCACGGGCTTTTACATAATTTGGTCTTGTTACCTGACCAGCTTTTCCCGGAAGACTTAAGCATCCTTCATCCCCTGTCTGGGAACCGGAGGTTTCTATAATTTCCGGATTAATCATAACTACCGGACCTTCTCCGATGTCAATTACTACCACTCTTTTTAAAATTCCAACCTGTGGTGCAGCAAGTCCAACACCACATGCATCATACATTGTATCCAGCATATCTTCAATTAACTCTTTGATTTTTGGTGTTACTTCTGTGATTTCTTTACATTTTTTTGTTAATACAGCATCACCCTGTATTCTGATTGTTCTAAGTGCCATATCTTTTCTCCTTATCCTTCCTTAAAATCCGTTCATCGGATTAAAATCAAACTGAACGATGGTATTTTTATATTCTGTGTTATCTCGCATATACTGTTCCAGCTCGTCCTTGATGGATACTAATGTTCCATAGTCCCTCGCTTTTAAATATATTACTTTTTTATAAATATCATTTACTCTTGCAATTGCTGCATCTGCCGGCCCTATCAAAAAAATTCGTTCCTTCTTAAAATCGCCTCCGGTCATTTCCAGTTCCTGTTTCCGCTTTGCCTGACTTTCATCGATTTTTGCTACCAGCTTCTTTGCAGAATCGTATGCCACCTGCTCCCATTTCGATGCACATAAAATCACAAGCATATGATAAACCGGTGGATACAAAAGCATTTTCCGGTATTCCATCTCATGTTCATAAAAGCGTTCATAATCCTGCGCCTTTGCAGTTACAATGCTGTAATGCTCCGGCTGATAGGTCTGTATGACGACTTCCCCTCTCTCACTTCCTCTGCCGGCTCTTCCTGCTGCCTGGGTCAAAAGCTGAAAGGTTCTCTCCGAAGCATGATAATCACTGACATAAAGGGATAAATCCGCTGCCAGAACCCCTACTAATGTTACATTCGGGAAATCATGTCCTTTGACAATCATCTGGGTTCCAATCAGAATATCTGCTTCCTGATTGGCAAAGGCAGATAATATCCTTTCATAATCATCTTTGTTGCGTGTTGTGTCCGTATCCATTCGAAGTACTCTTGCCTGTGGAAAACGTGTTTTTACCACTTCTTCGATTTTCTGGGTTCCTGCCTTAAATCCACTAATATACTTGGAACCACATTCCGGACAAACCTTTGCTTCCGGTTCTTCGTAACCACAATAATGGCATACCATTCTGCCATTATTATGCTGACTTAAAGAAACATCGCAATGCGGACATTTTATCACATGACCGCAGGCTCTGCAAGAGACAAAGCCCGCCATGCCTCTTCTGTTAATAAAAAGCATGGTCTGCTGTCTCTTATTTAAACGGTCTTCCATCAATTCTTGTAAACGTCTGCTAAGAATTGAACGATTTCCACTTTTAAGCTCTGTTCTTAAATCTATGACATCACATTCCGGCAATGGCTTTTCTGCCACACGATGCTTTAATTCTAACAGCTGGTACTCTCCATTTACTGCTTTATAATAGCTTTCTATGGAAGGCGTTGCAGAACCTAGTACCACACTGGCATTACACATTCTCGCCCGCTCAATGGCAGTTTCCCTCGCATGATATCGTGGCAGCGTTTCACTTTTATAGCTGGTCTCGTGCTCCTCATCTATAATAATCAGTCCCAGATTGCTAAAAGGCGTAAAAAGAGCGGACCTCGGACCAATCATAATATCAATTTCTCCTTTTTTCGCCCGTTCAAACTGGTCAAAGCGTTCTCCTGCCGACAATCTGGAATTCATAATGGACACCTTATCCCCAAAACGGTTATAAAAACGCATTACCGTCTGGAAGGTCAATGCAATCTCTGGAATTAACACAATTGCCGATTTACCCTCTGCTAACACCTTTGCAATTAATTCCATATAAACCTCGGTTTTGCCGCTTCCGGTAACGCCTTTTATCAAATATGTCTTTGCAATTCCTGCCCTGCGGTTTGCTTCTACGGCATCTACCACTGCCTGCTGCTCCTCGTTTAGTACCTTCTGATAGCCGTCACTCTTCAAATGGGACACCGGATTGCGATATTGTTTCTCGCTGTCAATCGTTACAATTCCAAGTTCCTCCATTGCCCGGATTACAGCACTTGTGACATTTAATTTCTGAGTAATTACTGACCAGTCCAGTTCTTTTGATTTTATCAATGCCTCCAGCAGACGCACTCTTGCAGTCTGATGCTTTCGTTCAAACTCTGCCAGCTGATTTTTTGCTTCTAAATCCGATAAACAAAGCCGGACGGTTTTATGCTCCACTGTGCCGGTCTTTTTTTTGATGGGAATTACTGTTTTTAATGCATGGTTCATGGTTGCACCGTAGTTTTTCCTCATCCAGCCTGCAAGAGCAATCAGATGACTTTCAATTGGAATACTATCCGTAACAATGCCGATAATATCTTTAATCTTATCTACATCAAATTCCGGCAAATCCGTCATTTCCACAACATATCCCTTTAAACGCCTGTTTCCGAAGGGCACATAGACCTGCATTCCAAGCTCTAACTTTTCCTGCATACGCTCCGGTATCCGGTATTGAAATGTTTTATCTAATTTTTCATGTGAAATATCAACGATGATATTCGCATATTGTGCCATTTATCCACCTCATTTGTCTGTCAATTTCTATCTCAATATACTCCCGCTCTCCATCCTTTTAGCAGCCTGTAAAAACTATTTAGCGGAATAATTCTTTTACAAGCTCTCTATCCTTCATGGGATAATGTATCCCTTTTATTTCCTGATAAGTCTCATGTCCTTTTCCTGCCAGAACAATAATGTCCCCTTCCTCAGCCAGTTCTGCTGCATACTGAATGGCTTCTTTTCTATCTGCAATTTCCACATAACTTCCTGAGGTTTTCTGAATGCCTTCCTCAATCTGCCTGATAATTGCAAGGGGCTCCTCCCATCTTGGATTATCAGAGGTAATAATGGTCATATCTGCTAATTTTCCAGCTATTTCCCCCATTCGATAACGTCTCAGATGGGAACGGTTACCACCACAGCCAAAAATAACAATCAGTCTCTTCGGCTCAAACATCCGCAGGGTTTCTAATAAATTTCGAAGACTCATCTCATTATGGGCATAATCAATTAAAAACGCAAAGGGTCTGCCCTCCGTAAGATTCTCCATCCGGCCGGGTATCCGAAGATTCCAAAGTGCGTTTTGTATCTGGGCTTCCCGAATCCTAAAATGTCTTACCGCTGCTACTGCAGCCATCACATTATAGAGATTAAAGCTTCCCGGCAGCCGCATTGTCCCGTAAAAATAATTCCCCGGAATTTTTATTCTGAAATGTTCTAACAGCCTTCCATCCCTCATGCAGCGGGTAAGCTCCTCTGCCATAACATCCGAAGGATGCTCCATTCCAAAGGTTTCTACCTCGCAGGTATGACCATTTAGAATTGCTTCCACATGCCTGTCATCCTGATTTACAATCCCAATCTTACATTGCTGCATCAGACGACTCTTGCAGAACAAATAGTTTGCAAAATCCGGATGCTCCCCTTTTCCAATATGGTCCGGCTCAATATTTAAAAAGATTCCTATATCAAAAAAAATTCCCTGGGTGCGCTGCATTAAAATCCCTTGTGAGGAAACCTCCATCACACAGCAGTCACATCCATTTTTCACCATCTCCGCAAACAGCTTCTGCAAATCATAGGCCTCCGGCGTGGTATGTATTGCTTCTTTTTCTACACATCCATTATCCGTTACAATCGTGCCTATCATTCCTACACGATATCCTGCACCTCTTAGCATCTGTCGTATCATATAAGCAGTCGTGGTCTTTCCTTTTGTTCCGGTAATTCCAATCATTCGCATCTTTCTTGCCGGAAAATCAAAAAAAGCAGCTGAAAGTTCTGCTAATGCGGTTCTTGTATCCTTTACCAAAATCAGACACAACCCCTCCTCTGGATGACCCTCAGTCTTATTAAGCCTGTATTTTGTCCAAAGCATTTCTGCCGTCTTTCTTCGCGCATTCTGCATCACAACCGCTTTTGCACCATTTCTTAATGCATCTTCTACATAATCATGGCCGTCTGTATTTTGTCCTTTTATGCAAATAAATAAGGAGCTCTCTCTTACTTTTCCTGAATGATAGCAGATATCTGCTATCTCCATTCCCTCGTCTCCCCTTACACTTTCGTATGAAATCTGCTTTAGCAGACTGCTTAGTAACTGCATACTGCTCCTTCGTCCCGTTTTCTCACTTTATCTCTGGGGACAGAATACACTTTTTTTATTATATTCCAGTCATCCTTTTTTTACAAGTTGTCCGTCTTTTTTCAGAAAACTTTCACAATTTTACCATTGTTTTTTACGCATATCTTACAGATTACTCTGGCAAACTATTTTTAGTTTTGAACATTACTTTTTCGTTATCTTTACCTAATCCTAAACTATACTTCCACTATCATACCAAAGGAGATTCTTATGCTGCAAAAAAAATTTCTTATCTGTGGACTTACCGGCTGGTGCATGGAAATTATTTTCACCTCAATTGGTGCTTTTCGAAAAAAAGATTTACGTCTGATTGGACAAACCTCCATCTGGATGTTTCCAATTTACGGCATGGCAATTCTTATTAAGCCTATCCATAAAATTATTAAAAAATTTCCTATCCTGCTTCGTGGGGGAATCTATTCCGTAGGGATTTTCATCATGGAATATCTTACCGGAACACTATTAAAAAAACACCACCTATGTCCCTGGGATTATAGTAATTCTCCCTTAAACATAAATGGTGTTATCCGCCTTGATTACGCACCTTTCTGGCTTTGTGCCGGTCTAATTTTCGAAAAAATATTAGACCATTAATTCATCACAAGAAACTGCTTTTTGGCAATATTAACTGCCAATCTGTATATGCTGCCTCTTTTCTGGCAGTATTTACAATTATATATTTAAATTTCATCCAGTTCCTCTAGCTCATCTCTGCCTGCACTAATATCCTGTGTATGCAGAGTACGACGTTTAATACGTGCTGCCTCTGATGCCTTAAGCAGATAGTTTTTGATTTCTTTTGATTTTTTTATATGTACAAGCTTAATTTCCGGCGTTGTCACATCCCCGGTAAAACAGATAATTGTTCCCAGTCCAAATATTTTCTCTAACAGAGTTGTTGTCAGCTTCACATCCTGAACCTTGTACATATAGCAGTCATTCTCTTCTGTACGGAGCAGCCCCTCATCAATTGTTAAGGTGCTTGGTGTAATTGTATACTTTGTAAATGTCCATGGAAGTCCAAAAAATAGTAAGCGCTTTCTCTCACAATATTTAACCTCGTCCTCGTTCTCCTGCTGCACATTTATCATTTCTTCTGCCATCCTTTTATCCTCTCTTTCCCCATCTGCTGTCCTATTTCCGACAGCATCAAAATCGTTATTTTCTTTCTGTCAAACTCTTTTCCGTATGCAAAAATGTTATCACTGTTTTCTCCGCTCTGCAAGGTGAAATTTCTGAAAACAAAGCTATTTTTTTTGAGAATAATGTAAATTTTTTCGCTCTTGAAATTGGACAATGATTATTATATGATAGTAAAAATGCTTGAAAATAAATAAGTTTTTATTAATATTTCAAGTCATATATATAAGGAGGATTAGTATGCGACATTTGATCAGTCCACTGGACTTCTCCGTCGATGAATTGGACAAGCT
>CAYMIS010000070.1:0-18519 GCA_964390485.1 uncultured Roseburia sp. | reverse complement strand
CACATTATCCACATTCAAATTGGGGAAAACTTCAACTTTTGAATGTGGATTTTTTTGTTTACATAAAATTATCCACAAAAAAACTTTATTTTGCCCTCTTCCCTTATATTTCGCTATCTTTCGTCAGTTTCCATAAATTTTGTTCCGAATCTTGTAAACTATTTATCCACATTATCCACATTTCCGCAAACCCTTGATTTTACTGGGATTGCACAAGAATTAAGACTTCTCTTTTTCAAAATCGTGTGCTATAATTTGGAGCAGTTAGAAACATTGAACTGAATTTTATCGTCACAATTTGTCCGTTGGAGCCTGTATTTTCAACGAAAACACAGACTCTGGCATGATGATAGAAACATCGCGACGTGCTTGAATGAAAGAGGGATTTTTTATGGCAAATATAACACTTCATAGTGACAGCTCCCAGGCTGCCACCAGCGTATCGAATATTTTTATAGATGAATATATGTCCGATGCCAATGGAGAGTTCGTTAAAATATATTTATATCTGTTACGTCAGTTAAGTGCACCTGATGCAGCTTTTTCCATTTCTTCACTGGCAGATAAATTTGAGCACACGGAAAAAGACATCAAACGTGCCCTTGTTTACTGGGAGAAAATGCAGCTACTCCATTTGGAATATGATGCAAATAGTAATTTAACCGGTATTCGTTTTCTTGATACACGTTCAAGAAATAATACTTCTGGTGAACCATCCGGCACAGATACTGATACAACGGCAAAAACCACACTGGCAAATGAACTTCCTGTGAACGAAAGTGCCGCAGCTGAACCGCAGAAGAAAACTTACAGTGCAGATGATATCAAGAATTTCCGGGAGGAAGAAGCCGTTGCAGAACTGCTTTTCATCTCCGAGCGTTATCTTGGACGAGTACTCACTGCAACTGATGTTAATTCCATTCTATATTGGTATGACGGTCTTGGATTTTCTCCGGAATTGATTGAATATCTGGTAGAATATTGTGTCAGCAAAGGGCACACCAGTATCCGTTACATAGAAAAGGTTGCCCTTGCCTGGGCTGAAAACCAGATTAAGACGATTGAACAGGCAAAGCTTGCTGCCGGCATTAACAGTCAGTTATATTATTCTGTTATGAAGGCTCTTGGCATTTCCGGACGTAATTTAGTTCCTTCCGAAACTGCCTTCATTGAAAAATGGAATTCTGAGTATGGTTTTTCTGCCGAATTAATCAGCAGTGCCTGTCAGCGTACGATTCAGGCAATCCATCAGCCTAGCTTTGAATATACAGATTCTATTCTTACAAACTGGAAGAATAAAAATGTTACCTGCTTAGAAGATGTTACCAAGCTTGATGCAGCTTTCCAGACCAAGAAGAAGTCTTCTGTTGTCATTACCCAGCAGACTTCCTCTAAGAACAAGTTCAATAATTTCGAACAGCGTTCTTACGATTATGACAAGCTTGAAAAAATGCTGCTTACAACATCTGTTCAATAATTCCAGGAGGAATTTTCATGCCGTTAAATAATTCTCAATATGATGAGATTTTTCGCGAATATGACGCGAGACAGTTAAAAACAAAGCGTATTCTTGAAGAACGCACCAAAGAGGCCTATGCCCGTTCCCCAAAGCTGTTAGAAATTGACCGTTCCATTGCGGAATGCTCCGTTGCGTCAGCCAAGCGGCTGCTAGATGGTGATTCTAACGCTCTGGCACAATTAAAGAACCAGCTTGCTGCTTTCCGCAAAGAAAAAAAAGATTTATTACAGTCACTAGGCTATCCGGACAATTACTTTGAACCGGTATACGTCTGTCCCGACTGCAAGGACACTGGATATATTGATGGTGTCCGCTGCCATTGTTTTAAACAGCAGGCCATTGATTTGATTTATACCCAGTCCAACATTAAGGACATTTTAGAAGTTGAGAATTTCTCCACCTTCTCCTTCGATTATTATTCTGACGAGGTAATAAACCCGACCACCGGGTATTCCTCCCTTGCAACTGCAAAGGCTGCTGTTGCAAAATGTCATGAATTCATTAAACAATTTGACACCAGCTTTTCTAATCTTCTTTTTTATGGAGATACTGGTATCGGAAAAACTTTTTTGTCAAATTGTATCGCAAAGGAATTATTAGATAATGGACATTCCGTTATTTACTTTACGGCATTCCAATTATTTGATATATTAAGTAAAGGTGTCTTTGAAAAAGATGCGGATGCTATAGCCGCTCACCAGAATATTTTTGACTGTGATTTGCTTATTATAGATGACCTTGGTACAGAACTTGCCAACTCATTTACTACATCACAGTTGTTTTTGTGTCTGAATGAAAGGATATTAAGAAAGAAGTCCACACTGATTTCCACAAATCTGAATATGAACCAGATTGCAGATATTTACTCAGAACGTGTTCTTTCAAGAATATCCAACAGTTATGACATCATCAAGCTTTTTGGTGATGATATCCGTATGAAAAAACGGATGCGTTAGTACAAGCTTATAGAAGTACGCTCCCCTGCATACTTTTTATAATAAAAACCCAAATGTTATTATTTTAATGGAGGAATTAATTTAATGCCAAACGATGAAAGAATTCTAGAAACTGTCCCTGATGGAACTCTGGGTTTAATCCCACTTGAAAGCTGCAAAGAATTAGGTGCTAAAATTGATGAGTACTTAGTTGGCTGGAGAGCAAAAAGAGAGCTCGAGCACCAGAATGACGCTGCCTTCAAGGATTACCGCCAAGATTCTTACATTATCTCTACTTCTGTTCCACGTTTCGGAACTGGTGAAGCAAAGGGTATGATTAAACAATCTGTGCGTGGCTGTGACTTATACCTTATGGTAGATGTTACAAACTACAGCCTCACTTACACAGTTTCCGGACACAAAAACCACATGTCTCCAGATGACCATTTTGCTGACTTAAAGCGTATCATTGCTGCTGTTGGTGGTAAGGCAAGACGTATCACTGTTATTATTCCTTTCTTATATGAAGGACGTCAGCATAAACGTACTTCCCGTGAATCTTTAGACTGTGCTCTTGCATTACAGGAATTGACCAGCATGGGTGTTGACAACATTATTACTTTCGATGCCCACGACCCTCGTGTCCAGAATGCGATTCCTTTAAAAGGTTTCGAAACTGTTCAGCCAGCATACCAGTTCATTAAAGGTATTCTGCGGGATACAAAGGACTTAAAGATTGACAGCGATAACTTAATGATTATCAGCCCGGACGAAGGTGGTACAAATCGTGCTGTATACCTTGCAACCGTTCTTGGTGTTGATATGGGTATGTTCTATAAACGCCGTGATTACAGCCGCATTGTAGATGGCCGTAACCCAATCGTTGCTCATGAGTTCTTAGGAACTTCTGTAGAAGGAAAAGACGTTATCATTATTGATGACATGATTTCTTCCGGTGAAAGTATGATTGATGTTGCTACAGAATTAAAGAAACGTAAAGCAAACCGTATCTTTGTTGTAGCTACCTTTGGTTTATTCACAAATGGACTTGAGAAATTCGATAAGGCAGTAGAAGATGGTATTATTTATCGTGTTGTTACTACAAATCTTACTTACCTTACACCTGAATTACTTGCAAGACCTTATTATATCTGTTGTGATATGAGCAAGTACATTGCTTACATTGTGGATACTTTAAACCATGATTCTTCTATTAGCGATTTATTAAATCCATACGAAAGAATCCAGAAACTTGTAGATAACTACAAAGCAGAACAGAAATAATTTAAATGGAGACAGTTGCAATTTGCAATTTGTCTCCATTTTTTATTGAACAAAAGTGTGCCGCACATCCTGTCGGTGGCTTTTGATTCATAGAAATTTACGAAAATTCCTATAAATCAAAAAAACAGAGACATGCTGCAAATTGCAACCGTCTCTGTCTGATTTTCCTGGTTTTGTATGTGTATGAGTCTGTCTATATTATGTAGTTTTAGAATAAATCTACTCTGCCTGCGTGTTTCTGGTTAATAACGTAATAAGCTGCGTATTCCTCTGGTTTTAAGTAAACCTGAAGAGATTTAATGGTTCCTGCTCTGTGTCCTTCGTCTACAAACTGTTTCTTTGCTTTTTCAATCACTTCTGCAAGAACTGCTTCCTGTCCGGCAAACTGAATATATACGTCTGGTTTCATCTCGTCTTTTTTCTCAGCAGCTTTCTTTGTTGTTGTCTTCTTTGTTGTTGTCTTTTTAACTGTTTCTTTTTCTTCAGCCTGTGCTGTTTCTTCGGCTGGTGCAGCTTCTACTGTTGCTTCTTTCACAGCTTCATCCTTCTCTACTGGCGCTGTTACAACAGTTTCTTCTTTTACTTCTACTACTTCTTTTACTTCAGTTGTCTGTGGTGCAGTTGTTTTCACTGCTGGTTTCTTTGCTGTTTTCTTTCTCATTGTTAGCCCCTCCTAAAAAGATACATTACTCACACACTAAAAACTTCTCCATTGCCATTAATGCTTCCTGTTCATCAGCACCAGTTGTTTCAATATTAACTGTCATCCCCTTTGATGGATTAAACGCCATAATACCCATAATGCTTTTTGCATTAATTCTGCGATTATTACTCTCAAGAATAATCTCGCTATCAAAACGGCATGCTACCTGAACCAATTCAGCGATTGGGTTGCTATGTTCTTCCGAAACATTTGATACAATAATTTCTTTTCTGCTCATCTCATTCACTTCCCTTTCAAAATCACTCTTCAAAATATAACCTATTGAACCTTAATTTGCAAGATGTTCCACTAAAATCTGTTAAAGTTCACTGAAGCAGGTGACTTTCTTCCTATTTTTTTATGCAATTTTTATTGTTTTCTCTGTTTTTCTCTCTTTAGTACCCTTTGGAACTCTTCCACATCCTTTGCCATTTCCCCACTTAATGCTAACAGGCAGATTAAGTTCGGAATTGCCATTAATGCATTGGCAATATCTGAAAAACTCCATACAATATCCAAAGCTGTTGTTGCTCCAACATAAATAACCAGTGAAAAAACGATACGGTATGCCATATTAAATTTATGGGTTCCTAATAGATATTCAAAAGCCTTTTCCCCCTGGTATTCCCATCCAAGAATCGTAGAAAAAGCAAACAGCACAATTCCAATTGTTACCATATAAGCACCGATATCACCCAGTCCTGTACGGAACGCCTCAATGGTAAGTGCAGCACCTTTTATGTATTCTCCGGATGCATCCGTCATGCCAAGTACACCGGAGCTGGCAATACATAATCCGGTAATTGTGCAGACCACAATGGTATCCCAGAAGGTTCCTGTCATATTTACATACCCCTGACGTACCGGATTATCTGTAGTTGCTGCTGCAGCTGAAATTGCTGCGGACCCCATACCTGCCTCATTTGAAAAAACACCTCTGGCAACACCAAAACGCATTGCATTCATCATTCCCGCTGTAATTGTTCCACATAAACCTCCGCCTACTGCTTCAAAAGAAAATGCCATTTTAAAAATCATAGCCACGCCGGCTGGCAGATTTTCGATATTGGCAATTATTACAAATACACCTGCAATCATATAAAACACTGCCATAAATGGCACCACCAGAGTCGATACCTTTGAAATCTTCTGAATTCCGCCCACGATAATTAATAATGCTGCCACAGTAATAACCAGTCCTGTTATCCATGTATCAATGGAAAATGTAGCATGAAGGGCATCCGAAATAGAATTCGACTGTGTCATATTACCAATTCCAAAGGAAGCAATTACTGCAAAAAAAGCAAACAGCCACCCTAATGTTACCCCAAGCTTTTTATTCTTCAAAGCGGCTTTCATGGTATACATAGGTCCGCCGGACATCTCGCCATTCTCATTGACACTACGATACTTAATTGCCAGCATACACTCTGCAAACTTAGAAGAAAGTCCAAAGCATGCGGACACCCACATCCATATTAATGCTCCCGGTCCACCGGATACCATTGCAGTTGCAACACCTACGATATTTCCGGTTCCAATGGTTGCCGCCAATGCTGTCATAAGTGCAGAAAAAGGTGAGATATCTCCATCCCCATTATCCGCTTTTCGGGATTCCTTACTTAATGTCAGCTTTAATGCATAGCCTAAATTTCTCCAGGGCAGGAATTTCAAACGTATCGTTAAAAATACACCTGTACCCACTAAAAATACCAGCATTACCGGTCCCCATACAAAATCATCTACTGCCTTTAATATTTCTGACAACTGTTTCATTTTTCAAGCCCTTCATTTCTTGTTATTCATTACTTTCATTTCTAAGATAGGTAAAGAAAATACTGCCCGCATTTTCAAAAAGGTCATCTGCATCTTCTAACTTTTCTCTGTAATTCATACTAAGCTTTGGATCAAAAATTACCAAATGGTTACTGTCATAGCCAATAATTAATACTGCTTCGCTGCTTCCTGTCATTGCAAACACCGGTGAACCATTACTGATATAATATAAAATTTCATCTACACTACAGCCTGTCAAATCCAACACTGCTGCATCTTTCATTGCATTCCCTAAAATTTCCTTCGGTGTTTCTCCCTGCGTCAGCAATGCATTTACACTGATGTTAATTCCTTCTTTTTCCAGCATTGCGTTAATACATTGCGCAATACTGCTCATACCTGCATCCTCTTCTCCTACCCGGATGTCCGTAAAGGCATTCTGCGTCGTTTTACGGGACCTTTTCCATACATACTGCTGATTCTCTCCAATAACAATTCCCATCTTCTCATTTGCCGCTTTAACTGCCTCTGCCACGTCATCACTGGCAAGCATTACATCGCCTTTTACATAGACATAATATCGTTTTGCATTCTCCTCTTCTTTTAAAGCAACCACCGGCTTATCCTCTAACAGAGTCTCCTTTGGCGTCAAAAGTTTTGGTGCCTTTTCGCTTACTTTTTCTGCTAATTTAATCTGCACCTCTGTCTCTTTTTCACCAACGCTTCTCTGAGTAATCTCCACTAACTTTGCTCCGTCACCATCACGGTTCATAATCATATCCTGGTCGGCATCCGCATATGCAGTTCCATTAAACTGAATACGGTTCAAATACATAGTATAGTCGTCAATATAGATATCAGAAACATAATATCCTGCTTTTTCATAAGTTTTTAGAACTTCATGCTCCTTAGATACTGTATCCAGAATTTTTATCTGACACATTGGAAACGTTATATTTCCCCCTGCATCCATAACAACATCTGCTTCCTTTGCAATTCCATACACCAAATCCTCTTCCATAAATCCAAGAGGTTTCACATATTCGCCTGCCTTCGCTTCAATTTCCCATACTTTTTCTGTGGTAAAATCCATTACCTTAATACTTGTGCTCTCATTTACTTTTCCCGCTTCTATCCAGGCAATAAACCGGTCAGATTCTGACACCGCAAAAGACTCATCTGTAAGGTTTTCTATCATTACTTTCTTTTCCAATGTATCGAGATTAATTCCGTATACATTTCCATCTACCATGATATAAAACATTCCACCATCAGAAACATACATAAGTTGTCCTAATTCTGATTTCATTATCTCATAGGATTTTGTGGATGGAATAAATACAGCTTCTTCATTGGTATTTGCCAGACTATCGTAACGATAAATTGCAATTCCAACTTCTCCTTCATGAACCCCTCTGTTCATGTAGCCATACACAATGTAATCTATACTTCCAGCCTCATCAATTCCTACAATCTCAATGCCATGCTCTCCGTAATTTTCCCTTTCATCAATTCCTTCATACCCACGGAAGCTGAATACCTTTGCCAGGCTGTTTTCTGTCTGATTGTAACTCCACAATTCCCCCTCCTGTACAAAAGCAACTACATTACCAGACTCATTTGATTTATATTCCACATTCCCGGAGCGTATACCTAATTGAATGTAATTTTCTGCAAAACTGTCATTCTCTCCCCGGAATATCTCCTCCACTGTTCGTTCAAAATTTAAAAGATACATTCTCTGGGATGTATAGCGGACACGATAATACTCTTCCACATTAAAATATTCACTCTCACCAGTTTCACTTACATGGGTTACTACATAATCAAGAACTATAACATTATAGGTAGATGTAATCTCTTTGATGGATGGTACCGGTTCTGATAAATATGTGACATCAAAATCTCCCCAGCCAATCTGCTTTAAGGAATTATTCAGGCTGGTAAACTGTAAAGTAGAATTATCTCCCGTTGTTTTTTCCAGATAAATGCTTAATGTTCCAACCGTTTCATCATTGAATGTTTTTTTATTAAAATCCTTTACAAAGGCTAAACATTCCTCTACATAACAATCCTTTGGCTCAACGATTCTGGTATAGTAATAAATAGACTTATCGCCACTTTCTAACTCAATAACCAGCAGATACTCTTCTCCGGCAGTCAGAAGATTCTGGATTTCAAGTTCCACTGTAATAATCCCCTTTGTTTCCGCATAAGTATTGGCATCTGCATTGGCAATCAGCCGCTCTCCATCTAAACTTCGTATTTCATAAGATATGGCATCCACCGGTGTCTGATAAGTCTGTATCGTAACCGGAAGCTTCTCTCCAGTCTGTACCGGGGTAATGGTATCTCTCATATATGCTGCATTCATCTCTACTGCATAACCATGCAGCTCATTCATTGCCGCTTCTCCATTATATAATGTAATAACCGGCAGTGTAGCATCCGCCATCTCCGTGGTCAAATCCTCATTCGTCTGATTTGTCATATGACTAAATATAATAACCGCACTAATAAATACTACGGATAAAACAATCGCTTTTATTATGCCTTTATGCATATCGGCCTCCTAAATTAGTAAAAATAGCTACCGCACATTTTCGCACGATAGCTATATTGTATGCACTTTTGGAAAATTCCGCAATATTTTCTGTGTTTCTTTTAAAAACTTTTCATATTTCTATACGATATAAAGACATCAAAGACGTTATACCATTATGCTATGCATATCTGAAAAGATACACTTTCTGAATTTACCACCATCTTCTGCACCGACGGTGTCTGCACCTTCTCCGATACATTTCATTATTCAGTATTACACCTATCAGACTCTTTAAATGAACTGCTTCCACATTTTGTGCCTCAGTCTGGGTTGCTGCCATTGTTCCGTTCTCTGCAGTCACATTCTGACAAATCCGCTCCGTAATACGTTCCAGCATCATACGGTCAGGATATTCATCAAACATAAGACTTCCCTCATATTCCATCCTGTCGCATTCATCCTCAACACATTCCAGAATTCGTTTTACTTCCCTTGGATATAGTTCCTTCATACGGTCCATATCCTTTTCATATTCCATTTCCGTAAGATACAGATTCTGCATCGGATAGCTCATATAAAAAGGAATTTTGGGTGCATCAAACTGCTGCATCTGATAAAAATAATCTTTATTATAATCCACGCGATACTCCTTGCGTTCACATCCCTATATCCTATGAGAAAAAATAGATTTTGTTACAACAGTAACAGAAGCCTTCAAAAAAAGCAGAGATGCTTTGCACATTTTGTATTGCACAAACACCTCTGCTTTTTTCTTTTATCGTTTTATATATTGAATATCGGTGTACTTCTTAGAATAGCCTTCCTGCTTTATCTCCATCATCACTTCACCATTTTTATTTGTAAACTCATAAAGATTATATTCACCTTTCCGATAAGCATAATCCTCTCCATTATCCTGATAATGAAGATAAGTTCCTTCTCCCGGAAAAACAAGAAGTTTTAAGGTATCATATGGTTTCTCTCCCACATACTGCATCACTTCATAGGTAGGAATCATGCTGCCTGCCTTGGCAAAAACAGGGCAGGTATCAATCGGAGCTTCTATCAGATAATACTGTCCTCCCTGATACTCTTTTCCAGTGAAAAAATCATACCATACGCCCTCCGGCAGATAAACCGCCCGGCGTGTTGTTCCCTGCGTCAATATAGGCGCAACTAATAGATTCTCTCCCACTAAAAATTCGTCATTTAAGTTCCATGTATTTTCATCCGTCTCATAATGAAGCACCAGAGGGCGAATCACAGGCAGACCGTTTTTTTCTCCCTGCCAGAATAAATCATAGAAATATGGCAGTAACTGATATCTCAGTTCGATAAACTTACGGTTAATATTTAATGTCTCCTCACCAAACTGCCATGGTTCCTGATAAATACTTCCGTTGGAGGAATGGTTACGAAACAATGGTGAAAATGCTCCCATCTGTACCCAACGGCTTAAAAGTTCCGGTGTACAGTCTGCACCAAACCCGCCTACATCCGTTCCTGCATAGGACAGGCCGGAAAGTCCCAGATTACAAAGCTGGGGTACTGCCATCTGCAAATGGGACCACAAACTCTGATTATCTCCTGTCCAGACTGTTGTATATTTCTGGCTTCCTGCATAACAGGCTCTTGTAATTACAAATGGTCTTCTTCCATCCTGCTCTTTTAAACCTTCAAAAGTTGCTTTTGACATCAGATGACCATAAACGTTATGCATTGCGGCATGATTCGAAACCCGTCCCTCATCCGTAAATACAACATCCTCCGGCAGTTCTCCGTGGAAACTTGCCGGCTCATTCATATCATTCCAGACTCCCCGGACTCCCATTTCAATTAAGAAATTCTGATTCTTTGCCCACCAGTCTCTTACCTTAGGGTTTCCAAAATCCGGATACACAGAATCTCCTGGCCATACCGCATTTACATAGGTTTCTCCCTCCGGTGTTTTTGCAAAATAATCCTTTGCAATACCTTCCTGATATTTCTCATAATCAGGATCCAGCTTCACTCCCGGGTCAATGATACAAATGGTTTTAAAACCATCCTGTCGGATTTCTTCAATAAATTCTCCCGGTTTTCCATAATCCTGTTCATTCCATGTGAATACACGATAGCCATCCATATAATCAATATCAAAATGAATCGCATCGCATGGAATCCGGTGCTTACGATAATTCTTTGCAATGCCACGGATACATTCTGCGGAATCATAGCCCCATCTTGACTGATGATAGCCTAACGTCCAAAGCTGTGGCAGCGGTGTGGTTCCTGTCAGATATGTGTAACCACTTACCACCTCTGCCATTTTCTCTCCTGCGATAAAATAGTAGTCCAGATTACCGGCCTCTGCTCCATAATAATAATAGCTGCTGTTTTCTTTGCCTAAATTAATATAAGACTTGTAAGTATTATCAAAAAATAATCCGAATACCCCTGTTTTCTTTAAGGTTATTAAAAATGGAACTGACTTATACAATGCACGATAACTTTCTGTATGCGCCTGTGGAATATCAGAATTCCAGTTTTCGTATTCATAGTCACGCTTGTTTAAAAATCCCGTTTTATCTCCAAGTCCATAAAACTTCTCGTCTCCATCCATGACCTTTACAACCTGAACCGGATAATTTGCCTGATTGCCAGCTGACACATCATGTCCCTCTGCCTTTAAGACTGCTAAAGACTTCTCCGAAAGCAATGGTCTTGGTGTACGTGCTGCTCTTGCATCTGCACACAAGAGTGTACCGTCTTTTTTGTAAAAATCAATCAGAAAATCATCATATACTTTCACAATTAAAGCGTCTGTTGTTACCACAACCGCATCTGCTTCCCTGGCAACGGAAAACTTTACATTTACTGCTTTATTGCCTTCAATTGCCTTTGAAAAATGTTCCTTTGTCTCATATGGAACAAATACATTTACAATATCATCGCGTATTACTTCCAGGTCTGCCATTCCACCCTCATAAGTAAAATGCAGTTTATTTCCTTCTACCTGGAAATCCAGTCTTTTCCCTAACATTGGCGCCTCCTATTTTCGTATTTTTTCGTAAGGATATTTTATCATGTTTCATGAGATTTTCCAATAATACTTTATTTGGAAAGTTGCTTTAACTCTTCAAAAAGTTCTAAATCTGCCTGCTGCACCTTCATGTTCGTGGTCATCGGCTCTTCCCCCGGTCTGGTTAAAGTAATCTCGATTAAAGTGCCTTCCTCCATCGGTCTGGAAAATGCTGCATTTAAAAACGCAACAAATTTAGGGTGGTTTGCTGTAAATTTATTTTTTGCATTCATAATCTTCATTAAAGTTGCCGGATTCATCATAATTATTTACTCCTTTTTCCTGTTAATTTTAAGCGCTTCTTTTCATAACATTTTCTTTTTTCTGAAAAAAATAATTTCAAGAACAATTGTTATGATACTAATTATTATAATCACAGGATATGCATATTTCCAGTGAAATTCCGGCATGTTTGAAAAATTCATGCCATACCACCCGGCAATCAGGGATAAGGGTAGAAAAATTGTCGTAACAACTGTTAAAATACTCATTATTTTGCTTTGTTCTTCATCAATTAAAGACTGATACAGTTCCCGTATTTGTACCAGATATTCCCGCAGCATTTCCACATGGTCATGAAGCCGCTCTGCCCGACAGGAAAATAGCTGCCAGTTTCCCCGTTCCCATTCCTCCATATCATAATTCTGCATAGTCTGCATCATATCTCCAATATTCATCAGCTGCTCATAATATGCATGAAACACATTAAATCGTTTCCGATAACAAAGAATAATTTCATAAAAATGTTCCGGCACTTCCCGAATCAATGCTTCCTCCATCTGTGCTAACTCCGACTCCTGCTCCTGTAAATACAGCACATCATCCTTTAACAGTTCCTCCATAAAGTGCAGTAACAGCTGTTTGGCGGAATATTCCGGATAAATATTATCTTTCATTTTTTCTAAGGTCTCCCTTAATAGTTCTTCACTTCCAATCAGATACAAGCGGTCCTTCCACAAATGAAAACCAAATTTATAGATAGCAATACTATCTCTTTTTCCCTTAGGCACACGCATTGTTCCCTGAATACACTCACCAAAAATTTCTATTTTACAGTACTGCACCGGTGTCATACTTGCTTTCAAATTCTTTTTGTAGGGAAGTTCTTCTCTTAGTTTTTCAAATTCTTCAACGCTTAATATCTGCACTCTGCTTTCTTCCATTTGCCGCCTCCTTCTTTATTAAGGAGTATACCCGTTGTGAAAATTCCTATAAAGAACAAAAAAGAACCGAATCAGAAAAGTTTTCCCTCTTCTAATCCGGTTCTTTATTCCGTTCCTCACTCATTTTACACATCTGTTCCATCATCGCCCAGACAATATCTCTGTCCCGCTCTTCCAGACTTCGATACATTTCTATTAAATCATAATATTCATCCATGCTTTTACTCATGACAAGCTGTTTTTCAATATTATGCTTTACCTCCGATACTCCTAACAGATAATCTGTAGTCACATTAAAATATTCTGCAAATTGTATCAGCATATCCACTGGTATATTACATGCATCTTTTTCATATTTACTTATATTCTGCTGGGATACACCAACTTTACTTCCCATGCCTGCCTGTGTCAGCCGTCGGCTCTCCCTTAATTCCTTTAACTTACCCTTCATTATCTGTGCTCCTATCTCTGAGACTATTTTACTCAAATCAGGAGCACATGATACTTGTTATAGTTGTTTATATTTACAATTGATTTTTGTTTTATTTTATGTTATTATTCAATTACTATGGTCGTAGTGTTCTTTGTAACACGGGTATCTTTGCTCTAATTTTTATAATTTAAGGAGGTTCTATGTCGCTTAAAACAAAACTCAAAAAAGCCCTTCTACAAAAAAAAGAAAAGTTTCAAAAAAAATATAAAATTCTTCGTCATAAATATGATGAATGGTTTACAAGAAATATATATCTTACTCTTACAACCGGGGGCTCATGGATGCCGGATAAGAACTTTACTCCAGAGGACAAGGAACGTATCCAGAAAAAGATTTCCATGCTGGATGATTAATCTTCTTCGATGTGTTCCCGCCCCTGGTCAATAATGGTTCGCACATGACCATCTGCCAGGGAATAGAATATGGATTTACCCTCTCTGCGGCTTTTCACAAGCTTATTCTGTTTTAGAATACGAAGCTGATGGGATACCGCAGACTGGGTCATATTCAAGGTCTCTGCCAAATCACAGACACACACCTCTGCTTCCAATAAGACAAACAGGATTCGAATACGGGTGGAATCTCCAAATACCTTGAAAAGCTCTGCCAAATCATAAAGTTCTTCTTCTTTTGGCATATTTTCATTTACTCTTTCAATTAAATCTTTGTGAATTTCCACAGTTTCACATTTATCGTGTTCCATTTCATGTTTCATTTATTTTTTCCTCTATTCTATTACAATTTTTTTACATAAAGTGCCCGGATAGCATTTAGCACAGCGATTACCATTACACCTACGTCTGCAAAAATAGCTGCCCACATTCCTGCTATTCCCACAGCACTCAAAAGCAGGAACAATACTTTAATTCCAATTGCAAAATAAATATTTTCATATACAATACGAATACATTTTCTGGAAATCTTAATTGCCTTGGCAATTTTTTGCGGGTCATCATCCATTAAAACAATATCTGCTGCTTCAATTGCCGCATCCGAACCCAGGGCTCCCATGGCAATTCCTACATCTGCTCTGGACAATACTGGTGCATCGTTAATTCCATCACCCACAAATACCAGATTTTCTTTTTCCGTCTTCTGACCAAGCAGTTCTTCTACTTTCGAAACCTTATCTGCCGGAAGAAGCTCGCTGTATACTTCATCAATTTCAAGCTCCGCTGCAACTTTATCTGCAACAGTTTTCATATCACCAGTCAGCATTACTGTCTTTTTTACACCAGCTTTTTTCAATGCAGTAATGGCATTCTTTGCTCCCGGTTTCAACAAATCGGAAATAAGAATATGACCTGCATATCTGTCATCTACTGCCACATGTACTACGGTTCCAACTCCACTGCAGTTTTCATAGGAAACACCAATTCTTTCCATAAGCTTTGCATTTCCTGCTGCCACAGCTTTTCCATCCACCTTTGCCAGTACTCCATTACCACTAATTTCCTGTACTTCTGTAACTCTGGTATTATCAACCGGTTTACCATAAGCCTTTTGCAGACTCCTGCTAATCGGATGGGAGGAATAACATTCTGCCAAGGCAGCATATTCCAGCACCTTATCCTCCGGCATGGAATTATGGTGAATGCCGCTTACTTCAAAAACTCCCTGCGTTATTGTTCCGGTTTTATCAAATACAACGATTTTCGCCTTTGCCAATGCTTCTAAATAGTTAGACCCCTTTACCAGCACTCCCGCATTGCTGGCACCACCGATTCCTGCAAAAAAACTAAGTGGAATACTAATAACCAGCGCACAAGGACAGCTGATAACCAAAAATGACAGCGCACGAAGAATCCAGGTTGTCCAGTCCGGTGTCAGACCTAAAAAAAGCATTCTTGACAACGGTGGAAGAATTGCCAGCGCAACTGCGGCATAACAGACCGTTGGTGTGTAATATTTGGCAAATTTAGAAATAAAATTCTCCGGTCTGGATTTTCTTGAACTGGCATTTTCTACCAGGTCGAGTATTTTTGATACGGTGGACTCTCCAAATTCCTTTGTGGTACGAACCTTAATCAGTCCCGTCATATTGATACAGCCACTGATAATTTCGTCACCTTCCAGCGCCTCTCTTGGAAGACTTTCACCTGTTAATGCACTTGTGTTTAAAGTCGTATTGCCTTCGATAATAATTCCATCAATCGGAACTTTTTCTCCCGGCTGTACCACGATAATACTTCCAACCGCCACCTCATCCGGGTCAATTTGTTCTATGCTGCCGGATTCCTGCTCCACATTCGCATAATCCGGTCGAATATCCATAAGCTCACTGATATTTCTTCTGCTTTTTCCCACAGCATAGCTTTGGAATAATTCCCCTATCTGGTAAAAAAGCATAACCGCAGCACCCTCTGTTACTGCCTCAACGCCTTCTTC
This sequence comes from uncultured Roseburia sp., assembly GCA_964390485.1. Classification (GTDB taxonomy): domain Bacteria; phylum Bacillota; class Clostridia; order Lachnospirales; family Lachnospiraceae; genus Roseburia. The sequence goes on along the minus strand of CAYMIS010000070.1, from coordinate 2,652 downwards.
CATCTCGCCATTTATAATTCTATATACACCCAGGGCAATTGCTCCAACCGTTGCCACTGCCATTAAAAAGTTTTCATCAAAAACCTGCTTATTTAAAATTCCTTTCCAGGCCTTTCTTAAAATATCATATCCGATTACCAGATATGGTATCAGGTATAATCCAAATGCCAGATAACCATTTAACGGAAGCAGCTTTAACAGCAGGATTCCTGCCACCGCTATTATAATACGCACAAATACTTTTTTTTGCTTTTTATTCATATAATCATCTCCCTGTTATGACAGGACTGCCACCGGCATAAGCGGTGGCAGTCTCTCACATTCTTATAAGAAAATCTCACAATCGTCTTCTACTTTTTTACAATTCTTTAAAACTTCCTGCATAACCTCTTTTACATCTGCCCCATCTTCAAATTCTACGGACATCTTTAATGTCATAAAATTAACGGCAGCATCCTTTACCCCAGCTGTCTTCTTTGCCGCCTCTTCCATCTTGTTTGCACAATTTGCACAGTCAACTTCGATTTTGTATGTTTTCTTCATAGTATTACATCTCCTTTCATCATATGAACATTTATTCATATGTTTGTTTTTATTATACTACCAGATATTTATTTGTCAACAGGTAAATAAACACACTATTTGTTTATTTTTTCTCTTTTTTTCATTTTTTTGCTCATTTTGTGCAAACTGTCAAAACAAGACTTAAGTCCTATTTACATCTTTATCAATTTTGACGATAATGGAGATAGTAGATTTATTAACAAAATATTTTTTCTAGAAACTGCGACACAAGTCATTCTACTAGTTTAGGTACATTTAAGGATTCAAGAGGTAGATTATATGTTAGCATTATCAAATGAAAAAACAAATAAAGAACGATCATTTTCTGTTGGATACGATTCCGTTGAGCGCTATGTACTTGCTCTGACAATTACTTACACAAACATCTATGAGCGTTATTATCATATTACTGCGGAAGAATATGACTGGTTTGATTCTAATCCAGCTCGTCTTGCCAGCTTAGCAGATGAATGTTTTCACAGCGGTGTTGGAAGTCCACGCTTTATCTGTTCCGGTCTGCTGGAAGAAAATACAAATGAGCAGCTAAAAAAATTGCGTATTTGGGAACGTTTCTAACTTTCCAGCAGTTTTATTACATTTTCATAAAATACAGCACGCAATCCCTCTTCATCAAGTCCACTTGCAAGTACTTTCTGAATTTCAACAGAGGGATGATGAAACGGGGAATCTGTTCCAAACATAATCCTTTCTTTTCCTACCGTTTCATAGGCCTCTTTTATTTTATTGCTCATTGGCATGCCCGACATTTCAAGATACAAATTAGAATAACGTCTTGCCATCTTTAATGACGCATCAATATAAACTCCATGTCCATGTCCCATATGTATCATTATAATCGCTACCATCGGAAAACGCTCTGCTAAAAGTGCAATACTCCAAGGTAATGAATATGGTGGATGACCACAATGTATAAATACTGGTATTTGATATTCCTTTGCTTTTTCCATGATTGGGTCAACACACTTTGCATCCGCTACAAAGGCATCTTTTAAAGGATTCATTTTGATTCCAGCAAATCCACATTTTCCTACATAATAATCAATGTCTTGCACTGAAAGTTCTTCTTTTAAGGGATTTACATATACCAAAGGATAAAAACGCTCCGGATAAGCACGATAAGCCTTTAATGTGTCTTCATTTTTTTCATAACTGGCAGAACATAATATTGCTTTTTCTATTTCATATTCATTCATCTGTGTAATTAACTGTTCTGTTGTAATAGAGACTCCCGCCCAGCCTCCGAAATTCCCTACGTGACAATGTGCATCTATTTTTTTCATTTTTCCGTCTTCCTGTTTTTGCTTCTATCTTATTAAAAACCTTCTTGGTCAATTTTCAAAATTTCCACTATACTTACTGCTGTCCCATTCTTTTTAACATCTGCAGGGACTTTGTCTGCGTCAGTCCAGTAATAATCACTGATGCTGCAATAATACCAAATACTGTCTGAAAACTAATTCCTAGAATTGTAAGGACAGCCGGTTCTAATCCCAACATTGCGACTTTTACTGTCGTATAGCCAATAATTTGCAATATTCCACCTATGCAGGCTCCAATCAGCCAGTTTAATTTTTTATTCGGCAAAAGTATTTCTGTCACTGTTCCCATAACAAATGCCATGATTCCTTTTATAACAAGGGTTGGCACAACCCAGACTGCAAATCCTCCCAGAAAATCTGCCAGTGCTGCACCACAGGCGGCTGCAATTGTTCCTTTTTTTCTTCCCAGCAGTACTACACCTAAAATAATTCCACAATCTCCAAGATGAGTATATCCTCCGGTAATACTTACTGGTATTTTTAAGGTATATGTCATAATAAAAATAATTGCCGTAAACAGCGCAGTTTTCACCATTCCTTTTATTTTCCCATCGTTCATTTCTTTTTTTCCTCCTGCTGCAATTTTTTCAAATTATATGCCTATATTGGTTTGTTTTAAAGTGCCAGTTTTTCTTTATCGAACCATGCCACTTTACAAAAAATGTAACAGTAAAGATATACGCATCCAAGGAGCTGTTGCAAAATTATTCACCAATCCTCCTGTCATAATTGGTATTATCACAAGGTT
>CAYMIS010000069.1:0-18676 GCA_964390485.1 uncultured Roseburia sp. | reverse complement strand
GTACCCTTCAGTTTTGTATAAATTCCAATAGTTACAATTGTGCATATCACACTTATCAGAGCAACCATTTTTATTGCTCCATTTGCCTGTCCTGTACTAACCATCCCCAGCATATTTAAAAAAGTACCAATCATAACAACCGCTAACACCGGAAGCACCATTGAATCTGCTTTTTTATATTGTTTTTCTGTCATAGCTTTTACCCCTTTTATTATTTTGATGCAACTACCCCTTCTAATACGCCAACCTGTTCCATAATTTCATCAAAATCATTACTAATTCTGTTTGTTCCATCTATCGTCTCATCTGCTGCCTCCATTGTATTTCCCATACTAGCCATTAATTCCTGACCAAAAGCATTTAATTCTTCTATGGATTTTGATATCTCTGTATTGGCGGATGATACTCTCATCATATGCTCATACTGTTCACGCATCTGGTTTCCAATTTCACCTACATCGTCACGAATTTGTGCAAAATTAGTACTTACCTTTTCGGTAACTTCCCTCTGTGACTGATTTACATCCAGCAGAATCTGTACACTTCCTTCTGCTTTCTTTGTCTGTTGCTCCAGTTCATCAAAAATATTTGTAATCTTTTGTGTTGCATCCTTTGTTTCCTCTGCCAGATTTCGAATTTCATCTGCAACAACGGCAAAGCCTTTTCCCGCCTCACCGGCTCTTGCTGCTTCAATAGAAGCATTCAGCGCCAGCAGATTCGTCTGGGCTGCAACTCTCTCAATTAATGCCAAAATATCTATTGCTTCCTGGGTTTTATGGGTTAAGCTTGCCATACTCTCATTTACGTCTTCACTTGCCTTGCGGCTTGCTTCTGATGCCTGATTTAACTGCATCATATTTTCATTACCTTCCTTAGTTACTGCTGTGGTACTCTTAACTAATTCTCCCATATTATAAATATCCTGCACAGTTGCCTCTGTCAAAGTTGTAATTTCACCACTCATAGACAGCTGATTCTGCAAAATATTTATAAGAACTTCACCACCATCTGCAATATCATGAATCGCTTTACGGCTTTCCTCGCCCCCATTGGCAATACGTTTTGTTGTTTCATCAATATTTGCCATTTTATCAGATAAAGTAACCGTTGTTTCTGTCACATGCTTTAAAACAACCTCTACCTTTTCTTTTTCTTCCCGAAGCATTCCCAGTTTTTCCCGCGAAATGTTTTCTAATGCCTTTGAAACAAAATAACCCAGAAAAACCACTATAAAAACAAGTGCAATCTGAATCTCATAATTTACAATATCTTCCTTTGCCGTTCTGCCATTTACCAAATTAATCACAACACTGATAATATTAATAAAACAAATTTCCACACCGACAATCAATGCAAATTTACTTGCCTGATATACCTGCAGGGCAACCAGAATCGGAACAGCATATACAAAAGAAAGCACACTTGTTGAAGTCCATAAAATAAAAGCATAAAAAATGCCATAGCATACACCGGCAATCCAACGTATTTTTTCTTCCTCCGGATTCCTCTTATACAGCACGTTACAGGTAACAAGCGGTCCAAATAACATCACGGCAAAAACTAATATGTAGCCTATGCTTCTGCTTCCCTTTAACAGCTCCACCAGATATGCAATAAGCAGTATACCGGCAATAATTGTGTAGCTGCGTATCATTTTCTGATTTACTATCTGTTTTTCATTGAATTCTTTCCCCATAAACGATTCTCCTGTTTTTATTTACACATTTTATGGTACTTTTTCACTATTTCATTCTATCATATTCCCCTTACCAATGGCAATTCCAAGTTATCTGTTACTTACATCTTTTCCGAACAAAAGTGTGCTTCGCACACTCTCGCGTTCCAGTTTCTGATATAGCACAACTTTTGTTCCAACGCATTTATGCGTTTATGCGACAGCTGCGCATCCAAAGAGACTTTCGTTTCGAAAGTCTCCCAGAAGTGCTTTTCTTCTATAGGAAGTTCAGCGAATTTTTCTATAGAAGAAAAAAGTGGCTGTTGCAAAATCTTATTAAAAAATCCCCTGTCATAATTTGGTATTATCACAAGGTTACGCCATTCGCATTTATTCTTTCGACAAATAAAAGAATAAATGTGAATGCTCTAAGTTTCTGATAATACCAACTATGACAGGAGGATTGGTGAATAATTTTGCAACAACCCCTCCTTTTGATATCCTTTTTACTTATTATGAACAAGACTGCTATTTTCCGCTTTTTTTAATTTCTTGAAGAATGGAATTGTTAATCCCAGTATCACCAGCAATGCCACCATATCTGCGATTGGTGCAGAATACAATAATCCATTAATACCTGTACCTTTTTCTGCCTTTTCCATAAAATGCGGCAAAAGAATAGCCAATGGCGTAAAACATAAAATATCACGAATCAGGGATGCTACTACCGCCTGAATTGATTTTCCAATTGACTGGAAGAAAACTGCTGTCATTTTTACCAGACAGGTAACTGTCATAAGTGACAAATAAATGCGGAAGGTTTTTATTGCAAATTCCTGATATAGGGCATCTCCGGAACCAAACATTCCAATTACAACCTCCGGACATATTTCAAAAATTAATGTAGCAATAATTCCCACAATAAGAGTTGCTTTTAAAACTATCTTATAGGTTTCACGAACTCTGTCTAATTTTTTCGCACCATAATTATATCCAAAAATCGGCTGTCCGCCTAAAACAATACCTGTGGCAATATTTCCCACTACTGTATATACTTTTGTCTGTATACTGAAAACAGAAATCGGAATATCCGGTCCGTATTTGGACAACTGTCCATAATGGGCTAAAGTCATATTACATACCAGTGACATCACAACAATGGCTATCTGTGTAACAAAGGTTGCCGCGCCAAGTCCAATTACATTTTTAAGAATTGGCAGATTCGGTACAAAGCTGTGAAGTGTGAGTTTAAAATTCTTTGGTTTAAAGAAATAAATTGCACACATAAGAAACGATGCTGCCTGCCCGATGGCAGTTGCCCACGCTGCTCCTGCAATTCCCCATTTCAGCAGAAAAATGAAAGCCGGGTCTAAAATAATATTAATCACTGCTCCGGTTAACATCGCCACCATGGCAAATGTTGGACTTCCGTCCGCACGAATCATACTGTTCATTACATTTAGTAATAAATAGAATGGGAAAAAGGCTGCAACAATTCTAAAATATTCCACTGCCATACTCAAGGTCTGTTCAGATGCCCCAAATAAACTCATCAGCGGTGCAGCAAAGATTTCACACACCAACACAAGCACCATACTGATTAAAAAAGTTATCGTTATGCCAGTTCCTACACATTTATGGGCACTCTCATTATCCTTGCGTCCGGCACATATACTTAAATATGCAGCAGCACCATCTCCAACGCACCATGCAAAGGCATTTGCAATACAGATTACCGGAAAGGATACTCCGGTAGCTGCATTCCCCAAATACCCAAGTTCACTGTTTCCAATAAATATCTGGTCTACAATATTATACAATGCGCTGATTAACAGTCCCATCACACAGGGTACCGAAAATTTCAATAATAATTTTGATATTTTTTCCTCCCCTAAAACTCTATTTTCCTGACTTCTCTCCATGTCATTTCCTCCTGTCATAAATTATCCCAAAGAGTCTGCGATTTACGCATTTTCGCTGCAGGAGGATTTTACTTCATAGAAATTTACGAAAATTTATATAATGCAAAAAACTGCCCTAATCGCTTTACTCTTAAATCTTTCTCGACTTATAGCAAAACTATTACGGCAGTTTGTAGAAACATTCATCCAATCATGAATTTATATAAGCACATATGTTATTTCCCTTTGGAATTATAGCATAGCCCTTTTACACATGCAATATCTTTTTCACTTATTACTCGCCTTCATAAGGTTCAATATTTGTTACAATTGCAAAAGCTTCTTCTGCTGTCTGGGCATAAGTGCCATCTTCTTTTTCAAGATACTCGGACTGCACTGCTTCTGCTGTTACTTCTAATGTGATTGATTTATCAGCATATGCATTGCCCCAGGAAGCCGGAATATGTAAGGAATCTAAGAACTCTGCTGTTTTCCCTACTTCTAATATTTCATTGTAATAGAAATAACAGATACCCTTTTGTTCATCATTGATTGCCTTCCATGCATCCTCTGAGATACCACTGTCCACATATTTGTAACCTTCATATGTAACAACATATTTTGTAGCAGTTACTGTTTCCTGTCTTTCCCACACATATCCATCCGCATCATTCTGAACAAGAACATAATTCACATTATCAGATACGGTCTCAATAATGCCTGCTTCTGCTCCATCCTGAATAAGAGATGCACTAGTCGGTACATATTTCTCGCCCTGAATGACATAGGTTCCATTCAGATTCTTCTTCAGATAAAGACGTCTCCACCACACATCACCATATACTTCAATCTGGTCATACCAGCACTTCTGGCTTCCTGTGGTATTCTGTGTTACCAGACTTGTGGTTTCTACTGTAGTAACCTCTTTTGCTTCATAGGATGCAGTTACCCCCTTTGCCTCATAAGCAGCTACTGCTGCTTTTGCCTCCTCCTCTGTATCGAAATTCTCTGTTCCGGATGCTTTTGCATAGGTTCCGACAAAAGTACTCATGATATCTTCACCGGAAATTTCAGAAGCAGAATAATCAACTGCTAAACGTAAAAATGCATCACTTTTTCCTTCATTTTTTACAGTTATTACGTTCTGAATCTTCTGATTTGGCATTACAGAATCCAATGTTCCATTGTGCTCTTCTGCCAACTGGTCATACAAGGTAATGTTTACATTTCCAGTTGTAACTACATTACTTGCAGAATCACTGTCTGTAAAATATGCCAGTGTTCCCCCTACACACACTGCTCCTACCAGTGCTGTTGCTGCTGAAAATGCAGCAATTTTTCTCTTTTTGGTCATTTTTTTTGCCATGTTGTACCCCCTGTATTCTGTCTTTTTATTTTGAACCGTTTTCATTTTATTTCGATTACGTCACACAGCGGTCACATAAGACTGAAAATGACTGTTTTTAAGAGTTATTGTTCGATTCTGCACAATTTATAACGTTATTTAATGATTTTTCTTATCTATGCAAAATTGTATTGTTTTTGAAAGGAAGCAGAAAAATATGTAACCAAATAGCGCACCACATACATTATTTATTATGCGGTAAAAAACAGCTCCTTCTACCCCTAAAAATTCAGATGCAATCGTCATTGCCCCAAGGGAATTAAAGACAGCCTGCCAGCCATAGGAAGCCGAAAAGCCAACACCAATTCCTCCAATGATTCCAAATGTAAAATATAAGGATTCCGGCATCAGACTATATAGGATAACGAAAATAACACTACCTAATAAATTCCCCCAGATACGCCCGGTAATTCTATGCTTCATGTCTGCGTGAAATGGCTGTATAACAGACATGGCAGCAATACCAGCCCACATCGTTCTTGGAAAACCAAGTAACCCTGTAATAAAAATAATCAATGATACACCAATCGTTACAGCCAGCTGCCATCTTGCTCTGGTAGAAAAAACATGGAATTCTTTTATCAAATCTGCCAAGGTACGCTTATATTGTTTTTTTCTATGATTATGATAATACACAAGAATTGTCATGACAGCCCCGGATAAAATAGCATAAAGACGCATATGGTACGCCTCGCCTGTAACATCATATCCAAATAATAGTAAATAGCCTAAAACAATTGTTGACTGATTAAAAAATATAACATTATGGCATCCCAAAAGCATCAACAGAAAGATACTTCCCAAATTTATAAAAAACTGAAAAATTAATCCACCACTATTTGCAAGTCTTGGTCCAATCGCCAGAATTAAAAAAATAAATAGCATTGCAGCTATACCATGAAATGGCTTTAAACCGGTATTTACAAAACGAAACCCCATAACGCAAAGCAATACTACTACTCCAACAATACTATTTTCATCTCCAAATATTTTCGCATATGCTGTTACAAATGCCACACAAAAAACCATTGTGATGAAAATCTTAAATAAGTAAATACTACTATGATAAACTTTTTTCTTTACCGAATCTGCCTGCCTGATAACTGCCTTTGAAGCAGCCTGATTTAATTGAAGTTCCTGATAAAAATTCATTTTACTAACACCTTTCCTGTTTTTTCTAATCTGAGCAAAGAAGCATTATAGACTCGAAAAATGTAAATTGCAACCCTAAAAAAATATAAATAGCATCTTTTTCTATCATATCAAAAACAAAAGTGTGCTTCGCACACTCTCGCGTTTCAGTTTCTGATACAGCAAAAAGCGTGCCCCATCCTGCCGACAGCGCACGCTCAAAAACTACCTTTTTAAGAATCATACTCCCCATATTCACATCCAACATGGGTAACACTTATATCATCAATTAATTTTAATGACTTCTTTTCTTTTTTGTACAGCTTAATTCTTCCGGTGCCATTTCCACCATTCCAAAGGCAGTTATGACGTTTCGAACCATCCGGTGCTTCATAATTTACCAGAAGCATATCCTTTTTCCGGCAGACAATCTCTGTCTCCATAACAGCTGTTCTGTTTTCCTGACGCACATGCCAGATTACCTGCTCCTTTGTCTCCTTGAAATCAAATTTCGTTTTCGGAAGAGTCCAGAACTTTGAAAAGTTAAATTCATACTCCTTTCCTTCGTACCAGAAGGCACCTAACAGCTTGCGATTCAATGGCACAAAATAAATTTTAGGTCTGCCACCGCCAATGTCAAAGACACTGTTTGTCAGTTCCTTTCCTGTCAGATTACTGGTCATACAGTTCGAAGACAGCCATACCCAGGGACTGGTAAAACCACAGCCCCAGTTCTTATCCGCATATCCATAAGAATTTTGCGGACTGACCTGATACCGTTCCCCATTCAATGTAACCGTTCCACTGTATAAGGTTTTCATCCCTTCTGCATGCCAGTACATCTCGAAAGCTTTTAAGGTACGGAATAACCTGCTGGCACCATAACCTACATTAAAAGCAACCTGCTTATCAAGTTTTAAATTCCATTCCATGCTGCCAGAATCACACATATATTCCGGATGGGCTGCACTTTCCTCTGGTAAAACCTCTACTTTTCCAGAAAGCTTTGCATCCGATGCAAAACAATCAGCAGTCTTTACAAAGTAAGGTGCATGCTTTTGTAATTCTACATCCTTCCATGCAAAGAAGCGATGCAGCTGACAATGATTTTCTCCCCAGCAGCCGGCCTTTACCATCAGATAGGATGGGCGGATATTTTTTTCTTTATTCTCCGGCAGTTGTCCGAATACCGGTTTCTCTGCTGCCAAGGCAGGATTACAGAGAAAAAACTCTATAAAAAATGGTTTTTCTTCCCCAGTTTTCTCATTTATCCCAGTAAAAGAATGCCACCACCAGTCATATCCTTTTTTCCGAAAAGGTCCTGTCAGCATATATTCATTTCTTGTCAAATCATGTTTATTAAACATGCACCATTCCTCCAGGCTAATTTTACTTATTTGTCTCACTGTTCATATATAATGGGCAGCCCGTTGTTTGTCCCATGGCTGTTACAGTCATTCCAACACAATCCTTATTGTCCAGCCATGAAACTGCCGCTACACCATAATAGGAATCATGACCGTTAATATCTAATTTAATATAATTGTCACCATACATCATCCAGGTTCCCGTCACTGCTCCACTAATTGTTCCATCCTCATTTAATGTAGCATAAACTGCTTCTGTTGTTACATATGGGTCTCCTGCAAGTACCAGCTGGAACTCATTATTCTCTGCAAAAGAAAGAAATTCTTCTTTTGTCACTGCCCGGTCTGCTTCCTTGGCATAACGATTTGCATTGATAACAATATCTCCTACTGAATTGATATAGTACTGATGCGGCTGCATCATAAACTTTGTGCTGGAAGCAGCCAACGGATAACCATTATCACATTCAGCAGTTTTATCCTTTTGCAGGGCAAGGGTTCTTACCATTAACATGGCAATATTTACCCCATCACTTGTTGTATATAAATCTCCATGTCCCGGAGCATGAATATCGAAATCATAATCTGCCCATTTAAAAGAGGACATTGCAATATATTCTGTACTTCCTTCGATACGTTCTGCAGTGGTCACATATCCTTCCCTGTCTAAATCCGAACGATAACCGGAAAGTGGCGGGAATAATCCTGTCACCAGTTCTTTTCCAATCCAGCCGGATGCCATCGGGTCGCCGCTTAGATTCGAAAAAGAATCAATGGTATCACTTTTTGCAGTAAACAATACATAGTTACGGGATAAAACACCAAGACAGGTCATCAGATAATAATAATCATCCTTTGTCTCAAGAACTTCCCCTTCCTCTGATACAAGTTCCACATCATACTGATGTGTAATGACACTTCCTTCTGCACAATAGGTCATATGGGTTCCATAATATGGATGTGCTGCACCAATTTCTGTTGCTCTTGCCTCTTCCATATAGGTATTGATCGTCTCTTCTGCTAACCATTCTGTCTGACCATCTTTTCTAAGACCGGTTTCTGCATCCAGTTCTATCATATAAGTACCGGCACCAAAGGAACCATAGGTTAAATACATCTTTCCGTTTTCGTCATAAACTACCTGTGGGTCAAGGGCTACCACATTGTAATATAAGGCATCCTGAGCATAGTCACTGATAGACTGTAAAATACATCCCACATACTGGAAGGATTTTGCCTCAAGCGTCGGCGACCAGGCCAGGACAATGCTTACTCTGTCATGCTTTTCTTCGTCATAAGCAGCATTTACCAGACAGGTATAAAGCCAGTAACCACCATAGGAAGCCGGCACTAAATCCGCCGCCCAATACTGACAAGCCGATGCATCCTTTAACATCCAGTCATTAACACTTGTCCATCCATAGGCTTCCATTTCTTCCGCAGCTGGAGTAGTTTTTCCAAGATACTCCCAGCAAATCAAATCTGTAGAACGACGGATAATATTACCGCCTTCCCAGCCGGTCTGCACCATGTAATAATATCTAACTCCATCTATCATAACCTCTGTTAATGCCGGGTCATGTACATTACAGTTTTCATCAAATTCTCCGTCGGAATTAAAATCCCAGATGAACTCTAAATCACCACTGGCTACTGTTTCCGTATTGATATCATATGCCGGCTGTGACGGATAGGCAGAAACTACCCGGACACTTACTGTATAAGCAACCTCACTACCGCTTAATAAATCAAGAAATACGGTACCATTCTCTGTCGCCCCGGGATTCGCTGTCAGAGTATTCGTTCCGCTGTCCCAGGATGCTAACGTATCTGCTGCAATGGATTCATAGTTTTCATTAATTGCCGATACCGTTACACTATCAATCCCACTTCCTTCTGCCAGTTCCAATGTATAAGTGGTGGATTCCTCTGTCAGATAACCATAAGACAGATTATCATAACAGATTGTCGGTGCCACATCACTTAGCACATACTTCTTACTGCCATCCTCATTGCGGTTTGCTGATACTTTCACATCATAATCCATCGCAACAAGACTGGATTCTGTTGGTACAAATGCATTCGTACTTTCTTCTGTACCCGTTTGTGTGCTCTCTGCCTGTACCAATTGTTCTTCTGTCGCATCTGCGTTACCAGATGTTCCCTGCTGCCCGCAGCCAGCAAGGGAAAGCAGCATTGCGCCGCTTAGTGCAAAACATTGCACTCTTTTTGTAATTTTCCCCATTACATTATGCCTCCTATAAAAATAAGTCTTCCTTACAATTATAACAGACATTATAATCCCTTTCCTAGAGATATTTTATATTTTTGTAAAATATTTTACTTTTATTAATTGTTTTTATTCTACTATCAACGCTGCAGAGCCATAAGCCTTCACCGGCTGGCCATTTTCATCAAATTCTGTGGTATATCTTACTCTAAATGGCACCCTGCCCACCGTTAATGGAATGACTGACTCCAGTTCTTTCACACCCTCTGCAATCTGTTTATGCCAGTCCCGGTACATATCTGCAACCTCCGGTGGAAATACTCCCATTTCAATGGCACTATCCGGGTAATTATGCAGTACTGCCGGTAATCCTAAATCTCTCATGCAGCGGAAGCATGGCCGCATCTCTTTTGTTGCCACTGTATACTCCCAATAATAAATATTTACCTGCTCACTTGCCACCTTAAATCGTCTCTCACTTTGCAGTATTTCTGCATAATGACGTTTCTCAGTTGTAACATTCCGTATCATTGCATAGAAAAGATAGCTGCCAACGCCTTTTCCTATCATGCGGACACTACTGCGAATACAGATTCTGTCATCCTCACAGCAGGAAGATACAACATCTCTCCAGGTTTCACATTCTTCTTCTTCCCCGGTTTCAATTGCCCGTTTCAGCATATTAAAGTAAATTTCTTTATTGGTATCATCAAAAAATCTCATAGGATCAGAATCAATGAAATCTCTCTCTGATAAATTCATGCCGATTTCCTGTAAATATTTCTTATTTACCCGCAGCACTTCTACTTTACCATCCTGGTATTCAAAAATTGCTGCGCCACCAACATAGTTACTAAAAATCAGTGTCTCCTGTGATTTTGGATCCCAGAAATTATATACATTCAAAGTTTCAATCAAATCCCTCTGTGGCACCTTTGTTCCAAGGGTACTTCCACTAATCAGTTCTAAATACTGTTCTTCCGGTAAAGGTTTGGAATAAAGATATCCCTGAATATAATCGCACCCAATGCTTCTAAGGAAATCTGCCTGTTCCACCGTCTCAACACCTTCTGCAATGACAGGCATATTAAGCCACTTTAACATTCTCACTACAGAACTTAAAATTGTACCGCCACGCTTACTATCTGACTTTTGTGAAAGGAACAGCATATCTAACTTAATAATATCAAAATCAACATCCTTAAGAACATTTAAGGAGGAATAACCACTTCCAAAATCATCCATTTCCACGATATAACCACATTCATGAAGCTGCCGGACAATATCATTGGCATGCTGACTTCCGCCTACAACAACGGATTCTGTAATCTCCACCCGCAGATATTTTACAGGAACATCATATTTCTTACGGAGTTCCTCTAATTTCCCCACAAAATTCGGTTGAAAAATATCATATCTTGAAAAGTTACTGGAAATCGGAACAATCGGAAGTCCTTTATCCATGCACTGACGGATAAAACAGCAAACCTGCTCAAATACATACAAATCAAGCTTTGTAATAAATCCATTCTTTTCAAAAATTGGAATAAAAACTCCCGGAGAAATCATACCACGCTCCGGATGAATCCAGCGCACCAGCGCTTCTGCTCCTACCAGCATTCCTGTAGAATGATTGTACTGTGGCTGATAAAAATTCACAAACTGTTTCTCCGCAAGTGCGGTCATCATAATACCGGAAATCTCCTGCTCACTTAACATGGCATTACGCATGGATTCCGTATAATAATTATATTTAGAAGTATAGCTTCCTTTAATCGAAGATTGGGCTAACACCGCCCTGTCAATCATCGAATCTACGGACAACTGTGTTCCCTCTGTCACATAAATTCCCACATTGCAGGTAACTTCAAAAGGCAAGTCATATTTCGAAATCTTATCCAGAATTCTCTCCACAAGCATCTCAAGCTCTGTACCTGCGCTATGTGTAAAAAGTACAAACCGGTCTGCATCCAGCCGGCAGACTGCATCCTCTTCCTTCCCAGACTGTTTCATGATATCTGCAATATATTTTAACAGCAAATCTCCTCTTTCCATACCATAGATATCATTAATTGCCTTGAAGCGGATAACATCAAAATATACCAGAGCATATTCACCGGCTGCTGCTCCAGCTTCATCCTTTTCAATGATTGCTTCTACTGCCTTCGCCAAAGCCGAACGACATAAAAGCCCCGTCAACAAATCATATTCACTGGTATGAACCTGGCAGCAGTCTGCTGTATGCCCATGCTTCACTTCTTGAAAGGTAATGCTAATCTGCTTCCCCGGAACCGGACATACAAAGCCGACATGGTATTTTTTCTCCTTCTTGCCAGCCCCATTGATAACGTACTCTGCAAACTGTACCTGAGGTATATTAGCATCCGCCACTTCTCTTAATCTGGAATGAAACTCCTCTGCCACAGCTTCTTCCATCAGACCATCCTCTTTAAAAATCCGCCACAGGGGACGTTCATCAAACTCTGCCTCAAACTGTACTTTAACAGCATCCGTATAAGTGAACACCTCTGCCTGACAATCATAAATAATGAGCATATTATTACCGTACTTATTTTCCATAGCTTTTCTTCTCCTTATCGCAAATAAATACTATATAATACTACTATATTTCATAATAAATAATTCAACTGCCATCTGGTCATTCATCTGTCCTGTTTTAACCGCTTCTTCGAAATCCACGCCATCCCGAATCGCCTGTTTTAACTGTGAAATAGAAAATCCCTTTGCCTGGGACTGGTTTCTTTTTACTGCAAAAGGAGGAACTCCCGCTTTCTGGGCAATCGTACTATTATCAAAGCCTTTACTGGTCATATCCTTTACGTTTAAAAGTATCTGGAACTGCCTGGAAATCAGATACATAATCCGCATTGGCGGTTCCTTTAAGGTCAGCAAATCATAATAAAGGTCTAATGCCTTTTTCTGGTTATGCTCTGCAATGGCATTTACCATATCGAAAATCTTATTTGTGGTCTGCTCCGTAGTAATTGCTTCCACATCAGCTGCTTCTATCACATTTTTTTCCCAGGTATAGCAAATCAGCTTTTCTAATTCCCTGTCAATATTGCCCATATCTGTTCCTGTTTTACTTAAAAACAGCTGCATAACAGAACCGGTAATATTCTTTCCTTCCTTTTTCAACCGGGCTAATATCCACCGGGTAATCAGCTCCTCATTCTGGGTGGCAAATTCTACAACCTTTCCTGCCTTTTGTACTGCCTTATACATCTTCGAGCGCTTATCGACTTCCTCCTCCACAAATACAAAAGTGGTAGTTTGGGGTACCTGTGTAAGATACTCTGCTAATTCCTCGCAGGCATTCTTAAAAAATCCACTGTTTTCAATGAGAATCACTCGCCGGTCCGCAAAAAAAGGAAGGGTTTCTGCTAAATCAATAATCTCCTTCGGATTCGTATCCTTCCCCTCATAATAGGAAAAATTCATATTATCCTCCGGTGGAACCAACCCATTTTTCAGCTTATCCTTATACTGCTTTTTTAAATATGCCTCTGCTCCATATAATAAATAAATCTGTTTAAATTGTCCTGTTTTAATATCTTCATCAATTGTTTTCATGCTGTCATTCTATCATAGAAAAAGACAAAACATCAAGGGGCATAAGGTACTTTTCGACTATAATCTCCTTCTTCTTTTTTCGGATAGAAATCTGTCCCTGATTCATCGTGTAAAAAATCTCACATCCACACTTCTCTAACCGTTTCACTGCTTCTTTTCCCGGATGACCATAGCTGTTTTCTGCTCCACAGGATACTACTGCAATTTCCGGTTGCAGTTCTTTTAATATTTCACTGGTATTAGAACCGTTAGAGCCATGATGAGCCGCCTTATAAAAAAACACCTTAGAAAGCATACCCGATTCCACAAGACGATTTTCTGCTAAAGCATCTATATCTCCTGTAAAAATACCGGAAAAACCTTCCTCTTCATAGGATATCACAAAAGACATCCCGTTCTTGTCAGATACATTATAATCTTCCTCCGGAAACAGACAGGTCAGTGTTCCTTCTCCAAAATACATAGCATCTCCCTGCTTTAAAAACATAATTTCTGTGTTATTTTCCTTTGCAAGACCCTCTATTTTTTCATACATTTCATCCTTAATCATATCTCTGGCAAAAACAAGTGTCCCCACCGGATACCCTGACTCTAACAATTCTAATAAGCCGGAAATATGATCTGTATCTGTGTGACTTACAAGCCAGTAATCTATTCTTTTTACGCCTTTTGCCTTGAAAAAAGGAAGTATCCGGTAGGTTCCAACCTTTTTTACATCTGTACTGCCTCCATCTATAAAGAGATGATGACCTGTTCCTGTCTGCAAAAAAATCCCATCTCCCTGACCAACAGAAAGCACCGTTACTTCCAGTTCTTCTATCGGATTCCACAGTAAAATTAGAAATGCTGCTGCCAGAGTGCCAGCAAAAACTATCATATTTTTCCCTGCTGCATCTGATTCCGAATGTTCCTTATTTACGATACCTTCATTCTTCTTTTCACTTTCTGCCGCATTTTTCTTTCCGGTCTTAAAAAGCCAGACTAATCCCCCGGATAATATTAAGTAATAAAAAAACAACTGCACACCCTCCGGCTTTCCGGTAATAAAATCTGCCCCCGGAAGCTTGTCACAAAGTTCACATATTTTACGGTACAGATACAAAATCCAATGACAGGGCAAAAAACATGCGCGGGAGAAAAAACTGAATTTTAATCCTGCCACTGCCCCTGTTAATCCCATGAAAAGCAGTGCATTTAAAAATGGAAGTACCACAAGATTCACAAGCATTGTATACACCGGTATTTCATAATAAAAAAAGGCTACTAATGGCAAGGTAGTCAGCTGGATGGCAAAACTGACCAATAAGGTTTTGGACAATTTTTTTTGTGGCAAAAAAGCCCGCTCTAATGTTTTTCCAACAAGTACCACCCCTAATACTGCTGCAAAAGAAAATAAAAATCCCGCATATTGCAATAAAAAAGGATTCTCCCACAACAAAAAAACTGCTGCCACGCAAAGGGCTGTCAAAGAATCATAGCTTCTTCCGATGGTCTGTCCGAAAAGCATGAATAAAAACATAAGAACCGCCCGCACAGTTGAGGGACTTAAGCCTGTCATAATTCCATATACTATCATAAAACTGCCTGCCATAACTCCTGCCACAGCATAGGGCAGCCCCGTTTTTCGCAGGATTTTGTAAAGTGACATGCCAATTACGGAGATATGGAGACCGGAAATTGCCAAAATATGTGAAATCCCCGCCCCCTGATAAAGTGCCTTTATTTCTGCATCTAACAGGGATTTATCTCCCAATGTCATGGTACTCATAATGCCCGCATCTTCTTTTTCCATATAGGCTTCATAAACCTGTCTCAACTTTTCTCTGAAAAGATAGAGTGATTCCCGAAGCCAGCCCTCTCTTCCATGGCATTCTTCTACTGTAATGTCTGTTATTTTAAAGTCAATTCCTCTGGAATGATAATAGGATTTTTCATCAAAATTCCCCTCATTTAAGGCAATTTGAAATTCTTCAATTGTTCCGTTTATAATAAGAGTTTTTCCGATAGAGATTTCATCGGTATCCGAATAAGCTATGATTTGATTACAGGGCAATATCCCTGTCTGAAAGGATGCAAAGCAATCCTTAAGATAATAAATATATTGATTATTTTTGTATTCCTTACTGTCTAGCACTCCCTGCACCCTAAGGCACATTCCATCTTTCATCTGAGACTGACAGGCTTCTCTTATCTGGTATTTATGCTGATATCGGCTGCCACCAAGCAGACCGGCACACAGGAAAATTGTTATAGTAAAAATACCTCTTTTCCACTGCCCTTCTTTATAAGCACTTCCTGCCACCGCTGTTATCACAGCGGCCGCAAGAAGTGCCCAATACCATTTTCCAGTCATAAATACAATCATTCCAAGAAGAAAACCAACTGCCAGTCCGCATAAGGGACGTTTTAACAATTACTTTTTCTCCTCCGTTCCTGTTTCCGTATTTTCAGTTCCCTTCACACTTTCTGTTTCCTGCTCAGAAGAAAGTGTTGTAACACAATCTAAATTTCTGGCATACATATCACTCAAAAGGAAGGTATCCCTATATACACCATTTGTATCACCTTTTATAGAAATCTGAACCTTACTGATGGTTTTTAATTCTGATAGTGAGTTTACAATGGAATAAATAACCACCGGTTCTGTTACGGAATAATCATGATTACGGAAGGTTTCATCCAGACTGATATAGCAGATACCATCCACTACAGAAGCATTCATAAGCTTTGTTCCCTCCGGAATTGCAGAACGCAATCCCTCTGTTTCCGGTCCGTCTAATAGTTCTTCCATAATCAGCTTTTCTAAGGATATATTACTGCTGTAATGAACCTTTCTGGTTTCCTGCACCAGTGCATCTCCATTCTCATTGGCAAAATAAAGTATCAGTTCTGTGCTCTGAATGGAATTAATCTGTTCTCCCGGATTTTCTACAAAACTATCCGATGTCATACTTCCCACAAGATTTCCCTTGACATCTGTCAAAGGAGTCTCCCCGGTGTAAAAGGAAATACAATCCACTCCCGGAATCTGGGTTAAGGTTCTGACAACTGCTGCCCTGCACAGTACTTCCTCAACCTCACTCATTTTTTCATAATCAGCATCAAAATATATGGTAAGAAGCGCACCATCTAAAGAATAATTCACTACTTCCACATCATTTGGTATCGGCTTTTTGTATTCCACATTGTCTGTGTCTGAGCTTAACATTTTTAAAAACTCTGCAATCATTTCCTCAGTTTCCGTCGCCTCCGGTTCATAGGAAGCATGCATAATTCCCGTTTTCTCTTTATTCAGATATGTGATGCTGTATGGACCTGTTTCTTCTTTTTTTTCACAGCCGGCAAACAGCAGGACTATACATAAAGCCAAAAGAAGGAAGCTCTTTTTTTTCATTTAAATAACCATACCCTTTCTATTACCTGCCGGTTCTAAACCTTTTGACAGGCAGAATTATTGCATCCCGTGCTTATTTTACGTTTTTACGAAATATAGCTCAATGGGATTCTGATATTAAATATTGTTCCTTCGCCCTCTGTACTGAATACTTTAATCGCGCCCCGATGCATCAGTACCGCATTTCTGGTAATTGCTAGTCCAAGGCCTGTTCCACCAATCTCTCTGGAATGAGACTTGTCTACCCGGTAGAAACGCTCATAAATATGTTCTAAGGATTCCTCCGGTATTCCAATACCGGAATCCTCTACTTTTAAATAAAAGTACTGGTGGTCGGCATTCAAGGTTACATGTACCCAGCCCTCCGGCTTGTTGTATTTAATCGCATTTTCCACCAGATTGGTAAAGGCAAGGGTAAGCTTTACTTCATCCACATCTGCCGTTACCGGACGGAAACTTTCTAATACCAGTTCTACATTCTGTTTCTCTGCAATTGGTTTTAAACGCTTTAAAATCTGCTCTAAAAGCTCATTGATATTGATATTGGTAATATTCAAATCTGCTGCAGACTTATCCATTTTTACTAAGGACAACAGGTCGTTAATAATCTTTGTTTCACGTTCGATTTCATTTCCGATATCTCCCATGAATTCTTTATAAAGTTCAATCGGAGCATCCTCCATACTATTAATAGAATCTGCAAGAACCTTCATGGAGGTCAATGGGGTTTTCAGCTCGTGGGACACGTTAGATACAAATTCCTGTCTGGAATCATCTAACACTTTCATTTTCCCGAGCATTTCATTAAATTTCTCACTAATTTCCACTACTTCCGTGTAATCTTTTACTTCCAGCTTATCATCACCATAGCCTGTCTGAATCATCTCGATAGATTTTGACATTCTATGCAATGGTTTTACCATCCATTCTGCAATCAGATAAGAAAAAAGGATAATGACAAATCCTCCCATCAGCTGAAGAATAAAGATATTCCTTGCCAGATATTCCTTATTCAGCTGTATACTGTCTGTTGATACGCTGACTAACATTACGCCTACAATCTCTTTTTCTCCCGTTGCCTCGATATTCTGTATAATCGGCACTGTAAGCTCAATATAACGGTTTTCTGAGTCATATTTCTTAATTTCCTGACCATAGTAGCTTTCGATTACTTCTTTTGAAATAATCGTTTTTCCGGTATCCAGATTATAGGTATCTTTCATAATGCAAAAACTGCTATCAATAATCATGACACGCCCGTCATAAATATTTGACAGCTGCTCTAACTCTGCATTGATAATTGTGGAGGTGGAATCATTCAGATAATCATTAGAAATAATCTGATTTGCCAGAATCTTTGCCTGACTTAAAATCTCACTTGTTCTGATAGAGACCGCCCGGTCCTCGTAAGTATTTAAAACTCCTACTCTTAATACGATTGCCGGCACAATCCCTATAAAAAGAAATAGAACTATCAGCCTGAATTTCAGACTTTTAAAAAAATCATTGGCTTTTTTTAATTTAGACATACCCTGCACCCTGACTAATTCTGGTTATAATAATAGCCTACGCCCCATTTGGTATGAACGTACTTCGGCTCACTTGGATTATTCTCGATTTTCTCTCTTAAACGGCGGATATGCACATCTACGGTACGGACATCTCCCGGATACTCATATCCCCACACGAGATTTAACAGATTCTCTCTGCTATATACCTTGTTTGGATTATTTACTAAAAGCTCTAACAAATCAAATTCCTTTGTTGTCAGATTCACTTCTTTATTTAAAATAAATAATCTTCGACTTTCACAGTCAAGTCTTAAATCCCCTGCTTCAATCACTTTACCATTTTCCTGTTTTGGCTGACTTGCCGCGGTTCTACGCATAATTGCTTTAATTCTTGCTTTTACCTCTAAAATATTAAAAGGCTTTGTAATATAGTCATCTGCACCATATTCCAATCCAAGAATTTTATCC
>CAYMIS010000068.1:0-18986 GCA_964390485.1 uncultured Roseburia sp. | reverse complement strand
TGTTGGTGATACTGTAAAAGTTTACGGTAAAATCAAAGAAGGTAACCGTGAAAGAATCCAGGTATTCGAAGGTGTTGTTCTGAAAAGACAGGGTGGAAGCAACCGTGAAACATTTACAGTTAGAAAAATTTCTAACGGTGTAGGTGTTGAAAAGACTTGGCCATTACACTCTCCAAACGTTGAAAAAGTAGAAGTTGTTCGTAAAGGTAAAGTAAGAAGAGCTAAATTATTCTACTTAAGAGATCGTGTTGGTAAGAAGGCTAAAGTTAAAGAGTTAGTAAAATAATGACACTTAAAAGGGAGCTATCGTGTACGATGAGCTCCTTTTTACAACTAAATTCAGTAAAATTATAATTTTTATTGTGAAGAGAGTTAGGACGTGTTATACTTTACAAAGAAAATTCTTGCTCGATAATGAGAACGACACTTGTAAAATTCTTATTTTGTAAGAAAAAGAAGAAAATATGAAAAAAATGATGCGGGTGTAGTAATAACGTGATACAATTGCGGACGGACGTAGTATCACTACATATTGCGTTCTCATGCGCAGACGAGAATTCATAATTATGAATTGGAGGAATATTAAAATGGATCCAAACGATATTTCAGCATGTGAAAGAATGGTAATGAGAATAATCTGGGACGCTGAGGAGGAACTTGATTTAAGACACGTTATGGATAACGTAAATGAGAAGTTTAACAAGGCGTGGAAACCACAGACTGTATCAACCTTTTTAGCTCGTTTAGTGAGAAAGGGATATCTTACAGGTCGTAGACAGGGCAGATATACTTATTATCAGCCAGTAGTAAATGAAAAAGATTTCAAATTTAGCACTGTATTAGAGAATATCAGCTTCTTTGATAAAGGAAATAATGCAGCATTTGTATGCAGTCTGTTTGAAAATATGACATTTACAAAAGAAGACAGAGAAAGAATAAAGAAAAAGATTGATGAATTGGATTAGTCAAATATTTTTTGCAGTAATTATAACAGCACTCATCGGCGACGTGTTATTAGGGATGTGGTGGTTATTCCAGTTAGCTTTTATGCGCTGGAATCCTGCTTTAGTCTATAATACATTAAGGTGGATTGTAGTGCTGTTTTTATTGCCAGTTGGCTTTATTGCACTCAAAGTGGGTTATCGCTCTGATTTTGTGGTAGCACCAGATTCTATGATACAGATGACATTTTCCCTTAATGAACAAATGATGTTTTATTTAAAAATTATTGCAGTTATCTGGCTTATGGTGGCCATTGCAATCATTGTTTGGAACGTAAGGAAAGAAAGTAATTTGTATAAACGAAATGTATATAATGTCGAAGTAACAGATCCTGTAATGCTTGAGGAACTAAAAAGGCTTTGTGCCGTTTTAGGAATTAAGAGAAAAGTTACAGTTTTCCAGAATCCGGAAGTATATATTCCTTATACAAATGGATATTTTAGGAAAATAGTTGTTTTTCCATGTAAAAAATATAGTAAAGCAGAGATTACGATGGTCTTGTGCCATGAATTGATGCATGTGAAAAAACATGACTTATTCTTTAAAGTATTAGGAAGGTTTGTTCAAGCGATACAGCCTTTTAATCCATTAGTATACTTGCTGAATGGACTGATAGATAAGTGGAGTGAATGTGACTGTGATGCCAAGGCATTAAAAGTAATAGAAGATGAACATACGCCAAAGCAATATTATAATGTGTTATGGGATATGATAAGTGAAGAATGCAACAGGCGTGAGCTGGCAAGCCTTTCAATGCTTGTAGAGAATCAGAACAGTATTGAAGGGAGAATTGAATATATGGTAAAACTTAAAAATGCAGGAAAAGTATCTAAACTGGCAACTACACTGTTGCTTACCGCCTTTGTTTTGCTGAGCACAAGTACTGCTTATGCAGCAGGAACAGCAATGGCAAAAATCAGCGACAAGGTGTATGAGAGTACAGAAGTAATTGAGGTTGTGTCAATTAAGGATAATTCTGAGAATGCACAGTCAGAGCAGTTTATTGTAACAGCGGAAGAATCTGCAGATGTACCAACCGTCTATATGGAATCAGATGTGATGCCGTTAGGCGCAGGTAACTTTGATTGGAATGTTCCGGCAGGTACCCGTTATGTTACCGGACAGATTTACTTAAGTAAGGGTGATGAAATATCAGTTGCTTGTAACGCAAAACCAACAAGTAGTACTTACTGGGTTGGAATCGTGCTTCCAAATGGAAACAGCAAGGTGGTGCAGGGAAGTGGAAGTAATGGCGATGAATTTGAGATTACCAGTTCCGGCTACTACAGAGTAATGGTGCAGAATTTAAGTTCCGTAGAAATTCAGGCAGTAGGTTCATATTTATACTAAGAATTTATAATAAGAGAGAGTATCGCAAAATAACTAAATGTTAGTTAAGGGGCGATGCTCCTCTTTTTTTGCTTTATGGAAACACCTTGTTACGCAAATGCGTAAAAGCTGTTTCCATAAAGCAAAAAATGCTCCGCTGGGATGCGCATAACGCGCAAATAGAAAATGTCACTGCGTGACTGCGCGTTAGCGCGAGAATCTCGCAAGCGAGATTCTTTTTAATCCTGCAATTGCGAAGCATCCTGTTTTATGATAAAGTAAAATGTGAGTTTTTGACATCAGAAGTGGAAAGGAATAGAAAGTTGAAACGACGCAGAAAAAGTGGACTGAATTTTGGAAGACAGAAAAGAAAAAAAGTCAATATGGGAATCGTAAAGGAAGTGTTTATCTGGATATTTGAGATAGCAATTGCCCTAGTGGCAGCCTTTACCTTTGTTTATTTTATAGGACTTCGTACCAGTGTGGTAGGACAGTCCATGGCAGGAACATTAAATGGAGGAGACGAGATATTAGTCAATCGTTTTGTTTACAATGTGACAGACCCGAAGCCCAATGATATTATTGTGTTTTTGCCAAATGGAAATGAGAAATCCCATTTGTATGTGAAGCGGGTAATTGCCGTTTCCGGTGATACGGTGTGCATCAAAGGCGGAGATGTCTATGTAAATGGTGAACTTTTTGCGGAAGAGATAGATGTGGCTTCCATAGAGGAGGCGGGACTTGCCGCAGAGGAGATTACCCTGGGAGAAAATGAGTTTTTTGTACTGGGAGATAACCGCAATAACAGCGAGGACAGCCGTTATGCCAATATTGGAAATGTGAAAAAGGAACACATTATCGGTAAAGTATGGTTTCGAGTAGCACCTTGGAGTGAATTTGGTTTTTTATAGAAAGTGAGGAAAAATATGCAGTTTCAGTGGTATCCGGGGCATATGACCAAAGCAAAGCGTCAGATGCAGGAAGATATAAAATTAATTGATTTAGTAATTGAACTGGTGGATGGAAGAATTCCATTAAGCAGCAGGAATCCAGATATTGATGAATTGGGAAAAAATAAAGCCCGGTTAATTATAATGAACAAATCGGACCTTTCCGACGAGAAAGTGAATCAGGAATGGGCAGCTTTTTTCAAGGAAAAAGGCTATTTTGTTGTGGGCTTAGATTCCCGTTCGAAGGTGGGAATGAAGCAGGTAACCAATGTGGTAATGGAAGCCTGTAAGGAAAAAATTGAGCGGGACAGAAGACGTGGTATTAAAAATCGTCCTGTCCGGGCGATGGTAGTAGGTATCCCTAATGTAGGAAAATCTACTTTTATTAATTCTTATGCCGGAAAAGCCTGTGCGAAAACAGGAAATAAGCCGGGAGTTACCAAAGGAAAACAGTGGATTCGTCTAAGTAAGGAATTAGAATTATTAGATACACCGGGAATTTTATGGCCTAAATTCGAAGACCAGACAGTGGGACTTCGTCTGGCATTAATAGGCTCTATCAAAGATGAAATATTAAATATAGATGAGCTTTCTTTAGAACTGATTAAATATCTGACAGAAAGCTATCCGGGAATATTGGCAGAGCGCTATGGATTAGAGGAAGGAGAAGATGCATTAAAGGTTTTAACACAGATTGCAGAAAACCGGAAATGTATCTCTAAAGGAAATGAGCTGGATTACAGTAAGGCAGCAGCCCTTGTAATTGATGAGTTCCGCAGCGGTAAACTAGGAAGAATTACCTTAGAGAAACCGGTACAGGGAGAATAAATTTGATTCCCAAAAGGAAACAGCCGTGAGAAGACCAGGAAGCAGTAAGGCAGGAATACAAAATGGAAGAAAAGAAAATCGGACAGATAAAAGAAGAATTAAAAGCAACGACAGACAGGGAACTGCCGGCTTTTATTGAGGCTTATCAGACAGATGAACGTTCCGGAGTGGTAAAGCTGGTAGAACAGGCACAGAAACGTTATGAAAAGCTTCAGGCAGAACTTCTTCGTACAGAAGAATTAAAAAAATATGAAAAAGAATATGAATCCTGTGGATATATTTGTGGAATCGATGAAGTGGGAAGAGGACCACTGGCGGGACCGGTGGTAGCATGTGCTGTAATTCTTCCAAAGGATTGTGATATTTTATATATCAATGATTCGAAAAAGCTTTCTGCAGCAAAGCGTGAGGAACTATATGAGGTTATTATGGAAAAAGCTGTTGCAGTAGGAATTGGAATGGCAAGTCCACAGAGAATTGATGAAATTAATATTTTACAGGCAACCTATGAGGCAATGCGGGAAGCTATAAGTAAATTAGCTGTGAAGCCGGATGTGTTATTAAATGATGCAGTGACAATCCCGGGGGTAGAGATTCGTCAGGTGCCGATTATTAAAGGAGATGCGAAAAGTATTTCCATTGGTGCGGCAAGTATTGTAGCAAAAGTAACAAGAGACCGTCTGATGGTAGAATACGATAAGATTCTTCCGGCATATGGTTTTGCATCCAATAAAGGCTATGGTTCAGCAGAGCATATTCAGGCATTAAAAGAGATAGGACCATCTCCAATCCATAGAGCTTCTTTTATTAAAAATTTTGTGGAAGAATAGAGAAATTTCTGAAGAAGTGTAGTGCAGTAGAATTGGCAGTATGCCGATATAAATTCCGATAGGAAAATGACAATAGGCCACAATGAAGCGGGGGGGACAGCATGCAGATTTCAGATATGCTCAGGCAGTATAATAATCATTTGTCTAATAGCAGTACGGAAGAGCTAAAAGGAGCATCCGGCAGAGAAAAGCTGGTGTCTACCGTAAAAGAACTGCAGACTGGTAATATTTTTGAAGGTACCGTCAGTGCAATAAAGGGTGGAAAAGTCACACTTGCCTTAAGTGATGGACAGACAATTACTGCCCAGATGGATGGAAAAGTGCATCTCTCCATCGGCACACCGATGTTTTTTCAGGTAAAAAATAACGATGGGAATACGGTTTCTATCCGTCCATATTTAATTGAAGGGAATGCGGGAAACCCAATTCTTTTAAATGCGTTAACAACTGCGGGAATTCCGGTAAATGAACGGAATCTTTTTATGGTGGATGTCATGATGCAGGAACAGCTGCCAATTGATAAACAAAGTATTTTAGATATGGTGAAGGTTTCGAATCTGAATCCTGAGGTGGCAGTTAAGACGGTTGTTGAGATGGTGAAATTAGGGCTTCCTGTTTCGAAGGCAATGGCGATGCAATATGAGAACTATCTTAACGACAGACAGGGCATTCTGCAGGAGATGAATCAGGCAATGGAGGAACTGGCGGGACAGCCGGGAAATAAGGAATTACCAGCCGGGGCTGCGGTTCGTTTCAATCAGGATATCATCGACATTCTTTTTTCGAAAGAAACTGTCCGAACAGGGCAGCAGGAAATATTACAGCCGGGACAAGACATAACAAAGCAGCCTATGGGACTGTTTACAGCGGGAGTTTTAGCAGCTAAGGAGGCAGCAGATACCCTGCTGATGGTTGACGGAAATCAGAGGGCAGAGGAAAGTGCCATGACAGAAGGAGTGGCGGTTTCTGTGGCGGATATCCAGCCTGAAACAGGAATAGCCGGAGAGGGAATGATTCCGCTGACAGAGGTGGCAGGCGAGAATCAGGGACAGCTTTCCGGTGCCGGTCAGATGCAGTCTTTTGAACAATTACAGGCAGAGAATGTTGAAGGAAAGGGTGCAGGAACCTTAGGACAGCTTTTATCAGAAGAAGGGCTGCAGAATCTGAATAAATTACTACAGAATATTCCAGCTTTAGTGGAGAATCAGGAGCTTTTTCCGGGAGCAGAGGAGATTTTTGTGGATACGATGCAGGAGGAGGGAAGACTTGCTTCTCAGACAGAAACTGTTTTAGAACAAGGACAAAAGACCCCTTCGTTAGATGCCAATATGACAGTGGAGCAGTTTTTAAAGGCAGTAAAGCTAGGTTTGGCAGAACAGCAGGACTTTGGTTTTACCGGTGTGCAAAAGCTCTTTGCCAGTAAGGAATATCAGTCACTTCTGAAAAATATAATGGAACAGGAATGGCTTATGAAGCCCCAGGAGCTGACATCGGACAATAAAATTAATGAATTGTATGACAAATTAGAACGTCAGCTGATGCAGTTAGAAACAGCAATGCAGCGGGCAGGGATGTCAACGGAGTCTTTTTCCCAGACGGTTAATAATGTACATAATAATATTGAATTTATGAATCTGGTAAATCAGGCATATACTTATGTACAGATTCCACTGAAGCTGTCAAATCAGAATGCTAACAGCGAACTTTATGTTTATACCAATAAGAAGAATTTAAAAGACCCGGATGCGGAGGTAACAGCCTTTTTACATCTGGATATGGAACATTTGGGTTCCACAGATGTGTCAGTAAAGCTTCAGAAGAAGCATGTAAAGACCAACTTTTATTTTTCGGATGATGCTTCTTATGAACTTATCCGGCAGTATCTGCCGGTCTTAGAGGAAACACTGGCAAAAAAAGGATATACCTGCAGTCTGTCGGTGAATCAGGAGGAAAAAGAGCTTAATTTTGTGAAAGACTTTTTAAGAAAAGACCAGCCACAGGTGGGATTGCTGCACAGATATTCCTTTGATGTGAAAGCATAGTGCAGGATTTGTTACATTTTAAGGGAAAGTGCTTGGAAAGGGAGTGAGGTTATGCCACAGGAGAATCGTTTCAGAGGTTTTTTTCAAAAAGAGAAAAAAGAAGAAAAGGTAAAAACAGCAGTTGCCCTTGCCTATAATCCGGGAGATGCAGCCCCTAAGATTCTGGCTACCGGAAAGGGAGAAGTGGCAGAGAAAATCATTGAAACTGCAAAAGCCAATGATGTTCCCTTTTATCAGGACAATAAGTTAGCGGATACCTTATCGAGACTTGAAATTGGAGATGCCATTCCACCGGAGCTTTATGATGTGGTGGCAGAAATTCTTGTTTTTGTGGATGATATGGATAAAATGAAGGCAAAGCTTATGAAAGCAGGGCTGTAAATGAATAAGCGTACAATTGGAAGTACCTACGAAAAACTGGCAGGTAATTTTTTAGAGCAGTCCGGCTGCAAGATTTTGGAATATAATTTCAGATGCCGGCTGGGAGAAATTGATATTATTGCAAAAGACGGGGAATATCTTGTTTTTGCAGAAGTAAAATACAGGAAAACCGCGGCGCAGGGGGTCCCTGCCTTAGCGGTGAACCGGAAGAAACAGCAGACAATCAGCAGGGTGGCAGCATTTTACTGCCTGACCCATGGACTGGGGGAAACAACCCCCTGTCGTTTTGATGTGATTTCAGTCTGCGGAAATGAAATCAAAGTAATAAAAAATGCGTTTGAATATCAGGGATATAAGTGATGGAATTTATTAAGAAAAATAATCAGGAAATTTTACGGCTTGCAAAGTGCCGGTTAGATAATGATGTAGTGGTACCTTTACTGAAATTCCACAATTTAGATGCGACAGGCATTGTAAAACATGGTTTTACAACCCGGGCAGGTGGAGTCAGTGAAGGTATTTTTGCGAGTATGAATTTGAGTTTTACAAGGGGAGATGACAAAGAGGCAGTAAAAGAGAATTACAGAAGGCTTGCAGCTGCATTAGAGGTGTCCTATGAGAATTTTGTTTTTACCGACCAGACCCATACCACCAACATAAGAAAAGTAACGGCAGAGGATGCAGGAAAGGGGCTGACGCGAGAAAGGGACTATAAGGATATTGACGGATTGATTACAGATGTACCGGGAGTAGTATTGTCTACCTTTTATGCGGATTGTGTTCCCTTGTTCTTTGTTG
Source organism: uncultured Roseburia sp. (assembly GCA_964390485.1). Classification (GTDB taxonomy): domain Bacteria; phylum Bacillota; class Clostridia; order Lachnospirales; family Lachnospiraceae; genus Roseburia. The sequence goes on along the minus strand of CAYMIS010000068.1, from coordinate 10,826 downwards.
ATAAGGTTCATCATGCCATCGGTTTAAGCCATTCCGGATGGAGAGGAACTGTAGCCGGGATGGGATGTGTGACGTTAGAGGCAATGAAAAGAGAATACGGCACAAAGCCGGAGGAGGTTTACTGTGCCATTGGTCCTTCAATCTGTCAGGACTGCTACGAGGTAAGCGAGGATGTGGCAGAAGCATTTAAGGCAGCTTTCCCGGGGCATGAAAAGGAAATCCTTATCGAAAAAGGAAATCAGAAATATCAGCTGGATTTGTGGAAGGCAAATGAAATCCTTTTGTTAGAAGCCGGGGTAAAGAAAGAACACCTGGCAGTTACGAATATCTGCACCTGCTGTAATTTTGAACTTCTTTTTTCCCATCGCGCAAGCAATGGAAAAAGAGGAAATCTCGGTGCCTTTTTGTGTTTGAAATAAAGAACAATAAATAAAAGTATTCCATTATAAGGGAAAAATAGTAAAATAAGAACAGACTCTAAAAAAGAATGAGCAAAAGAGAGGAAAAAGATGAAACAGTACGTTGATTATATTGTGGAAGAAACAAAAAAGATTTTAGCAATTGACAGCCCATCCGGTTATACCAAAGAAGTGGCTGATTATGTATTAGGAGAATATAAGAAACTGGGATATGAAGCAGTTCTTACTGTAAAAGGCGGTGTTTTGGTTACAATCGGAGGCAAAAATAAGCAGGATGCGGTAATGTTAGAAGCTCATATTGATACCTTAGGAGCTATGGTAACAGAGATTAAAGGAAATGGATGCTTAAAGGTTTCTCCGATTGGTGGAATGAATGCAAACAATGCGGAAGCAGAAAACTGCCGTGTGATTACCCGTTTTTCCGGAAAATACGAAGGAACACTTCAGTTAGCAAATGCATCAGTACATGTTAATGCTGATTACAATGATACCAAGCGTGGCTTTGGAGCTATGGAAGTTGTTTTAGATGAAAAGGTAAAAACAAAAGAAGACGTAGAAAAGCTTGGTATTATGGCTGGGGACTTTGTATGCTTTGACCCAAGAACAGTTGTAACGGAGTCCGGCTATATTAAGAGCCGTTTTTTGGATGATAAGTTAAGTGTAGGAATTTTACTTGGATATGCCAAATATCTGAAAGAGAATCATATTGAACCGGAACGTATGATTTACCATCATATTACAGTATATGAAGAGGTTGGTCATGGTGGAGCAGCTTCTATTCCGGGGGGAGTAACGGAAGTAATTTCCGTGGATATGGGATGTGTAGGAGAAGGTCTGACCTGTGATGAGACCCAGGTTTCTATCTGTGCAAAGGACAGCAGGGGACCATATAATTATGATGTGGTAACGGGATTGATTCGGGCAGCAAAGGATAATGATATTGATTTTGCAGTGGATGTATATCCATTTTATGGCTCCGATGCAGATGTTGCATTAACCGCAGGCTATGATGTGCGCCATGGCTTAATTGGCGCAGGTGTTTATGCTTCCCATGGTTATGAGAGAAGTCATAAGGATGGCGTAAAAAATACATTCGCACTTTTATGTGCATATTTAGGATAGATTCAGATTGTTTTAAAACGCAGCCTTTAGGAAGTGTGATAGACGCAATAATTTACTTTGTTTGCCTTAAGAAAGTTTTAATAATATCCTAGGATTATCTTTATTGTATTGAAAAAAGTCCCATGATATAGTGGGTGTACTAATAAGAGTAGTACAGTAACCATGAGTGGAGGGGATACATTTGATTCAGCTAAATTATAGGGATGCAAAACCGATTTACGAGCAAATTAAAGATGGACTTCGAAAACTTGTTGTTTCGAATGCATTGTCTGCAAATGAAAAACTTCCTTCTGTCAGGGAAATGGCTTCAAAGCTTGCAATTAATCCAAACACGATTCAAAAAGCATATCGTGAGCTGGAGAATGAGGGGTACATTTACACAATAACGGGAAAAGGTACCTTTGTTGCGGAGCGAAAAGAGATACTGGATACCAGACAGAGCGAATTATTAGAGGCGTTTGAAGAGGCTGCAGCAGAGTTGTTATATTTATCTGTGAATAAGGAGAATCTCAAGGAACGCATTGAAAGATTGGCAGAGGGAGGAGAGAAACCATGATACAGGTAAAGGGATTAAAAAAGAACTTTGATACCTTTCAGGCACTTAATGGTGTGGACATGCATGTGGAAAAGGGTGCAATTTATGGACTGGTAGGACCAAATGGTGCAGGAAAATCCACATTAATCAGACATCTTGTAGGAATTTACCAGGCAAATGAAGGAGAAATCCTAGTGGATGGACAGCCCGTTTATGAGAATAAAGAAGTAAAAGAGAAAATTGCTTATATACCAGATGACCTGTTTTATTTTTTACAGGCAGATACAATGGAAATGAAACGTTTCTATGCAGGAATTTATCCGAATTTTGATGAAAAGCTTTTTTACCGGATGCAGGAATTTTTCCCAACCATAGATGTGAAACGCAATATCAGAAGATTATCAAAAGGAATGCAGAAGCAGGTGGCATTCTGGCTGGCAATCTGTTGTAAACCGGAGCTTATGATTTTAGATGAACCGGTAGATGGGTTAGACCCGGTGATGAGAAGACAAATCTGGAGTATTTTAATGTCAGAAGTAGCAGAGCGGGGAATGACGGTTCTGGTGTCTTCCCATAATTTGCGAGAGCTGGAGGATGTATGCGACCATGTAGGAATCATGCATCGTGGAAAGTTAATGATTGAACGTTCCCTTACAGACTTACAGGGGAATATTTCTAAAATTCAGGTAGCTTGTCAGAGCGGTGTACCAAAGCTGCCGGAAGGATTTGAAGTATTACATATGGCAAACACAGGACGTGTATATACACTGATTGTAAAAGGAAATCCAAAAGAAGCGGAACAGGCTTTGCAGTCTGCAAATCCAACAATTGTGGATGTCCTTCCATTGACCTTGGAAGAAATTTTTATTTATGAGATGGGAGGTGCGGACTATGAAGTCAAAGATATCCTGTTTTAATAAAACGATTTTTATGAAAAATATGACACATTTCTGGCCTATCTGGCTGGCATATGCAGTATATATGATTATTGTTCTTCCGGTGAATATCTGGCAGAAGATGTCAATTACTTATCCGGAGGATGTGTATGATGCTGCATCGAGAAAGCTGAATAATCTCAGCTGGGTGCTAGAGAATGCATTAGAACCCTTTGGCGTATTTCTTTTTGCAGTAGTGGCGGTTATGGCGGTGTTTTCCTATCTGTTTTCTGCCAAAAATGCAAATATGATACATGCTCTTCCGGTAAATAGAAAAGAACTGTTTGTAACAAACTTTTTATCCGGATTTATATTTATGGTAATTCCGGAGATTATCGCATTTATTGCAGCAGTATTTGTATGTCTGGGATATCAGATTGCAAGTATTGAGACATTATTTGTATGGCTTGTTTGTATTATAGGAATGACTTTCTTTGCCCTTTCAATGGCAACCTTTGTGGCAATGTTGACAGGACAGCTTTTGGCTGTTCCGGCTTATTACTTTATAGCAAATTATTTATTTATTGGTGTGCTTTATATTATCAAATTTTTGATTAATACGATTTGCTATGGAGTTTCCTGGACATGGAATTTAGAGAAAATCAGCATTTTGTCGCCAATTTATTATTTGGAAGAAAAAGTAGGCTGTGAAAGTATTTTATCAGAAAATGGTAATGCGATTGTAAAGATTGCAATTAATGGAGAAAAACAGATTCTGATATATGCCTTTGTGGCAGTTGTAATTCTTGTGCTGGCGTATTTATTATATCGTAAGAGACCAATAGAAACAGCGGGAGATATGATTAGTATTTCTTACGTGAAACCGGTATTTCGCTGGGGTGTGGCACTTTGTTCCGGCTTTTTAATTCCTGAGATAATTATAGAAATCGTAATAGGAGACAATATGATTCAGCATATTTTTACAGTGCTGGTCGTTAGCGTATTGTTGATTGGGACGATTGCTTTCTTTGGAGCAGAGATGCTGATACAGAAGAGCTTTAAGGTTTTTCGTAAAAAACGTATCCTGGAATGCACAGCAATGCTTGTTGTTTTTATTGGGATTCTTGGAATGTTTAAGCTGGACATTTTTGGAATTGAAAAAAGAATTCCGACAAAGGAAGAAGTGGAAAAATGTTATCTGTATCTTGACTATGCGATAGATATGAGTGGAGAACAGGAGGATGCGGTATTAGCACTTCATAAGCAGTTGCTGGAGGAAAAGGAAAGTACTTTTGAATATATCAGCAATTCCGGAAAATTCCAGTCCATAGAAATCAAATATGTATTAAAAGAAGGAAAGGTTTTGGAAAGAAATTATTATATTCCGGTAGGTGAGGAGTATATTGCGGATGCAGATTCTGCTATTTCGAAAATGGCTGCAATAGAGCTGGAGGAAGAAAACCTTTTAAAATGTACCTTTGGAAATAATTACGAGACAAATGAGTATTACTCCGGTCATATTGAATTGTATGATGCGGAAGGTAATTATGATACATACCGTTTTGACGAAAAAGAACTTCCGATTATCATAGAAGCCATCACAGAGGATATTAAGGCAGGAAATTATGGCTGGTATCAGGTATATTCGGTGAACAATTATGAAAAGCGGGAGAAGGAGGAATTTTTCAATTCCATTTCTCTGGCATATTATAATGAAGATGGCATTTCCTATACGGCAGATGATTATTATGCTTATCAACGTGGTTACTATGAAATAGATGAAATGGCAGCCCAATCCTATAATGGGAAGAGCAGCTCGTCCTATATCTGTTTTGGAAAACGTTGTGAAAATATTATTAATGCCTTAGAGGAACTGGGGGTTATTAATGAGGAATGGAAGCTTTATACCTATGAAGAATATGAAAAAATAGAAAAGTGGTAAAGTATTTCGAAAAAAGTTGCTTGCAGACTTTGGAGGAGTTGCAAGCAACTCTTTTTTATTGTAAACTATATACATTATTTGTGGAAGTATGCCTTTTGAGACATGGTTCGAAATAGTATAAAGATGGATTTTTCTAAAAGTAAGCAGTAAGGCATACTTGGAAGAAATGAGCAGCCGGTAAAGCGGTGGAATGAGAGGTAAAATGAGTTTAAAAAAACATATAATAGATAGCATCGAGCAGGGAAGTATTGCCGAGGAGATGGAATTAGAACCGGGAGATATTTTGGTCAGTATCAATGGCAAAGAAATCGAGGATGTTTTCGATTATCATTATTTAATACATGATGAATATCTGGAAGCGGTATTTCTGAAGGCAAATGGGGAAGAATGGGTCCTTGAAATCGAGAAAGATTATGATGAGGATTTAGGAATTGAATTTGAAAATGGATTAATGGATGATTATAAATCCTGTCATAATAAATGTATTTTCTGTTTTATTGACCAGATGCCAAAGGGAATGAGAGAAACTCTTTATTTTAAAGATGATGATTCAAGACTTTCCTTTTTACAGGGAAATTATGTGACATTAACCAACATGAAAGAAAAGGATTTAAACAGAATTGTGGAGTATAAGCTGGCGCCAATTAATATTTCTGTCCAGACCACGAATCCGGAACTTCGTTGTAAAATGTTAAATAACCGTTTTGCAGGAGAGGCTTTGAAAAAAATAGACATACTATATGAGGGCGGCATTGCAATGAATGGTCAGATTGTCCTTTGTAAAGGTGTCAATGATGGAGAGGAATTAGAACGTTCCATTCGTGACCTGACGAAGTATCTGCCTTATATGGAAAGTGTTTCGGTCGTTCCGGTAGGTTTGTCAAAGTACAGAGAAGGGCTTTATCCCTTAGAGCCTTTTGAGAAGGAAGATGCCATAAAGGTACTTGAAACCATTCATAAATGGCAGGATATCTGTATGAAGGAGCATAATACTCACTTTATCCATGCCAGTGACGAGTGGTATCTGTTGGCAGATATGCCGTTACCGGAAGAGGACAATTATGACGGATATATCCAGTTAGAAAATGGTGTAGGAATGATAAGACTACTGTTAGATGAGTTTTATGCGGCATTAGAGCAGCTGAAAGCAGACAAAGAAGATAAGGGAACACCAAAAGAATTGCTTCCGGATACAAAGGAACATCATAAGCGAACCATTGTAACAGGACGTCTTGCTGCACCTTTCATAAAACAGATGGCAGAGTCCTGTATGAAGGAATTTCCAAATTATGAGTTAGAGGTTGTGGCAATCCGTAATGACTTTTTTGGAGAGCGGATTACCGTTTCCGGTCTTTTGACAGGGCAGGATATTTTAGCACAGCTTAAGGAAAAAGATTTAGGAGAATTGCTGCTTTTACCGGGGAATCTTCTTAGAAGTGGTGAGGAAGTTTTCCTTGATGATATGACCTTGACGGAATTGAAAGATGCTTTACAAGTTGAGACAGATATTGTAAAATCAAGCGGTCAAGACCTTCTTGACGCGATGTTGTTTTAGAGTAACAGCGTGAAGCTATTACAGATGCGATAATAATTGGCACAGATAAATGCTTGCGCTTTAGATAAGAAAAGGAGTTAATACATGAGCAAACCAGTAGTAGCGATTGTAGGTCGTCCGAATGTTGGAAAATCCACATTGTTTAACGTACTTGCAGGAGAACGTATTTCGATTGTACAGGACACGCCGGGAGTAACCCGAGATAGAATTTATGCCGAGGTAAACTGGCTGAATTACAATTTTACCATGATTGATACCGGTGGTATTGAACCGGACAGTAAGGATATTATTTTATCCCAGATGAGAGAGCAGGCAGAGATTGCCATTGCCACAGCGGATGTAATTGTCTTTTTAACAGATGTAAGACAGGGCTTACAGGATTCCGATTCTAAGGTGGCGGATATGCTTCGTCGTTCCGGTAAACCGGTGGTATTAGTTGTAAATAAAGTAGACAGCTTTGAGAAATATATGGCAGATGTTTATGAATTTTACAATTTAGGAATTGGAGACCCAATTCCGGTTTCAGCAGCTTCCAGATTAGGGCTTGGAGATATGTTAGATGAAGTTGTAAAATATTTCCCGGACAGCGCAACAGAGGAAGAAGAGGATGAGCGTCCAAAGATTGCAATTATCGGAAAACCGAACGTTGGTAAATCTTCTCTTATTAATAAGCTTGCCCAGGAAGACCGCGTCATTGTATCAGACATTGCAGGAACAACCCGGGATGCCATTGATACAGACATTAAATATAACGGGAAAGAATATGTATTTATTGATACAGCAGGACTTCGCCGTAAGAACAAAATTAAAGAAGAAATTGAACGCTATAGTATTATCCGTGCAGTAACAGCGGTAGAACGTGCCGATGTCTGCATTATTGTAATTGATGCCACAGAAGGTGTTACGGAGCAGGATGCCAAAATTGCAGGTATTGCCCATGATCGTGGAAAAGGTATTATTATAGCAGTAAATAAATGGGATGCTATTGAAAAGGATGATAAGACCATTTATCGTCACACAGAGAAAATCCGTGATATTTTAAGTTTTATGCCATATGCAGAGATTATTTTTATTTCTGCAAAATCCGGTCAGCGTCTGCATAAGATTTTTGAGACCATTGATGTGGTAATTGAGAATAATAGTATGCGAGTAGCAACCGGTGTTTTAAATGAAATCGTAGCAGAGGCAGTTGCAATGCAGCAGCCACCTTCCGATAAAGGAAAGCGGCTTCGTATTTACTATGTGACACAGGTATCGGTTAAACCGCCAACCTTTGTTGTATTTGTAAATGATAAGGAGTTAATGCATTTTTCCTACACCCGTTATCTGGAGAATCGGATTCGTGAAACCTTTGGATTTAGAGGTACAGCTTTAAAATTTATTACCCGTGAGAGAAAGGAAGAGCAGAAATGATAACAGCAAGAATCATCGCAGTGGTAATCGGATATGTGTTTGGATTATTCCAGACAGGTTATTTTTACGGAAAAAGTAAGGGCATAGATATTCGTAATGAAGGAAGTGGTAATGCAGGAACCACAAATACCTTACGAGTGTTAGGCTGGAAAGCAGGACTCATTACTTTTCTTGGAGATGGTTTTAAAGCAATATTTGCAGTACTTTTGGTAAAATTACTTTTTCGGGAAAAGTATGCAGAAGGAATTATGATATTAGAGCTTTATGCCGGTTTTGGTGCAGTGTTAGGTCATAATTTCCCATTTTACATGAAATTTAAAGGTGGAAAAGGAATTGCCTGTACAGCGGGAATGATTGCGGCAGTATGTCCGCTGGCAGTTCCGGTTTGCCTGATTTTATTTGTAGGAACAATTGCAATTACAAGATATGTGTCATTAGGTTCCATTTTTGTGGTAACTGCATATCTGATTCAGGTAATTATTTTTGGACAGACGGGAATTCTTGTTTTAGAAGCTTCCTATCTGCCGGAATTCTATATTATCAGCGCCTGCTTTACCATAATGGGCTTATGGCGGCATAAAGCAAATATAAAGAGACTTTTATCCGGAACGGAAAATAAGTTTGGTGTAAAGAAAAAAGAAGAAAAATAGTGTTCAGAAACTTTTGAATGCGTGACAGAAAATGAATGACAGGTTAGATGACGGCATTTAGGGAACACAGCCGGAAATCGGAAAGGTATAAGAAAAATGGCAAATGTTGCAGTAATTGGCGCAGGAAGCTGGGGAACAGCGTTAGCAAAGGTATTACATACCAATGGGAACAAAGTAACTATCTGGTCTATTATGGAGGCTGAGATAACAATGCTTCGTGAAAAGCATGAGCATTTAGATAAGCTTCCGGGTGTAAAGCTTCCTGAGGATATGGTGTTTACAACAGATATAAAAGAAGCAATCGATGGAAAAGAATATCTGATTCTTGCAGTTCCTTCTGTATTTACAAGAAGCACTGCAAAAGCGATGGCTCCTTATGTAAAAGAAGGACAGGTAATTGTCTGCGTGGCAAAGGGAATTGAAGAAAATAGTTTTATGACAATTTCAGAAGTGGTAGAAGATGAGATTCCTACAGCAGAAGTTGCGGTTATGTGCGGACCAAGCCATGCAGAAGAAGTTGGAACAGGTCTGCCTACAACGGTTGTGGCTGGAGCGAAAAAGCGCACAGTAGCAGAGGGTATCCAGGATATCTTTATGAATGAAGTATTTCGTGTTTATACCAGTCCGGATGTACTGGGAATGGAATTAGGCGGTTCCTTAAAGAACGTGATTGCATTAGCAGCAGGTATGGCAGACGGACTCGGCTATGGAGATAATACCAAAGCAGCCCTTATTACCAGAGGAATTTCAGAAATGGTGCGTTTAGCGGAAGAAATGGGGGCAAAACCGGAGACATTAAATGGTCTTACCGGTATTGGTGACTTAATTGTTACCTGCGAAAGTAAGCACAGCCGTAACCGTAAAGCCGGAATGTTAATCGGACAGGGATATACCATGCAGCAGGCAATGGATGAAGTAAAAATGGTAGTGGAAGGTGTTTATTCTGCGAAAGCAGCCATTGGTCTTGCAAAAAAATATAGCGTGGATATGCCGATTATTGAAGAGGTAAACCGTGTATTATTCGAAGATAAGTCTGCGAAGGACGCTGTGAAGGATTTAATGCTTCGTGATAAGAAGATTGAACATAGTAATTTAGAGTGGGAAGCGTAAAGAGAAGCCCGCAGTGCAAACGTGCATTGTGGGTATTCTTTTGTCGGTAAAAAAGGAGTATAACATAATGGAAAAAGAAACAATTAAGATTAAATATCATTCCAATGAGATTGAGAAACTGACCTATATTGATGGGAAAAGTGACTGGATTGATTTGCGTGCGGCAGAGCATGTTGTTATGAAAACCGGAGAATTTCATCTGATTAAGCTGGGAATTTCCATGCAGCTTCCAAAAGGCTATGAAGCAGTAATTGTACCAAGAAGTTCGACCTATAAGAATTTTGGAATTATTCAGACAAACCATATGGGAGTGATTGATGAAACCTATTGTGGTGATAATGACCAGTGGATGATGCCGGCATATGCATTAAGAGATACAGAAATTAATGTCAATGACCGTATCTGTCAGTTCCGCATACAGAAGCACCAGCCGGTAATTTCCTTTGAAGAGGTAGATTTTCTGGGAAATGAAGACCGTGGGGGTATTGGAAGTACTGGTGTGAAATAAGGAAATAAATGGAAACTTTCTAAAAGAAGTCTAAAGTTTAGTTCGTCAAACTGCTTAGAAAAAACATAAAAATCCGTCAAGATGACGAAGAATAGAAAAAATGTCCAAAATCACTGTAACATTACACAAAAAAAGAAAAATTCTTTGTGTAGCTGACATATGGTGTTTTTGGGCGTTTTTTTGTATAGTAGACATATCGAGAAACGAACACATTTTTTAGGAGGAAGAAACACAATGGCAAGTTTATCATTAAAGAACATTTGTAAAGTTTATCCTAACGGTTTTGAAGCTGTTAAGGATTTCAATCTTGAGGTAGAGGATCAGGAATTTATCATTTTCGTAGGACCATCTGGATGTGGTAAATCTAAAACATTACGTATGATCGCTGGTTTGGAAGAAATCTCTTCTGGTGAATTCAAAATCGACGGTAAAATCATGAACGACGTTGAACCAAAAGACAGAGATATCGCAATGGTATTCCAGAACTACGCTTTATATCCACATATGACAGTATTTGATAACATGGCATTCGGATTAAAGTTAAGAAAAGTTCCAAAGGATGAAATCAAGAAAAAAGTAGAAGAAGCTGCTAGAATTCTTGACCTTGAGAAATTATTAGATCGTAAACCAAAGGCTTTATCTGGTGGTCAGAGACAGCGAGTTGCTATGGGACGTGCAATCGTTCGTAATCCTAAGG
>CAYMIS010000067.1:0-20030 GCA_964390485.1 uncultured Roseburia sp. | reverse complement strand
CAATTATTTAATATATATTTTCTAATTTATGGAATAATTATACCACCTTTTTGTACTCTCAGTACATATTTATAGTGTTATTTTTAGGATTGGAAACCATTGGATTTGTGCTCAGATTTGGTATTATTATATCAAGAAGAAACCACATCACCGGAGCAAAAGTGCATCGGTGTTCTATAAAAATTAAAGGAGGCGTTTTTTATGACAACATTATTTTTTGATGATTACACAAGTGCAAGTGAACAGAACCTGCCAAAATGGATGCGTGAAGAGCGCTATATGTACTGTGAGCCGGCAGCTCACACAAAATCTTCTTTCTGGAACAAATTATTAACATTCTTCTTATAAGAATTAACGCTTTTAACGTACATCTTTGTACGAGATTTTTCCTATATAATTTAAAAATATGCCGCAGTTGCGGCATATTTTTTTATATCTGACAAAATAAGGGTGCCGCTTCCGCGACGCATAAAACAACCTAAGTATTTTAATATTCCATTGCTTTTTCTTCGCCATTTAATACACGTAATCCACCCTGTACTAATGCGAGAAGCTCGTCTTCACCCGGATAAACAGTAAATGGAGCAATCCATTCTGTTCTTTCTTTCATGGCTTTAATTACAACATCACTGTAAGCAATACCACCGGTAACGATAATCTGGTCTACTTTTCCGTTTAATACACAGGCCATAGAACCCATATCCTTACAAATCTGGAAGATAAATGCATCAAATAATTCCTGTGCTTTATCATCCCCTTCTGCTGCTTTCTTTAATACATCACGCATATCGTTTGTTCCAAGATAAGCGTTAAATCCGCCTTTTCCTACGATTTTGCTATATACTTCTTTCTCTGTATATTCACCGGAGAAGCACATTTTAATTAATGCACCTGCCGGAACTGCTCCTGCTCTTTCCGGAGAGAAGGCACCGTCGCCATCTAATGCGTTAAATACGTCAATAATTCTTCCGTTCTGATGTGCACCAACAGATACACCACCGCCCATATGAACAACAACAAGGTTTAAGGATTCATATGGTTTTCCCGTTTCCTTAGCATATCTTTTGGCAACTGCTTTCTGGTTTAATGCATGGAATACACTTGTACGTGGAAGTTCCGGTACTCCTGAATATCTTGCGATTGGAATTAACTCGTCAACAACAACCGGGTCAACGATGTAAGATGGAACACCGATAGCATCTCCGATTTCACGGGCAAGGATACCACCTAAGTTAGAAGCATGCTGTCCCTGTTTTCCGATTTTTAAATCATGAAGAAGCTCATCTGTTACTGCATATGTACCACCCGGAATTGGTTTTAACATACCACCGCGTCCAACAACCATATTTAAGGAATTAATATCAAAATCTTTTTCTTTTAAAAGATTTGTGATAATTTCCTTACGGAAATCCTTCTGGTCTACGATGGATGCGTACTGGCTGATTTCCTCTGTAGAGTGTCTTAATGTTTCTTCAAATAAAAGGGTTTCATCCTCAAAAACACCAATTTTTGTAGAGGTGGAACCAGGATTAATGATTAAGCTCTTAATAGACATGATGTGTCCTCCTTTTGCTTCCTCTTAGTTATTTTTCTTCATCTCTTCAGCAACAACTGCTGCAAGAGCGATTGAGTTTACTTTTGTTTCGAAAGTGTCAGAACGGCTTGTTAAGATACATGGAACCTTTGTTCCTGTAAGAATACATCCGTTTACCACACCTTCCACACGAACCATTGCTTTATATACAAGGTTTCCTGCATGAATGTCCGGGAAAAGAATGATGTCTGCATCACCCTGAATCTTACGGTCTGTAGCACCTTTATGCTTTGCTGCTTCTGCATCAATTGCAAGGTCTAAGGAAAGTGGTCCGTCAATGATACATCCTGTAATCTGACCTTCTTCATTCATCTTTGTAAGTTCTGCTGCTTCCACAGTAACTGGCATTTTAGGGTTTACAACTTCAACTGCTGCAACCGGTGCAACCTTTGGCATATCAATTCCGCATGCATTACATACAGGAATTGTATTTTTGATAATGTTTACTTTATCTTCTAATGTTGGATATGTCATAAATGCAACGTCTGTGAAGAATAATAACTGTTCAACACCCGGAACATCAAATACACATACGTGGGAAAGTGGTCCACCTGTTCTAAGTCCAACCTCTTTATCTAAAACGCTCTTTAAGAAATTCTTGGAATCGATTAAGCCCTTCATGTACATATCAGCTTTACCATCATGGGCAAGCTTCACTGCTGTTAAAGATGCCTGAATCATATCCGGCTCATTGATAATTTCGAATCCACTTAAATCCATATTCATTCCGGCAGCAATTTCTCTGATTTTTTCTTCGTCACCAACTAAAATTGCATTTGCAATTCCTCTTGCTTTTGCTTCCTTTACAGCTTCAAGTACAGCTTCATCCTGTGCAACAGAAACAGCTACAGTTTTCATTTCACATTCTTTTACTTTTGAAATAATCTCATCAAATTTTTTGCTCATCGTTTTTTCCTCTTTCAATTCCATTGTTTTCAGGAATGGAGACGCATTCCTGCTGCGGATTCTTTCCCGCCTGTAAATATTTTTGCACTTTGTTAAAATAATAACACTCTAATATAGAAAATGCAATGCACTGATGTTTTTTTTTCGATACATAGCTGTTTTCTCATCACCGTTCATCCATTCTCTGTAACATTTTCTTCTATTTTTTAACTGCAGACTACATATCAACTGCTGGTTGAAAACCATTCAAATATCCGTTGCTTGTCATAAAAAAAATGATAAAGTAAGATAGACGTATCAAGTACTTGACTTATATACGAAATGAAATGAGGTCAAAACAATATGGATTTAGGAAAAAAAATAAAAGAAAACCGTCTGCGCTGCAACCTTACACAGGAACATCTTGCAGAACAGTTGAATGTTACTGCCCAGGCAGTATCTAAATGGGAAAGCAATGCAAGCATGCCTGATATTACACTGTTACCGGAGCTTTCCAGTATTTTCGGAATTACAATCGATGATTTATTTGATGCCTCCGAGGAAACACATCTTCGCCGCATCGAAAATATGTTAGAGCGGGAAACAATGCTCTCCCGTAGTGACTTTGATTATGCCGTTACCCAGTTAAAAGAGGGACTGCATAATCCCAGCATTAAGGGCAGATGCCTTACTTTGCTTGCCGATTTACATCTGCACCGGGCATCCGGTTATGCTGATTTAGCTGCCGAATACGCAAAACAGGCTTTAGAAACTGAGCCATCCAAAAAAGATAATCACTGTATTTTAAACAAAGCGGGACACGGTGTATTACAGGACTGGTGTGTAACCAATCACACGCAGCTCATTGAATATTACAAAACTTTTGTAGCAAAAAATCCTGACTATTTCTATGGTTACCTGTGGCTTATGGATAATCTTATCGCAGACCACAGATTAGAAGAAGCCCAAAGCGTTCTGGAAAAAATGCGTTCTGTGGATGAGACCTATCACTACCCATTATATAAGGGCTGGATTGCTTTTGCTGCCGGTAACCTTTCCAATGCAGAATCCGCATGGCAGGAAATGACAGACCGCTATCCAGACAACTGGTTTGCATGGTGCGCCCGTGCTAATACTTATGCACAACGCGCTAAATACGACGAAGCGATTCATATGTACCGCGAAGCAGTCAAACTCCAAACTGTGCCAAGATACACTGATAATGAAGACAGTATCGCACAGCTTTGTATGATAAAGGGTGATTATCAGGGAGCTATGAATGCCTATGCGCAGGTCATCTCTATTCTGGAAAATGACTGGCATATCACAGAAGGGGAAACTATCGATGGCTATCGCCAGAACATCGAACAATGTAAGACACTCCTTGTAAATAAGTAGTTGCTGTCATAACAAAGCTCCGTCTGGTTGTATAAAATAGATAGTGTTTCTGTATGGATAGATTGTAATTTGTTGGTAAATATAGCCGAACCAGGCATAGATAAAGATAGTTTGGGCGTATATCAAAAATGTTTTCTGTTACGCCCAATTATCGTCTGATTTTTGGAAATATACAAGCATTTCAAGTAATATTTGGGCATTATCCTCTAAAAATTCACATCTACGCCCAGAAACTCAAAAATTTCAGGGCATAGACGTGCAAAAATAGTCTATATGCCCAAAGCGTAAATAAAAATACATAGAAAGCACTTTTTTTGGGTGTTTAATAACAAAAAATAACTATACCTCCCAAAATATAGTTTTACTGCTACACTGTTCCATTCAATGTACCTTCACTCAACTAATTTACGTTTTAAAATATTCTTATTGCTCAAAAAAGATGTGCCAAAAGGCACATCTTTTCACAAGTTCTAAAAGAACTTCACAATATCTTCTACCGGTTTACGTTTTGGCATAGATGCTTCTGCTGCTGCATAACCAAGGGCAATGACTGCAACCACTTCCTGACTGTCTGGAATGGCAAGCTTTTCTCTTAGCTTTTCTCCATCACGAATTCCCATAATAAGAGTATCTAAGCCAAGCTCTTTTGCTCTAAGAATCAGGTTTTCATTCTGCAAGCCTAAATCATATGCTCCCCATTCATCTCCAAGCTCATTATCCGCATTTCCTTCCCGGTCGAAGCCTGCACGTTTTTTCTCAAAAGTTGTAATAATCAATGCCGGTGCATCCTTGCAACTATTCCGGTTAAATTCTGGCAGACACTCTGCTTTAATCTCTGCTACCCTTTCCGGTGTCAGAACTGCATAGTAACGTGCTGTCTGTGAGTTTTTCCATGATGGTGCCTGCTGAGCAATTTTTAATATATCCAATACTGTTTCCTGACTAATTGCTGTGCCTTCCTTATAAGCACGGATGCTTCTGCGCGTTTCCACTAACTGTGTAAATTCCATATTATTTCCTCCCGGATCCCTTAATACATGATTGGCAAGATAACCTAACTAATTACCTACCTGATAATTTATACGATACCATATTTTTTCGTTTGTCTCAACGATACATTTTCTCAAAATGTTCATAATCTCATCCCAAACTAAAACCCCCTTTTTAAATTATCTGTAAAAATGAATGTTGGCGATTATTCCCCTGCCATTGATAAATTTTAAGATGCATAGTTGCTATGCGTATGTGATTTAGATATGTTTTATATTACTACTTACAGCATAGTTCTTCAAGTCAAAAAAAGACACTGCATTTTTTCGCAATGTCTTAATAAATACTTTGTATTCTTCGCAAGTTCGCAACACGAACTTGCGAAGAAACGCGTCTTACGACGCAGTTTATAAGGTAAAAAAGAAAGTTGTTAACACCTATTATCCCTTTACACTTCCCACAGCAACTCCTTGAACAATATGCTTTGACAAAAACAGATATACAATAATAACCGGGAAAATGGAAAATGCAATCATAACATAAACCTGACCCATATCAAATTTCAGGAAATCTGCCGAACGAAGCTGCGCAATCAAAATTGGCAGTGTTTTCTTTTTGTCATCATGTAAAATCAGTGCCGGAGTAAAGTAGTTGTTCCAACTGCTTACAAAGGTAAAGATTGCCTGTACTGCAATTGCCGGTTTCATTAATGGAAGTACAATTGAATTAAAGGTTCGAAACTCCCCAGAACCATCAATTCGTGCTGCTTCAATCAGCGAAAGAGGCAGTGCACTTTCCATATACTGCTTCATATAGAAAAAGGTTACCGGTGCTGCAATCGTTGGTACAATCAACGGAATAAAAGAATCTTCCAAATTCATTTTAGATACCAGCTGTACAAATCCAAGAGCTGTAACCTGTGTCGGAATCATCATAATCATTAAGATAAAGGGATAGATGAATTTCTTTAATTTAAAATCATATGCATGGATTGCATAAGCCGTCATCGTCGAAAAATATACACATAAGACCGCACTGCAGACAGCTACGATTAGACTGTTCACCATACCATTCCATACCGGAAGTGTACCTGCCAATAAATTATTCCAGTTCTCCAGCAAATGTGTGGATGGCAGTGGCGAAAAACCCTTCGTCAGTTCGCCATTTGATCTGGTTGCGTTCATAAATAGAATGTAAAACCAGAAGAGACAAAAAAACGAAATGATGGAAAGAGCAATATATGCAACAGTTCTTCTGGTATGAAGACCAAGGCCTTTTTTCAATTCCTGATTATTTGTTTTTTCCATACCACTCACCCCTTCCTCTTATCATTTCCGGTTACCTTAAATACAATTAAGCTTAAGGCTGCCGTAATAAAGAATAAAATTACAGACAATGCTCCTGCCATGCCGTAATTCTTACTATATAAATGTTTATTTAAGAACATAATCAGTGTCATGGATGAACGTACTGGATCTCCTGTTCCGTTTGTCAGAATCTGCGGAACATCAAACAACTGTAAACCACCAATTAAGGACGTAATCATAACATATACCAGAATTGGACGAAGCAATGGCAGCGTAATCTTGAAAAATACCTGTGTTGAGGTTGCTCCATCCACCTCTGCTGCTTCAAATAAAGAAGTGTCAATTCCCATCATGCCTGCCATCAAAAGAATCGTTGTATTACCAAACCACATTAAGCAGTTCATAAAAGCGATTAAGCTTCTGGTACTCCATACGTTTGATAAAAATTTGTATGGTTCATCAATGAATCCAATCTGGATTAACAGGGAATTAATTGGTCCTGCATCCGAAAATAAAGTAAAAAATAACATTGAAAATGCAGATGCCATAATCAGATTCGGAAGATAAATTACTGTTTTAAAAAATCTGGAGCCCTTTAATTTCAAACGTACATCTGAAAACCATGCCCCTAAAAGTAAAGAAAGGACAATCTGTGGCACAAAACACATAATCCACATAACCATCGTATTTTTTGCATATACCCAGATATCTCCACTTGTAAATAAAGCTTTATAATTATCTAATCCAATAAAGTTTGGTCCAACCTGAATCAAACCGGAACGGTAATTTTCAAAAAAACTATTATAAATAGTTGTTGCCATCGGTATCAACTGAAAAACCACATACACAAGAATAAATGGTATTAAAAATATGTAGCCCCACTTATTATAGCGGACCGCCCGACTATTCTTTTTCATTGTATGCTCCCCCTTTATAAAGTACGCATTCCTGCAAATCTCTTATTTTGAAGAAAGATACAGCCATGCCTGCCATATTATGGAAGGCATGGCTGTGATTATTCCCTATTTATAAAACTACTAACTTCTTTTTAATATGTTAATTCCGGATGTTTCTCTACTACTGCTTTATGGAATAAATCAAGTGCTTCCTCTAATGTAGCATTTCCATCGAAATAATTCTTCATAGCATTCTGGAATTCTTCGTTACAAGCCTGGTCATAAGAGGATAAGTTGCTTAAATCAATACTTCCTGCACCTGCACAGTACATAGCAAGTGGATTCTGTCCACCTAATACCTCACTCTGGTAACTTGTATCTGCTGCCATTGCTTCCATAGCCGGAATATTATTTACGAAATCATCATCCTGAACTACAATCTGTGTCATAATTTCTTCATTTGTTGTCATCTGTAAAATAATATCTTTTACAAGAGATGCATTATCTGTACCTGTTGCTGCACAAATCCATGTACCGCCCCAGAAGAAGCCCTGTGGACCTTCTGCTGCCCCCCAGCCACCGAGGTTTGCAATACTTCCTTCTACGTCAGCTGCCATAGAGAAATTTACTAACCATGCCGGTCCGAAGTAACAGAATACTTTTCCGTCCGGATAAAAACCTTTTTTCCAGTCATCACTCCAAAGTTCATATGTTTCTGTCTGTCCTGCATCCACTAATACCTTAGAGTCATTTACCCAGTTCATTAAGTTTTCATCAATGTTAATTTTTCCATCAACCACCCATTTAGAAGTTACATTGTTAGAGTATACGCGGTAGCTGTCATTTACAGAAGATAACATTTTATAGCCAGCCTCCTGCATTTTTTTTGCTGTCTCATTGAATGTTGCCCAGTCTTCCACATATTTCTGCACTTCAACAGGATCGTCTGTTCCAAGTACTTCTTTTGCGGCTTCCCGGTTATAGAATAATGCGCCCGGACATCCCTGCCATGAAACACCTTTTAAAACTCCGTTTGAATCTGTAACAATATCCTTTGTATACTGATACTGATTTGCCAAATCAGCCTCTGTGATTCCTAAATCAGCAACAGGCATTGTGTATTCTGTATCTACATATTTTAACGCATAATCAGCTTCTATTAAGAAAAGGTCAATTTTCTCATCAGCTGCCGCATTTTCCTGCTCAAGTAATGTTGCATCCAGATTGTTCTGA
The DNA here is from genome assembly GCA_964390485.1 of uncultured Roseburia sp. Taxonomy (GTDB): domain Bacteria; phylum Bacillota; class Clostridia; order Lachnospirales; family Lachnospiraceae; genus Roseburia. The sequence goes on along the minus strand of CAYMIS010000067.1, from coordinate 11,727 downwards.
TATGCATTGTCGTCACTTGGTGTAATGTTCCATGTAACTGTTACATCACCAATTTTACCGGTTGTACCATCTACCTCTTCATATCCCGGATAGTGTGAAATCAGACGGCTTTTAAATTCTTCATTCCAGCAATAAATATTTAAAATTTTTCCTTCTTCCGCTGTATTCCCAGAGGATTCTTCCTGCTGCGCTGCATCATCATTTCCTGCCTCTGCCTGCTCTGTTGTTCCTCCAGTTCCTGCATTATCTGCGCTTGTCTGTGAACCGCCACAGCCAGCCAGCATACCAGCTACCATCGTAAATGCTAATAATGAGCTTAATACTTTTCTTTTCATGTAAATTTCCTCCCTTTAACAAAATCATTGAATTTGTTTTCACCCTATTTGAATATGAGAAATCTCACAAATAAAGTGTCTGTTTATGCGTTAACTGCCTTTACCGACTTACCCTCAAACACTTCGCCTTCCACAACTACCGGCTGCATCAGCGTCGTCTTCGGACGCTCGATTAAATGAATCAGCTCCTCTGCCGCCTTTGCGCCAATCTGTTCTGTGTCCTGACGTAATGTTGTAAGCTGCGGTTCTAAATGCCTTCCCACTGGAATTCCATCATATCCGGCAATTGAAATATCCTCCGGAATACGCATTCCCCGTTCTTTAATCGCATTTACTCCACCGAAACTGGCAAAATCATCCGGGTAAAGAATACAGGTTGGCGGTACTTCCAAATCCAACAGTTCCTGCGTCGCACGATAGCTTGCATCTGTGCTTCTGTATGCAGCCTCTTTCACATACTCATCCGGAATCTTTACTCCTAATTCCTCTGCCGTCTTATAAAAAGAAGAGACACGACTCTGCGTTACTGCTGAATCCGCACCATGGATATATGCAATTTTCCGGTGACCTTTTTCATACACGTAGGTCAACAAATCCCGCATACCCTTCACATTATCTGAAATAATGGAAATCCGGTTATTAAACAGGTGATCAATTGTCACCACTGGTATATCACTTTTTACCAGTTCTAATACCTCCGGGTCATTAAAGTCGATACAGGCAATTACCACCCCATCAAATCCTCTGTATCTTGCATGCTCTAAATAAGACATCGTATTCGTCCTTGTTTTGCAGCAATTAATAAAAGTAATGTCATATCCCTGCTGTTCTGCTGTCCTTTTAAAGCTGTCAAGTACATAGGAAAAGTAGTCATGTGTCAGACCACTCTGTGCATCATCTACAAAAAGAACTCCAATATTATTCGTTCTATTTGTTTTTAATGCTTTTGCTGCAGAATTTGGGAAATACCCCATCTCCTTTGCAACTTTTCTAATATGTTCTTTTGTCTCTTCTCCAATGTCCCTATGGTTATTCAATGCCTTGCTTACCGTTGCAACTGACACCCCACAGACATTGGCTATATCTTTCATTGATACCATGCTGCTGCACCCCCGATGTAAATAGAAGGAACTTACTTAATCGTTTTCGTAATTTAACTATATATCACTTTTACCATTTTTTCAAGCTGTTTTTGCTTGTTTTTGTATGTTTTGCATGATTTTGTGAACTTCTTACAGTTTTTTCAGCTTATTTTTATTATTTTTCACAGCAATCGTTTTCGTTCCTTCCTTATATTAGTATCGCTTCTTACATATCGATTCTTTGTACCATTTTGCCGTCTCAAGGAAAAATCTGCTGCTTTTCAAATGTTTCATGGCAATTTTAATCTTGCATTTCTAATTATTCTTTTATATAATTTATCGTATAGTATTTCTTTTTCTCTTTTACTTAATCGTTTTCGCAATTCTTTTTTTCATAACAGATATGCTGTTATTTCGTTTTCGTATTATTTCAATTATTTTTCCTGCATAACCATCTTGCAGGCAGCGGAGGAGCGTATGAAATTCGGATATTTCGATGATAGTAAAAAAGAATATGTAATCACAACTCCAAAAACTCCACTTCCTTGGATTAACTATCTGGGATGCAATGAGTTTTTCAGTTTGATTTCTAATACATGCGGCGGCTATTCCTTTTATAAAGATGCAAAGCTGCTGCGGCTGACTCGTTATCGTTATAACGATGTACCGGGAGATATAAACGGAAAATATTTTTACATTAAAGATGGAGATGTCATCTGGAATCCCGGATGGCAGCCTGTAAAAACAGAGCTGGATTCCTATGAATGCCGTCACGGCATTGGTTACAGCCGTTTTAATTCTTCTAAAAATAATGTCAATGCTTCTGTATTATCCTTTGTGCCAATGGATGACAACTGCGAAATCAGCACATTGACAATTAAGAATCTTTCTTCTTCCAAAAAAGAATTACAGATTTTCTCTTATGTGGAATGGTGTCTATGGAATGCTGATGATGATATGAAGAATTTCCAGCGAAACTTAAGCATTGGTGAAGTAGAAGTCATTGATTCCACTATTTATCACAAAACAGAATACAGAGAGCGTAGAAACCACTACGCCATTTACTCCGTAAATACAGCAATTAACGGCTTTGACACAAGCCGCGATGACTTCCTTGGTGCATACCGGGGAGCAGATGCTCCAATGGCTGTAGAAAACGGTGCCTGCACCAATTCTATTGCCAGCGGCTGGGCACCAATTGCCAGCCACCAGATTAATCTTTCCTTAGAAGCCGGAGAAGAAAAGTCCTTTATTTTTATTCTGGGCTATCTGGAAAATGAAGACGAGGATAAGTGGGAATCCCACAACATTATTAATAAAAAGTCTGCTGCCGCAATGCTTCGCAAATATCAGACTAACGCAGATGTTGAAAAAGCATTTGCGAAACTGCAGAATTACTGGGAGGAGCTCTTATCAAAATATCATGTAGAATCCTCAAAAGATAAGGTAGACCGTATGGTTAATATCTGGAACCAGTACCAGTGCATGGTAACCTTTAATATGTCCCGTTCCGCATCCTACTATGAATCAGGAATCGGCAGAGGGATGGGCTTCCGGGATTCCTGCCAGGATTTACTGGGATTTGTACACCTGATTCCGGATCGGGCAAGAGAACGAATTATCGATATTGCCTCCACACAATTTGAAGACGGCAGTGCCTACCACCAGTATCAGCCGTTAACTAAAAAAGGGAATTCCGATATCGGAAGCGGTTTTAATGATGATCCGTTATGGCTAATCGCCGGAACCAGCGCTTATGTCCGGGAGACCGGCGACCTTTCCATCTTAAAGGAAATGGTTCCCTACGATAATGATATGTCTGTGGCTACCACTCTGATGGAACACTTAAAACGTTCTTTAGATTATATTATTAACCATAAAGGTCCTCACAACCTTCCGCTGATAGGAAGAGCCGACTGGAATGACTGCCTGAACTTAAACTGTTTTTCGAAGCATCCTGGGGAATCCTTCCAGACCTTTGGTCCAAGTGAAGGCCCGGTGGCAGAGTCTGTTTTCATTGCCGGAATGTTTGTAAAATATGGGGAAGAATATGCCCAGCTTTGTGAATTAATGAATCAACCGGAGGAAGCTGTCAGGGCCAGAAAAGAAGTACAGATAATGACAGATGCTATCCTAAAGGACGGCTGGGACGGTGACTGGTTTATACGTGCCTATGACGCCTTCAGTAATAAAATTGGTTCAAAGGAATGTGAGGAAGGTCAGATTTATATTGAACCGCAGGGTTTTTGTGTGCTTGCCGGAGTAGGCGTCAAAGAGGGGCTTGCTGCAAAAGCTTTAGATTCTGTAAAAGAGAAACTAGACACCAAATATGGTGTTATGATTTTACAGCCAGCCTATACCAGATATCACCTTGAACTCGGAGAAGTCTCCTCTTACCCACCGGGCTATAAGGAAAATGCCGGTATTTTCTGTCATAATAATCCCTGGGTTTCCATTGCAGAAACAGTTATTGGCAGGGGTAACCGGGCCTTTGAGATTTATCAGAAAACCTGCCCAGCCTATGTGGAAGAAATTAGTGAAATTCACCGTACAGAACCATATGTTTATTCACAGATGGTTGCCGGAGCTGATGCACCTCGTCATGGTGAGGCCAAAAACAGTTGGCTGACTGGTACTGCAGCCTGGACCTTCGTTAATATTTCACAATATATCCTTGGTGTATACCCAACCCACACAGGACTTTCTATCAACCCTTGTGTTCCCGAAGGCTTTGGTGACTTTAATCTGACACGTAAATTCCGGGAAGGAACCTATCATATTCAGGTGAAAAATCCTGATAATGTAGAAAAAGGTATTAAGAGTATTCAAGTGGATGGAACTACTATCGAGGGCTGTATTATTCCTTACGAAAAAGGTAAAACCAACTATGATGTAGTTGTTATAATGGGTTAAAGACCTAAAAAGGAGGAAACCGTATCATTCATTACAGTTTCCTCCTTTTACTTTTTCAATCATACTATTATGTTCTTCCTAAACATCAGTGCGTTCTCTTGGTGCCTCTTTGGCATTCTTCACGGTACCACTGGATAAGTATAAAATCGCTTGGTCTGTCTGCATAAACTTAGAAATTCCGTTAATAACCCTTTTCACTTCCCGCTCTAAACGTTCTAGGTCATATCTCAGCTGCCCTTCCGTATAAGTATGTTTCACTAATTCCTGCTTTAATTCTTCTTCCAGTTTGCCTGCCAGCATGCCAGCATGTTCTGCTCCTATCGACCTGCTGCTGTCTCTAATACCATGTATCCGTTCACAAAGAACTTCCATATCTTTTCCCAGCATGCTTTTTAATACCGGCAGTGTTGCTTTCATTTCTTTCTCATAAGTAGCTAAAACAAGACAATAATTTCTGATATTATGTCCATTTCGCTCCAGTCCTGCCGGAATATCGATATTGCTCTTCTCCAATCCCTTTAATTCACCACTGTACTGCTCCTGCACATAAAAATTATTTCCCTTTTTGTAATCAGTCAAATAACGAAGCAGTATGTACTCCAGTTTCTGACGATTCACAGGTTTTGAAATATAGTCTTTGAAGCCACGCTTTTCAAAGAAGCGTTTCATATTTGCAAATACATCCGCTGTCATCGCTACAATTGAAAGATTCGGCAGTTCCCAGCCAAGCTCGTTAATATACTCTAATCCACTTTTGTCAAACATGGTATAATCCACCAGCATAAGCTGATATTCTTCTCCATGTGCACTAATTTCTTCCAGAGCATCTTCTGCAGAAACCATACATTTTAGCTGCATCCGGTATGGTTCTAATAATCCTTGTATGACAATCAGATTTGTATTGGTATCATCCACCACCAGCACTTTTGCCCCTTCAAAGGTATACTGGTACTGTCGGTCCAGATATTTTTCTCCAAAACCTTCATTCAACATTTGGGATGTCAATAAGGTTATGTCAACTTTTTCCCATACATCCACCTGCTGAATAATGCTTACATATATGGTATTTCCCTTTTCCGGTACACTTTCCACACGGATACTTCCGCCCATATGCTCTACCAGATTCTTTGTAATTGTGAGTCCAACTCCCGGGCTTCGTTTCTCGCGCTTCTCGTTCCATTCTCCCTGATGATAATTCCAGATAATCTCACCCAGCCGCTCCTGCACAATACGCTCTTCGGTGTCAGACACATCCATATGAAGTTCATAGCCTTCCGGCTTTTCTTCTCCATATATTTTCAATGTAACTTTACCTTCTTTTGCATAGCTTACAGCATTCATCAGAAGGTTTAACAAAATATGCTGCACTCTTAAGGAATCTCCCATCAGTCTTCCCGGAACGTTTTCCGCAATACAAGCCTCCAGGGAAATCTTTTTTTCTCCAAGGGACATGTTTACAATATTCATTGCCTCAAACACATTCTGTTCCAAAGAATAACTTTCTGTGGATAACTCCAGCATATCAGATTCCATTTTAGATAAATCCAGCAGATTATTAATAAATATTAATAGATTTTTGGCGGAATGAAGAATATTCTTCATCTGCTTGCGTCCTTCTTCCTTCGAATCTGTTCTTAATCCACTTTCTGACATCCCTATAATACTATTTAATGGCGTTCGCATCTCATGACTCACGCTGGCAAGGAAATTACTCTTTGCTGCGCTCGCTTCTTCTGCCTCAAAACGGGCTTGTAGGGCCTCTTTTATCTGCGCACGTTTTTCTGTCACATCAATTACATAATAGCTGTATCCCTGCGGATGTTCTTCATGGTATATCACACTACCATGAACCTCATATGCCCTGCCATCTTTCAGAAAGTCTCCCTTTAACGGCGGCATCTCTGCTTTCGGATTCTGCTGTACAAAATCATCAATCTCCTGTAAAAGCTGATTCGCCAGCCGATTTGCATACAAAAGCTTTCGATTTCCATTGTAAATTACCATTCCCTCATCCAGATTATCAAGCATTGCATCTTTTGTATCTTCAACCACATTAAATACACGATGACGGCGGGATGCATATAACAGCACACCCGCTGCAACGGTAAATCCAATAATAATCAATTCATAACACTGATGAAGTTTAAAGTAATATGTCGTATAGAATATTTCCGGCAAAATAATTGCTCCCATAAGAGCCTGCTTTCGGCGCCACTCGCTGCGGGTTTTCGACTCTTTTCCCATATATACAATCCCCAGCCATAAAACCAGCAGGGCATAAAATACAATTAAAACTTCATAAATATGTCCCCATATTCCTCTTGAATAGGTCAGATGGGGGTAGACACCTTCCTCCACAAATTCTACGTTTTTAAGAAACCATCCATCGATTCGAAAGAAAAATACAGTAGCGATATTTGCAACTATTGACCAAATTCCAAGAATCGTCCCACATATTTTTCCCGGTGTTATTCCTGTGTAGCAGGTTGTAAAATAAAACATCATTACCATAATGCAATATATAAGTATTTCCCTAATCTGCAACGCCAGTAATGCTGCTTCCTTTGTTTCACAAGTCACCTGAAACACCATATCAAGTGCATATATGTACATAAATGCCAAAACAATCTGTAATACTGAATGTTCTTTTGTTTTCACTTTAGAATAAAAAACACCTGTAACAATTATAAACAAAACAACTGCACATGTGACCCGTGTCCCATACAACAGATTATACATAACTTACTTCCTCCGATTTCCTAATTCAAGCCTGCTCCTATGTTTAGTATATCATATTCGAAAACAGGAAAAAAGTACTACACCCCTTTGTAGACCCTCTCTCTTTTACTATTTTACACTGACCTCTCCTGCAAGTACTCTTTTGTAGTCTTCATAATTTCTTTCCAGTAATGCCGGTGTATCAAGTCCATATGGACACTTACTTTTACATTTGCCACAATGCAGACAGTTTTCAATTTTTTTCATCTTTTCCTGCATTTCCGGTGTCAGCTGGGCATCTGATGGTGCTCGTCGCAGCATCAAAGACATTCTTGCGCAGTTATTAATTTCAATGCCAGCCGGACATGGCATACAGTAGCCACAGCCACGACAGAACTCACCACTTAGTTCTTTTTTATCCCGGGCAATAATTTCCGCTAATTCCTCCGTCATTACCGGTGGCTTGTCTATGTAGGAAATAAACTCATCCAGTTCTTTTTCCCTCTGCACACCCCAGATTGGGAGTACATTGTCAAACTGCGCCTCAAAAGCATAAGCCGCTGCAGAATTGGTAATTAACCCGCCCGACAAAGCTTTCATGGCAATGAAGCCCATGCCGGCTTCTTTGCATTTTTCTACCAATGCCAGTTCCCGCTCCGTTGCAAGATAACAGAATGGGAATTGCAAAGTCTCATATAACCCCGATGCTATCGCTTCTTCCGCTACTGCTAATCTATGATTCGTAATTCCAATATGACGAATTTTCCCCTGCGCTTTTGCTTCCAGCATAGCTTCATATAATCCGCTGCCGTCTCCCGGCTTCGGACAGACTGCCGGATTATGGAACTGGTATATATCAATGTAATCCGTTCGTAGATTTCCCAAAGAAGTTTCTAGCTGACTCCAGAATTCTTCCGGCGTCTCTGCAGCTGTCTTGGTGGCAATATAGACTTTCTCTCTCATGCCCTCAAAGGCTTCTCCCAGTTTCACTTCACTGTCTGTATAGAATCTTGCTGTATCAAAAAAAGTAATCCCTGCCTCATAAGCTTTCCGTGCCAGCTTCACTGCATCTGCCTGACTGATTCGTTGGATTGGAAGGGCTCCAAAACCATTCTTATTTACTGTTATCCCTGTTTTTCCAAGTGTTACAAGCTCCATAAAAACCGCCTTTCTACCGCTGCAATCCGATGTTTCCCCACTCGCTGGAACATACCACTATTGCAGCTTGTCATTTCATCCTGTGTATTACTTTTATTGTATACTTCCCCACTGGGAGCGTCAAATCAATTCTCCTTTAGATACGGAAAAAATAATTCACTTTTCCCTCTTCTGTCGAACATACTGTTATACTGCAAAATCTCATATTTGCGGAGCCATTCTGCCTCTTCTCCCCTGGCATCTTCTAAATGCTTAAAGCAGCCTTCTGACACAGAATAATATCCCCGTGCATTTATTGCCGGAATCACTTCCATCATATCCGCAAGAAAATGATTATACGCCGGAAGCTGCAACCCTGCTTTTTCTAATGCCAAAGTTGAGAGATAGTTCAGACTACTGATTTCTACTGTCTCTTCCTCGCTTTCATAATTTGTCCAAATGAAAAATGGTACGGTATATAATTTTTCCAGTTCATCTACCGTTAGTCCAGATAACCCCTTTCCATTCAGACTCCGGTAAAATCCTGCATCCAGACTTGGATGGTGGTCTCCGAAAAAGACTATCTCCACCGGTTCTTCCACCTTTTCAAAATAGGTAATCAGATATTCTAACGCTTTATCACTCTCATGCAACAGAGACAAATACTGATTTGCATCCGGGTAATTCACTCCTAATACCCGAATTTCTTCTTCAAAATTATCATATTTTTCTGTATATCCACCATGGTTCTGCATGGAAATGCTCATAATAAACAAATCCTCATTTGCAGGCTTACTTTCATATTCCTCAATGATTTTCTCATAAAATTTCCGGTCTGTGATATACTCTCTGAGCATTTTAGACTGGTCAAAATGTTCTATAAAATAGCTTTCGTCAAAACCAAGCTGAGGATAAATGGTATTTCTGCTCCATCCGGTATCATAATAAGGATGCATTGCCACACAGGTATACCCCTCATTTTTCAAGTTGGAAACAAGGGAGGTTGGCTGGGTATCAAGATATTGCTGATAAACGACAGAACCACTTGGCAGATATGCCATGGTATTCCCCGTCATAAACTCCCACTCCGAATTCGGGGTCTTCGCACCAAATACGGAGGAAACTGCATATCCCTTAGTAGTGTTTTCCACCAGAGAATCATAAAAAGGTGTTACTTCTTTATTTGTCAGGAAATCTCCTACTACAGATAAATCTGTGTAGGATTCGCTCATCACCACAATAATGGTTGGACGTTCTTCCTGTTTTATTTCTTCCCTATCCGTCCCACGGTATTCTTCCTCTAATGCTGCTATCTCTTCTGCTGAATATCCTTCCGGCTCTGCCACAAAATAGTCACGAATGCTTAATGCAAAATTTAATATATATCCATTACGATAGCTGCCTTTCTGCTCCCAGGTTTCCGTCATTGTGTTTTCCGTCTTCATCCCAACATATACACCGCCTAAAATAGCAAGGGAAGCGCAAAACGCCATCATCCATACTCTTTTTTCAAAAGTTATCTTTAATTTACGCATAAATGCCACATACAGCGTCGTCATTAAAATTACACAGCCTGACCGCTCATCCAGCACGAATTCATAATTACCTGCCACGCTCAGTCCTGTTTGTACCGAGCGAATGTCGCTGAAAATAAATTCATTTCCACGAAACAGATATACAAAATAATTTATTCCTGCCAAAAGCATTAAGGTCAGATGGGAAATGATACAAGCCATCCCCGTATTATTTGTAAAAACCTGCATTACCAGAAAAACAATAAGACAGCAGATAATATTCAAAAGCATCTTGTTGTCTGATATTTTTTCCCGCAATTCTGCGTCTAATAACAGATACTGCACATGATGCGCCGTGAATACACCGCTGCCTGTCAGTAAAAGGGCAGACCAAAACCCTGCCCATTTTTCCTTTAATTCAATTTCAAGAAATTTAATTCCTACATAGAAAACCGCAAACCCTGTAAACGCCCAGATTGAGAATCCAATCCGTATAAACAGCACAGCTGCCAATACCAGTGTTGCAATTATCCAATATATATTTTCCTTTTCATATTTTAATCTAATCTTCATCTTACCTATCCATCGTCCGCCCTGACGCAGACATTTTCTTTTTATTATTCTTCAAGAACATATGCCAAAGACAATTCTATCATTCTATATAAAATTGTCAATTTTACGAAGATTAAATTTTCCTTAAATATTCAGCACTACAAATTTATTGACGCCCTATGCTGTCGTATTTTTCGTGCTATTACCAGAACCGCACCTGATAAAAACGGGAATACAAAAGTTGCGAAACGGTAAAGCAGCGATGCCGAACCTGCCAGTCCTGTCCCCACAATTCCAGAAAATAGCGTAGTAAACATAATTTCTGTAGAACCAATTCCCGCCGGTGCCGGTATCACGGCTGCAATCATAACTGAAAGGGCTGTAATTCCCATAGTTTCCACAATACTAATATTTCCGCTTCCTGCAAAAATCAAATATGGAATTCCATACCAGAAGCAGAATTTTATCATATTAAGAAGGATTACACCTGCCACCATCTTTTTCCTTTTTAGAAGATAACGGGAAGCAGCCTCCAATTCATCACATTGCTCCCGCAGCTGTACCTCTAACGCATCCCATTTTCCCTTTTTATTAAAAAACGCAATCAGTTTAAAAATCAGCTTATGAAATTTTTCGGAACAGCAGAATAGAATCAGCCCCAGAGTAATTATCATAGTTACTCCATAAGCTGCCAGCAGCAAACCTGTATATCCTCCAAAATGTTGAATCATATATCCAAAGCTTAATGTAAAAAATACCGCCGAATAAATTGCTATACTGATTTTATGAAATGCATACTGTAGCATATACAATCCAAATGCCTTGGAGTAGTCAATTTTATGCTCATTTAAATACACAATGGCCGCAATCCCTGCACCACTTCCCAGGGTTGCCACACGATAAAAGGAACAGAAAAATGCATTTCCAATGCCCCAGCGGATTTTGAATTCCGGCTCGTACTGCTTCGCTAAAATTGCTGTTATTGTCCCTTCTATCAAATGATAGATTACTGACATAACACAGATGCCCACAATCACTAATGGTGCCGTTGTTCTTAACTGTTCTAAAATCGGTCCTGCTGAATCACGAAATGTATATATAATAACCCCCACAATCAGTATCACCAGTAACCACTTTAATATTGCTGTCTTATTCTTCTTAATAGGAACCGCCTCTTCTCTCTTTTTTTTATTTTTTCGAGTATAGCATTGCCCCTTAAAAAAATCAATCTTTACCACAATTAGCCGCTCCTCCCATTTTGTATCAGTAAAATTGTGCCTATCCTACAAATAACACCTGTCATTTCACTTTCTATACTGTGTAAATTTTCTCATTTATCCTTTCCTTTCTAAAAAAAGTGTTATATTTTTCTTAATTCTTCCCAAGGTTCCTTAACAGTTTTGGGAAAAACGGATATAATATTCATAAATAATGTTATTTTTACACTTTGTTAATAATATATTAAAAAATGCGTGC
>CAYMIS010000066.1:0-20042 GCA_964390485.1 uncultured Roseburia sp. | reverse complement strand
AGAATACACAAACTTTTTTTCTTCTATGCATTGGACGTCTCTTCATTGGAGCGCCTTCTTTATCTGCTGCTTTATTGAAAGCCATGATTATTACCTCCTGTTTAGTTAAATGGTAACTCTTCATCTATTCCGTCTGGAATATTCATGAAGCCATCTCCTGCTGCACTGCTAGGTGATGGTCTGTCTGCTGGTGCGAAGCCTGAATTGTCTCCGCCTGAGTTTTTGCTCTCAGCAAACTCCTGTTCTTCTACAATAACATCTGTTGTATACACTTTCTGACCGTCTTTGTTCGTATAACTACCGGTCTGAATACGACCTGTTACAAGAACTTTGGTTCCTTTGCGGAAATATCTCTCTGCAAATTCCCCAGCTTTGCCAAACGCTACACAAGGAATGAAATCTGCTGTCTGAGCATCTCCATCTCTCTTAAAACGTCTGTCTACCGCCAGTGTGTATCTTGCAATTGCTGTTGCCTGCTCACCCTGGGAATAACGAACTTCAGGGTCTCTTGTTAATCGTCCCATAAGAATTACTTTATTCATAATGTGTTTTCCTCTCTTCTATCGAACCGTAACCGGTCGAAAGAACGGTAAGCTCTTTTTCGGTCTTTGGTTCTATTCTATGCTTCGTCTTTTCTAACGCATAAGAAACGAAGAACGTTGTCCATAATACGAACATCCTGCTCTACAGCTGCTGGAACAGTTGCTGCTGCATCAAACTGGATGAAGTAGTAGTAGCCTTCGCTCATTTTCTGGATTTCGTAAGCTAATTTCTTCTTACCCCAGTCTTCTACTTCTGTTACAGTACCGCCTGCACGAGTGATGTACTCTTTTGCTTTTTCAACTGTAGCTGTTCTCGCATCGTCTTCGATCTTTGCACTAACGATAAGTGCTAATTCATATTTGTTCATGCGAATTTTCCTCCTTTTGGTCTCTGGCCCATTCCATATATGTGGAAAGAGCAAGGAATATTTATAATATATCACGAATATTTACTTTACCATGGATTCCCTTTCATTTCAAGCATTTTCTTATTTTTTTTCCTGTTTTTTTATCACCTTACTATTTTCGCAGTTTCACTGTAAAAAATACGTCTCTCTTTTTTTGTGCGAATCTACCAATTTTTGTCCCTCGTTTTTGTAAGTGCTTACACATTTCTTTCAGTGTGACCGCCGTGTGACCAAAAGGAATCATACTAGAAAAAGGTTTGTAAGTGCATGTATGCTCTTACATCAATATGATAAAGATAAGAGGGATGAGAAATGAGTAAAAAAAGAAAGCTTGCAACTTTAGTTGCTACAACCGGATTACTTGGTGCAGTTGGTATCGGAAGCACATTAGCTTATTTTACAGATAATGATGCTGCCAGCAATATTATTGAAACAGGAAAAGTAGATATTTCCTTATTAGAAACAAAAGATAATGGTAATGGTACTTTCGAAGAAGTTCAGTCTTTAACTTTCGAAAATGTTATGCCTGGAGATTTCCTTGCCAAAGACCCATTTGTCAGAATGGAGGAAGGTTCTGCAGATGCATATCTTCGTATTAAATTAGAAATTGTCAGCAATACAGATACTGCTCTTACGGAAAAACAGTCCGAAGGCATCTGGGCTTTAATCAGCCAGCAGATGGCAGATAATAACTGGACACTTGGTGCCGGAGACTACTATTATTATCAGGGAAATGAAGGTGTTGCAACTGCTTCTACTGAAGATGCCAGATACTACATTTTCCAGAATCTTGATATTCCAACAGAATGGGATAATGACTTTGCAGACTTAAACTTCAACATTAATATTACTGCAGAAGCTACTCAGGCAAAGAATTTTGAAAATAATCTTGTTAAAAATGAAAATGGCATTTACGCATGGGATGCCAGCGAGCTTGATTCCGTAGCAATTTCCTTTGACGGTGCAGAAGCAGTTTCCTTAGTTGCTGATGCAAATGGAAATGTAACTTTACCGGCTTCTACTTCTGATGGATGGTATGATGCTGTAAATCTGATTTGTTACAAAAACGGTGCTACTGTAAACACCTCTGACCTTGAAGGTGTAAGCAGCATGACAAGTGTTGCTATTGAAGATATTTCTGTTACTATTAAATGTCACGATACAGCTGACGAAGCCGGTGATTATTTCGCACAGGAAACAGTTACCATATCTTTACCAAAATTTGATGCTGACCAGAAAGCTGTTTATGTAGATGTGAACCGCTATATCAAAGATTACGAAGGATATACTACTTCTTCCTCCTTCTTCAATGGCACTGGTGTAAGTTACAGCGGCGGACAGATTTCTTTATGCAAAGGTTTCTATATTAATACTCAGGATAAAAGACCTGTTGGACCTGGCAAATATGAAATTTATACCTCTGTTTATGGTGTTAAAAAGAATAATACCAGCAAAGTTTGGATTCGTGGTTATGAACCAGATTCTTTAAACTTCATCTGCAACTATATTAAACAGTAATAAAATAATTTTTCTTTCCAAACAAAAAGTGGCACATCATAACTGATGCGCCGCTTTTTTATGTAAATCCTTTGTATTTTTTTCTACTAATTTTCTTGCTATCATAATCTGATGACCACAACCCATACATTTCAAACGGAAATCTGCTCCTACGCGAAGAATCTCCCATTCACTGCTTCCGCAAGGGTGCTGCTTTTTCAGACGAACCACATCTCCCACCTCATATTGATACTGATTCATAAAAGAATAATCCTCCTTTACACTTTCTCTTAAACCTGTATTTTCTCAAAGACTTCTCCCAGTCCTACCTGTATTACTAAATCTGCTCTGCCATTCATCGGTGTTGTGGATTTATTGATGAGAACTAATTTATTTCCACGATAATAATCAATAAGTCCGGCTGCCGGATAAACGGCTAAGGATGTCCCGCCAATAATCAACATATCCGCATGACTGATATAAAATACAGCATCCTCTAACGTTTGTTGGTCCAGTCCCTCCTCGTACAATACAACATCCGGTTTTAATTGTCCGCCACATTTATCACAAAGCGGAATTTCTGTGGTGGTTTCCAATATGTATTCTGCCGGGAATCCTTTTCCACATTTTCTGCAATAATTACGATGAACACTTCCGTGAAGTTCTAATACCCGCTTACTTCCTGCCGCCTGATGCAGTCCATCGATATTCTGGGTTACAACTGCTTTCACTTTTCCTGCCTGTTCTAACTCCGCCAGCTTTAAGTGTGTGATATTTGGCTTTGCATCTTTACAAATCATTTTATCCTTATAAAAACGATAAAATTCTTCTGTTTTCTTAATATAAAAGGAATGACTTAAGATTGTTTCCGGAGGGTAATCGTATTTCTGATTGTAAAGGCCATCCACACTGCGAAAATCAGGAATTCCGCTTTCCGTGGACACTCCTGCACCACCAAAAAAGACAATATTATCAGATTCTTCCACCATCTTTAAAAATTTATCCATTGTATCCATCTGATTCCCTCCTGTCAGCCTTTTTGGAATTCTTATATATGAAAGAAAAGAAGAAGCATCCGCATCTCTGCCAGCCTCTTCTAAAATAGTTGCGGGAGTAGGATTTGAACCTACGACCTTCGGGTTATGAGCCCGACGAGCTTCCAGACTGCTCCATCCCGCGAGATTATTTACTTAATGTCTATTATATGTCTATATGCTCAAATTGTCAAATCATCACTTTTTCTTCTGCCTTCTTTTCTATTATATGCCTTTCCCAATATACTTATTCCTAAAAATTAACATTCTACATTTTCGCTGCAAGAATTACACTGGCTATAATTCCTGCCAGCGTCGCAATTAACGCCCCTGCCAACGTATAGCGGCTTTTTTTTATTTTTACTGACATAAAGTAAAGAGACATCGTATAAAAAATTGTTTCTGTGCTGCCCATCATGATAGAGCCCATTCTCCCTAAAAGGGAATCTGCTCCATGCGCTTTATAAATATCCAGCAAAAGCCCGGTTGCCGCAGAAGATGAAAACATCTTTACTACTCCAAGGGGAAGCAGTTCAGAAGGAAAACCTATCGCATTTGTTATATGGGAAAATACTTCCGCCACAAATTCCAGCAAACCAGAAGCCCTTAATACACCGACAGCTACCATCAGTCCTATCAATGTGGGCATAATTCCAATTACCGTTTGAAATCCATCCTTTGCCCCTTCAATAAATTCCTCATAAACCTGCTGGCGGTTTATGATTCCATATGCAACAATGGAAAAAATCAGAATAGGAATTATTACATCAGATAAAAAAATCAGTGCCTTCATTTTTTGCCTTTTATCTTTCTTCTTTACATTTCTATGCTTCCTTTTGCCATCTAAGAACCAGGATATCTTTCAAACTTTCACACCCTATCTTAACAAAGTCTTTCCTATGAAGATTAGGGGGAACGGTCTGCCCTATAATTTTTATTGGTAAAAAGTGGAGCAGCTCTTTAAACTGCTCCACTTAGAAAAATTTCTTTTATAAAATTTTATTAACTAAAAACTCTTTACTCCCGCGCATCTTTCACAAGCTGTAAATAATCCTGCTCTGTCATTGGTTTCGCAAAATAGAAGCCCTGAATGTAATCACAGCCAAGACGTTTTAAGAGTTCCACCTGTTCCTTTTCCTCCACACCTTCCGCAATAACCGGCATGTCCAGGGAGGCTGCCATATTTATCACCGCTTCAATAATCTTCTCGCATTTTGCGGTAGATGGACCTTTTGACAGGAACTTCATATCAATCTTTAAAATATCCAGATTAATATCTTTCAAAAGATTCAATGAAGAATATCCACTGCCAAAATCATCCATTAAAATGGTAAAGCCTGATTTATGGAGATAATCCACTGTCTTTCGCAGCATCTCTGCATCATCGGAAAAAGCACTTTCTGTTAATTCCAGATTCAGGTATTTTGCCGGTATTTTATACCTTTCTACAAGACCAACCAGCGTTTCAAAAAACTTTGGATTGTAGAGATTTACTCTGGATACATTTACCGAAATCGGGTCTACTTCGTTTCCTTCATCCAGTTCGCGGCGAATAAACTGACATACCTTTTCCCAGATATAATAATCCAGTTTAATAATAAATCCATTACGCTCAAAAATTGGTATAAAATCTCCCGGCGAAACCATCTTTCCATCCGGTTTCCGCCAGCGCACCAATGCCTCTGCACCCGATGGCTTCAGGCTGTACAGACTATACTTCGGCTGGAAATAAACAACAAACTCTTCTTCCTCCAATGCCTTATCCATTTCGTTGATAATCCGCTGTTCCTTAATAAGAACTTCACTCATTTCCGGTGTGTAAACAGCTTTATGAACCATGTAATTGTTCTTACATCCCTTGGCTGCAATTGCTGCTTTATCACAGATAGCAGAAATATCCATTTGATTGTCTTCTATAATATAGATTCCGGTTGATGTATTCAAAAAATAATTGGCTTTATAACGTTTTAATTTTTCCCGGATTGTTTCCTCAATCTCATCGATTTTCTTATCATCTCTTACGATAAAAATACCAAAAATATCGGCAGAAATACGACCATATGTGCAGTCATCATAATCCCACAAAATATCCCGGATAATCTGTGCCAGATAACATAACAGTCTATCCCCTTCCGCTGTTCCGTAGAAGGTATTAATCATTTTAAACCGCTCAATATCAACCTGCATATATGCAAATTCTTTCTCTTTATTCTTCACCAGCAGCTGACGCATAGATTGATAAAGCTTCTGACGGTTATATACTCCAGTCAGTGGATCGTGCTCCATGCTATGGGTCCAGGCTCTTCTTGCTGCATTTATAATACGCAGGCGAAGAATTTCCGCATCAAAAGGCTTATGCACAAAATCCCAGACTCCAACCTTCAGACACCGCTTCTCCTTTTCCTCGTCTTCCTCGGAGGTTGCCACCACTATCGGAATATGTTTATACTTCTCTTCTGCCCGGAAATGCTGTAGAAATTCAAAGCCATCCATTACCGGCATAACTAAGTCTAATATAACCGCTACGATAACTTCTCTGACTTTGTCCTTTTCTAATATCTTCAGACCTTCCGCTCCGTTTTCAGCTTCAATGACATCATATTCCTCTGATAAAATATCAACAACTGATTTACGATACAACCGGCTGTCATCCACTACTAAAATTTTGTTCTTTTTCCACATCCTGTATCACCTGCACTCTTCTCTGAATCATGATGAATATTTCTAGTACTTTTTTCTTATTATATTATAACATTTTCATTCACTTGTTCAATCTCTTTCGTGGCATTTCGTAGAAAAATATATTTTGCCGCTTTATTTCCGATGCCGCATCAGCCGACAGAAGATTATGGCAGCAAGGGTGCTGCAGGTCGTCGCCAGAATCGACGGTCCTACAATATCTGTCGGTTTTACACTTCCGTACTGACTCCGGTAGGCAATAATATTTACCGGTATAAGCTGCAGAGAAGAAATATTTACTATCAAAAAATTGCACATTTCTTTTGTTGCAAGGTCTTTCGAGCGGAATTTTGATTCTCCTTTTTCCCGACATTCCGCAATATTTAAGTTCTGTAATTCCTGCATTGCCTTTAATCCTGCAGGTGTTGCTGCCCAACCCAGGCCAAAAAAGTTGGCTATCATGTTCGTTGCAATGTATTGTTTTGCCGGATGATTTGCCGGTAAATCAGGAAAAATAAATTTTAAAACTGGATTTAATTTATCGGATAGTCCCTTTATTATTCCACCATTTTCTGCTATTTTCATCAAACCAACCCAGAAAGCCATTACACCCGTCATGGTAATACATAAGGTAACCGCCTCTTTCGCAGAATCTAGTGCTGCAGTAGTAATATCCGGCAAGGTTCCGGTAAATGCTGCATAGATTACCCCTGCTAAAATCATAAACGCCCACAAATAATTCATTTTTACCTGTCCTTCTACTGTCTGAAAACCCAGAACTTTCTTTCTATTCCTTTTCTCTTCAAACAGTCTGCTTCTCTTTTGCAATATATGTTCTTTTTTTCCGCTCTATGACGTATATTTTCCTTTATTTTCATATTCATTGTGTTCTTTACATATGATATGTTGATTAGCTATAATAGAATTAGGCTTTTAGCAAAAAGAAATGAGGTAATTATAATTTGATTCACCATAAATCTTTTTCTCAGAAAAAATTAGGAAATGGGATTTCTGCCGGTGCCTGCCTGCTTTTGGGATGTATGTTTTTTTCCGGCTGCACCAGGAATTCCCCCATAGAGTTCTTAGAAACGGACACAGAAAGTCCGGAAGAAATAGCTGCCTTTGACTCTTTTTTGAATGACTTCTTTTGTACTGAGGTTTCTTCCAATACAATTAATTTGCACTATACCCTTGCTAACCCGGAAAATTATGGCATTACCGATGCAAAGGTCAGTCTCGGTGACCTTTCGGAACAGGCCTTTAAGGATAGCAATGCCCGTTTTGAAAATTATCTTGCCACCCTAAAGGATTTTAATTATAGGGGACTTTCTACAGAACAACAGTTGACCTATGATGTGTTAGAAGATTATTTTAAGCTTCAGTTAGATACTGCTGACTATTATTTATATGATGAGCCGTTACGGCCATCCTCCGGTGTACAGGCGGAGCTTCCGATTCTTTTTCAGGAATATGATTTCCATGACAAAGAAGATATTGATACTTATCTGGAATTAATCTCTTTAACAGATGAATATTTTGCACAGGTAATTGCATTCGAAGAGGAAAAAGCCGAGGCTGGTCTTTTTATGTCTGACTATTCCTGCGATACCGTAATTACTCAATGCGAAGATTTTCTCGCTGATGCCGAGAATCATTATCTGATTGAGACCTTTAACAAGAAAATTGACAGCTTTGACGGATTAACAGATGGGGAGAAGGATACTTACAAGACAGAAAACCAGAAGATTATACAGGAAAATATTATTCCGGCATATGAAAATCTGACTGCTGCTTTAACGGAACTTCTTGGCAGCGGCACTAATGACAAAGGCCTCTGTTATCTCCCTGAAGGCAAAGAATATTATGAACAACTGGTCTACTTCAATACCGGTTGTTCCGATTCTATCAAAGACATACAGGAAATGATTAGCAAAGAACGTGCTCTTGATTTTCAGGAATCTTCTGACTTAACAGAGGAAAATCCGGAACTTTGGGATATCTGCAACGAATCAACCCTTGCCGCCCTTGACCCTACAGCAACCTTAAATAACCTGAAGGAATTAATGGCAGAGGATTTTCCTACTCCACCTGAAGCATCTTTTTCTGTTCAGTATATTGATGAATGTGTGGCGGACTATCTTGCTCCTGCTTTTTATGTAACAGCTGCAATTGATGATTACCAGAATAATTCGATTTATATTAATGAATCGATTAATGCAACAGACGTCAGCTACTTTACTACACTGGCCCACGAAGGCTACCCGGGACATCTTTATCAAACGATTATGTCCTATGAAGCCGGTCTGTCTCCTGCCCGCTGCATTTTAAATTATCCGGGCTATGTGGAAGGCTGGGCAACCTATGTAGAAATGCTCTCCTATTCTTATACAGGGTTCGATGAAGATGTTGCTTCCCTGATGGAAAAAAATCAGACCGCTATCTTAAGTCTTTACGCTTCTACAGACTTAGGAATTCATTATGACGGCTGGTCCTATGAAGATACCTTAAAGTTTTGGCAGAATTATGGCATTAACGATGAAACTGCCATTAAAGACCTTTACGAACTGATTGTCGAAGAACCTGCTCATTATCTGAAATATTATGTAGGCTATTTGCAGTTTGAAGAACTAAAGGAATATGCCAAGACCCGTTATCTTTATAATTATAGTGACACTAATTTTCATGCAGCCCTTCTTGAAATTGGGCCGGCACCTTTTGATATTATTGAAGAATATCTGGATGAGTATTATGTGATAGATGAGACATCAAATCATTAACCATTTTATCATCTGATGAATATTGGAATCTTACAATTTAATGTTCTATAGAACAAAAGTGTGCTTCGCACACTCTCGCGTTTCAGTCTCTGATATAGCACAACTTTTGTTCCGCGCGCGAAGCTGCGCATCTGTGCACTCCTTTTTTATTCTATAGGAAGTTCAACGAACTTTCCTATAGAATAAGAAGAAAGCTCTCCGCAATAAAATAATTGCAGAGAGCTTTTTTCTCTATAATAAGTTACATGCCTAAGAAATATTTTCCTTTACAAAAAGTGATTATGATTTAACGGGACAGATTCTTTTCTGCTAATAGCAAAGCTGTTGGTTATTCCTAGAAAACAAACTCGTCTATTTTTTTGTAATTATTATTTCTGTCAAAGCTTCGTATCTGCTCCGGGCTTGCAATAAAGAATTTATCTCCCACATAGATACCTCTGTAAATGGAGCTATTGACACCGCTTGTTAAACCTTCTGCCAATAGATTTACAAATCTTCCATCTTCCCAGGCAAAGGCAAAATAATTAATTTCTCTTTGGTAATAGTTGGATGTATAAGTCTCTGTTGCAAAACCGATAATATTTGCATTTTCTTCCGCTATTATGCATTTATAGTTGTAAAGTGCTGCACAATAATCTACATTTTCAATAACCAGCGTATCTAGTATCTTCAACTCTGTCGGATTGCTGATATCAAACATTACCAGCTTGATTCCCTCTTCCATTCCTGTTTCCGGGTCAGTCTCATAACCAATTCCTAACAATTTATCTTCTCCCCAAGGATGCAGATATTCTGAGAATCCGGTAATCTCTAACTCGCCTAAAATCTTTGGTGCTGTTTCCTCCGATATATCTACTGCAAAGAGAGGGTCCGTGTTACGATAAGTAATAAAGTACACAATATCACCAATGTAACGGGCTGCATAGATATCTTCTCCCGGTGCAATTCCATTTAAGGTTCCTGTTAATGAAAGGTTTTCGTCCAAAAGATATAAACTGTTGGAACGGTCTCCATTCCCCCTCCAGTCCCATACCGTAGTGAGTACACGAAGCTTTCCATTTTTCTCATTTATGGCAAAGGTATCGTAAATCTGACCTTCCACCGCTGTTGCATTTACTGCATTAATTTGACCATCTTTAAAGGTAAATTTGGCAATCTCTGTATAATCTTTTCCATCCTGATAGCTGTTATTGTAAAGATAGCAGGATTCATTTCCAACATATATTTCCACACAATTATTGAGAATCATTGCTTTATCCACAATTGCACTGGAACGATTCACATTTACAGAAGAGATAATTAATCCCTGACTTCCTTCCTTCGGAAGATAAATGCTGTCATAAGGAATTTCTTCTCCATTTACTAAAGGAAGATATTTGCCGCTATCTCTTACGCTTCCATCTGCCGGCTGGTTGTTATTCCAAAGATTTTTGTTTGTAAAAAGATATACAATATCGCCAATTTTCCGGGAAGTATGATAGTTTCCATCCTGATTTACTTTTCCAAGTAATACCGGTTTCTCTGGGTTAGTAACATCATAAGTGTAAATATTCGTACTTTGATTGCGCTCAATATAATATGGTGAAACCTCTTCTGTGTATGCTATGTCCTCCACCACATCAATACCTGTCACTTCCTGAATCACCGCCTGTGCAACTTCTGTCGCCACTTCCAAAATATTGGCCTGTTCCTCTTTGTCCGTAACAGCTTCTACCGTTGGTAACGCAGGTTCCTCTGATACCTCAACTGCTGGTGCAGAAGCATCTGTCTCTGGGATACTGTCGGTCTGGGATGTGCTATTACTTCCCGATGTTTCTATTTCAAAGGATTTGTTTGTCTCAAGACTGGTATCGTACTGGGATGTAATCAATATTAATTTGCCACTATCCACATACATCTCCAATATGCTTTCTACACTGGCATCCAGATTTAATTCTATTTGTCCCTTTTGTTCTAGTTTCTCTCCCTGAATATCAGTAATCAAAATCTTATTCTGACTCACGGTATAGATATATTTTCCATCTGTTTTAACGATATCACTTTCGTCTACCCCCTGGGTCTGAAGGTTGGTGGTAGAATAATCTCCCTTGCCACTTTCCGCAGTACTTGCATCCGAAGCACTTTCTTCTTTTTCCATACTATTGGTTATCATATCTACTACACCACTTTCCTCTGCCGCAGCACTTGACTCAAATCTCTCTGCGGTGGTGCTTTCCACAATACTATCTTCTATCCATATTTCCTCTTCCCAATAGACCTCTTCATAATTATCCAGCAGCTGATATACCTCTTCATAACTGGAGGCCACCTGATACATCTCTCCGGCATTCTGCTTTGGCTGCGTAGCTGCTGCAGTTTCATTCTGGGCAGTTTCCCCTTCTTTCATTGGCTGACCTTCTGCCACCGCTTCCATACTTTCTGCCGACTGCTCTGGCATTACAGCATCACCAGCCGCTGCTTCTCCCTCTATAACAGTATTCTCCAGCTTATTGGTTGTGCCACTGGCTGCCCCTAAAATTCCGCTTTTAACTGCTGCAATTCCACAAACACTACATACCAGAAGTACCGATGCTGCGGCAACTACTTTTCGATTTGCAAAGTGATAAATCAGACTGCGTTTCTTTGTCTGGGAAGAATCTTCTTTTTTTGTATCTGCCTTATTCTGTTCAAATTTTTCTCCGCCCTTATCGTATATTAGCGGTAATTTTCCACTTTCTTTCTTTTTATTCAGCATTTTTTCTATCTCTGCTGGTGACAAAGACTCTGGTATTTCGATTTGCTCTGCTGATGCTTTAATTTTTTCTAATATATCTTTCTCTGTCATATTCTTATTCCTTTCTCTATGACCTGACTTTGTTTTCCCAAGTACCTGATTGCATTTGCCGGCTGGCTGTTATTAAATTATTTTCTGCTCATGCTAATTTAAAGGATTCCTTCCCACGTTTTACTTAAGCTTTCCTGCCAGTTTTTTTAAAGCACGGCTCTCCTTGGAACGTATGGTGTTTTCATTCATATGTAAAAGCTCTGCCATCTCTCTGCTGGTATATCCTGCAAAAAGATGCATGCTGATAATCAGACGGTCCTCTTCTCCCAGCTCGAAAAAAATTTTTCGCACCAAAGCGGCTTCTTCCACCGGTTGACCGGATGCATTTTCTTCCATGTCCTCTGGAAGTTCTACTGTTTTATTTACATATTCCCGAAGCTTATTTTTGCACTTATTGGAGAGTATTTTAAATATCCATCCCCGGAAAGCTTCGTCGCTGCGCAGCTTTGGGATTGCGGCAAACGCATCCACCACCGCTTCACTGACTGCATCTTCCGCATCCTCTTTATCTCTTAATGTGTATAATGCAAATCTGTACATATCCGGATATATTTGCTGATATAACGCAGCAAATGCTTTCGTATCTCCTTCTTTTGCTTTTTTTACCTGCTGCAGATAATTTTCCATAACCTACCTCTTATCTCTTCCTTGTAATGAATCCGATAAATTAGTATTTTTATCGGTTGTATCTATACTTGCTACTGTAACTTCTGATAAATTTTCTATCTGTATATTACTCTTACATATGGGTTCCGCTGTGATTATTCCCCGGGAAATCAGTAACAGAAAAAACAGCGAAACAACAAAAACTCCATAGCAACATATTTTTTTGTGCTTTCTTTCTTTTTTTCTATATAGAATTATCCCAAATATTGATATGGCAAGCAATAAGATTATTGCTGCTATCAATCCAAAATAAGCTGGTTGTGGAATTGCAACCCAGTTTAATGACTTTTTCATTCTATGACCTCGCGATTTCTCATAGGAGTTGTTTTTCTGCTTAAGCATTTCCTGATATATTGCATATGCTTTTTTTCTGTTCATATATATAGAGGTTTTTTCTTCGAAAATTGTTGCATTAAATTTTATTTTTTTATAAAATGTCACCTGCCAAATTGAAATTTAGGGACGCAGCCTTTTTTCGAAAAAAAGGCTGCGTCCCTAAATTTCAAAACAGAGGTAATGTACTTTTGCACACTCCCTCTGTCTTCCGGCTTTTCCTCTATTTATTTGGGAATATAGGCTGCAAAGGTAACTGTTCCGTCTTTATTTAATGTGAAGGTATCCATTACCAGTGTATCCATATCTGAATATGCGTAGGAAATTCTCTCACACATTCCAATTTCTCCCTCTGGGAATAAATCTTTCACAACAGCAACTCCTGTTGCTCCACCCCGTCCTTCGATTTCATAGCTGTAAGGGATTTCTCCTTTTTCATTCGGTGTAATTACTTTTACTGTACTTTCTACACGAACTGCGTATTCATCAATATTTTCCGGTGTAATCTTTTCCATCCATTCATCGACTTCTGTTTTTTCTATTTCTGTCTCTTCTTCTGCTGCTAATTCCATCTGTTGCAGATATGATTCCACTGCAGCTGCATCTGCCTTTGATTCGTCAAGGGGTAATTCAAATAATGCATTTAAACCATCATAAGTTTCATTTCTTGTAATCTCTCCGGTTGCTTCATTATATACATAGCCTTTTTCCTGATAAAAAGTCTCATCCTGCACACACAAATACAGCTTCTGGTCTGCAAAAATTTCTACATTATCGCATACGCTTAAGCGATATAGCACTCCGTTTTCAACAATATCTGAATATCCACCACCCATTGTTGCCACATTATACTGGTTTGGATTATATCCTTTAATTAATGGTGAAACAAAAAAGTCCGTTTTTCCGTAATCATTATCTTTCACCTCTGCCATAGGTGTTCCGTCTTCCTTTTCAATTGCCACAACAGAATAGGTTTTCTCTTCGGATAAAGCACCTTCTTCTGCATAATCAGATAGTTTACTTCCGGAAATAACACCTAATAAAGTTACCTGATAGCCGCCATAGCTTTGTGTTTCATTAATTACAACCGCATCTTCTTCTGTAAACGCATCTGCAAGCCCTTTGTCATTAATTCTTTCTGCCACATTTTCCGGTGAAAGATATTTCCATGCCGCATATGCTGATACGGAACCTGCACCAATTACAAGTGCTGATGCTAAAATAACTGCCGGTATTCTTTTTGTATTTCGTCTGTTCATAGTTGTTCTCTCCCTTTCCTGATTGAAAATTCTCTGATTTAACCAAAAATCAGGTTCTTCTGTTGGAGCAAGGGCTTGTTTTAATATCTCATCTATTTCTCTTTTCATTTAAAACAACCTCCAATTCTTTTTCTAAAACTTTTCTTGCCTGATGCATTCTGCTTTTTACCGTTCCTGTTGGAATTTTTAAGGTTTTCGCCACCTCTTCTACCGATAATTCTTCCATGTAATGAAGCAACACTACCATCTGCAGACGCTCCGGCAGTTTTTTCACTGCCCGCCTTACTGCTTCAGCTTCTGTTTTTTCAAGTACATATTCCTCCGGTGAAGGTTCTAATGATGCAATCTGCGCCATTTCCTCCATATCCATTTCCGTATTACCACCGGTAATTCTTCTTCGCCACCCGTATTTTCGCCGCCTGTTTTTCCAGATACCCAGGGCGATGGAAAGCAGATAGCTTTTGGGATTATTTTCAAAATCCATTTTTATTTCCAGTTCCATTGCCTTTAAAAATGTATCCTGATATAAATCGTCTGCTTCCTGAACACTTCCGGTGATATATTTGCAAAATGAATAGATATCCTTTCCGTATTCCAGAATACATCGTTCCAGTTCGTTCTTTGTCATTTTTTTCTCCACTTCTAAGACGTCTATTGAAGAGGTTTTTGCCCTTCACTTATATATTGTAATAACTTTCTTACAGGTTCAAATTTTTTATTATTATTAAATATGGTATTTTATCAGCCCCCATGGGCATCTTACCCCAAATCCCTTGATTTCCCTTTTTACAAAAAATATAATGCAACTATACACAAAATGTACCGATGCTCATCATTTTAGCACAGCACATTTTGGCGCGCGCGAAATTTTTCTGAAAGGAGTTTTTCATTGAAACTGACAATTCATCAAAATAAAAACTTAAATGAAGAGGAAATCATTATTCACTGTATCCATGTGGATAAGCGTATCAAAAAATTAGCTGACTATATCCGCCAGTTTACCTTTTCTATGGAGGGAGAGAGTGAAGGGAAACAATACCAGCTTTCACCGGAATCCATTTATTATATTGATTCGGTGGATGGAAAGACATTTCTCTATGATGACAGCCGCTCTTATCTGTGCAGGCAGACCCTCTCTTCCTTAGAGATTTTGTTGAGAGATACCACTTTTGTGCGTATCAGCAAAAACTGTATTTTAAATACAGCCTATTTGAAATGTGTAGCGCCTTTTGCAAATCATCGCATGAAGGCAGAACTGAAAAATGGAGAACATTTACTTATCTCCCGTAACTATATTGATGACGTAAAAGAAAAAATAAGGAGTTAAATTTATGGAAAGAATTAGTAAAATCTTTGTACCTTCTCTGGGAATTACCTTTACCGGTGCTGTTTTGTTCTGCTGCTTTTATAATCTGATGATAGGAAACAGCTTTCTTAGTATTCAATTTTTATTACAGCTTTTGGGATTTTTTATTCTGGCAGAGTTATTCGATATGATTTTGGGAAAGGTTCCTTTTAAGACTTATTGGGGATATTTTTTGACGGAAGCAATTATAATTTATATTTTATTGCTGCTTATTGGATATTGGGGATATTGGTATTCCTTTACTTTCCGAAGTCTTGGTTCCATTACTATTTATTATGTTATTGCCCTTACTCTTATTCATTATCATTTCTACCGCATTTCAAAGCTTAAAGCGGACGAAATTAACCAATTATTAAAGGAGCGGGATGCCTAAGGGCTATCCCGCTTTTCTGTTAATAGAAATTTGTTTTTTTATATTCGTTATAAGGAATTTTCAAATTCTTATAAATTCAGGAATCTGTCCCATTCCTCTACGTCGTGGCTGCCACTAACCGTCAGGCAATAGGTGTGTTCATCCGGTGCATCAATTGTAAATATATAATTTCCGTTCTGCTTTTCTAAGGAATAAAGGTTTCCATCTGCAAATTCTTTCATTACCACAAGCTGCTCCTGCTCAGATACTACAACATCCTCAAAAGCCTCTCTTAAATTGCCGTTTGCATCAAATACCTTATAACCTTCTTTAACCAATGATTGAATTTCAGCCTCTTCAATTTTAAAAAGAAGGTTATTTGCCCGCATCTCACGGATATCGCGATTACAGCTGTTTTCCGGTTTGATTCTGACACCATCTAAAATAATATGAAAAAATCCACTGGTTACCTGCATATCCTGAATATATGTTTCAGTAAAATCAAAATTTACCATTTCATCTATTGTTTTGTAGTTCATTCTTAATATTCCTTTCTCTTATCAGAAATATAAAAAAATATGTAATAATTTTCTATTTCCAGAGCGAATCTTATTCTTTTCTCCCATCCGCCCATTCATGTACACCTTATATTTTTCATATCTCTTTTTTGCATAAACATATCATATCATTCTTTTGCTTTTTTGCCATTGAAATTTTATAAAATAAGTTTTATAATTATTTTACATTGCGACAGACATAGTTTTCCTTGTCTGACACTTTCATACTATCGTGGTTTTATTTCACTACGATTCTTTTTTGAGATACCTTCTCAAAAATCTTTCGGTGCTTCACCGTAACCATTCATTTTTACAATTTTATATCAGGAGGACTTATGTATGAAAAATACCAAAGATTTTTATGTAGCAGCCCCACATGACAAAGGTTATAAGAAGGATTTATCTAATCCAAAGGAATTTCTGCATTTTCTAAAAAAATATGTAGGTGCAGACTGGACAAAAGATTTAACGGTGAATCAGTTAAGCCTTTGTGACAAAGAGTTTATTGAAAAAGATTATGAAGGAAGAGAAGCTGACCTGCTTTACCGGGTATCAAAATCAGATGGAACGGACATGTATATCTATGTTTTACAGGAACTGCAATCTTACGTTGATTACACCATGATTTTTCGTGTTATGATGTATGTGGTAAATACCCTTTTACGCCACTTCATGTCTACAGATATTTCTATACGTGAAAGTTCTAAATTTCGTCTTCCCCCTGTAATTCCCATTGTTTTTTACAACGGAAAAGAGAAATGGACTGCATTAAAAAGCCTGAAGGATTACCAACAGGACGGTAGTATTTTTGGAGATTATGTGCTAAACTTAAAATATTATCTGATAGATTTGTCAGAACTGGAAGAAGAATATATCCTGAATACCAATACCGTCATTGATAATATTATGTACTGTGACAAATTTCGCGAACGGGCAGAAATTATTAATGCTTTAAATACTGCATACAAGCGTATTAATACCCTAAATCCTCAGGACATTGAAAGCTTTGATGTCTGGGCGCACAATATTCTTCTTAATATCTGCAAAGACAAGTCTGCAATTGCATCAGAACTCTTAACTATCGTAAAAAAGGGAGATGATAACATGGGAGATTTTAAACATGGATGGCTCTTACAATATGAAGAAGACAGAGCAAACGCCATAGCCGAGGGATTAAAAGAAGGACTTCAACAGGGGCTAGAGCAGGGACTCGAGCAGGGACTTAAGCAGGGACTTAAGCAGGGACTAATCGAAACCTGCAACGAATTAGGTCTTTCTAGAGAAGATACTCTTACACGTCTGATTGAAAAGTTCTCTCTTTCAGAAGAGCCTGCCAACGAATTAATGCAAAAATACTGGAAATAATAAAAAAGGTATGTGAATCCATTTTCCATTCACATACCTTTTCATTATTTCCAGAGTTCTCCCCAAACTGTATTACACACACCCGTACAGTATTCTTTTGAAAAATTGCTATCTTGAGCTATAATTGCATTTTTTTCTGCCAATTCTTCTGTATACTCAGACAGTGGATATACCGTGACACCATTTACCCCCGCTTCTAAATGGCAAACCACTGCTGTAACTCCATAGTCCAAAATATATCCTTTCCCCTTTTCATCCTGTCCGATTGTAATCTCTGCCATACCACCAACCATACGGTTTGCAATGCCCTCTCCACTGCTGGCTGTCCAATTTACAAAATTCCCCAGAGAATAATAAACAAGCATTTCATTTCCAGTCTCCTCATCTACATAGAACTCAATTGGTTCTATTACATGAGGATGAGTCCCCAGTACAAGGTCTACACCATTCTCCAGAAAAAGTTTTGTCCACTGACGCTGCTCACTGGAAGTCCCCAGTTCATACTCTGTCCCCCAGTGCGGGCAGACAATGGTAAAATCGGCAAGTTCTTCTGCTTTTTTAATATCGGCCAAAACCTTTTCCTCTTCCAAAAGATTTACTGCATAAGGCATATCAGAAGGAAGCTCTATTCCATTTGTTCCATAGGTATAATTTAAAATAGCAATTTTCAAGCCCTCCTGCTCATATAGATAGATAGTATCCTGCTCCTCCTGACTTTGATTCATTCCCAGCACCACAGTTTCCGGGTATGTCTCTTCCCAAAAGTTTAAGCAATTCTTTAATCCTTTTTTTCCTTGGTCTAGTGTATGATTCGTCGCATGACAGATGACATCAAAACCTGCATTTACCAATGAATCTCCAAGAGCATAAGGTGCATTAAAGCATGGATAACCGGATATCCCTAACTCTTCTCCACCAATAATAACCTCCTGATTCACAAGCGCCAAATCCGCTGCTGCAATTTCCGCTTTCATATTATTAAAAATTTTATCAAAGTTATAGGTTCCATCCTCCTGCAAGGCACTTTCCTCCACCGGAGTATGTAACAGTATATCTCCTACCATAATAAGCGATATTTCTGGTCCGCTATAGACTTCCCCCTGACTCTGACTCATTGTTTTATCTTCAATTTCCGTTCCATTTTCCATCGAATCTCCAGGCGTTACATTAATATCTGCAGACGCTTCCAAGCCTTCTACCTGCTCGGTGGTCTTAGCTGCTGCTGTCTCATTTTTGCTAGAATTCGTATTTTGTTGATTTGAATTCTCTGGATTTTCATTATCCACACTTTTTTTATTTTCTGTATTGTTATCCACGGATACTTCTTCCACATTGTTGAAATAACGTATCGTTTCCTGCCTGTCACAGCCCATGAAAAATGTCATACCGATTAAGATTCCGAATACTATTTTTTTCTTACTTCGCATTCTGATTATGCATCCTCCTAAACAAACCTTCTTCCTTACTTCACCTATCTCCTATAACAGTGCCTGATAAACATCCCGCTTACTGATACCTCTGTCTTTCGCCACCAGCTTCATTGCTTCTTTACGGGCAATCCCCTGATTCTCATAAACTGCCATATGTTCCTCTAAAGTCATCGCTTCCCAAGTCTTTTTTTCTTCTTCTGCAATTTCTTCGAATGTCTTTCCTTCCAACACTAGAACATACTCTCCCCGGGGTTCGTTGTCTTTATAAAAAAGAAGAGCATCTGAAATTGTCGTTAATGTCTTTTCTTCATAACGCTTGGTAAGTTCCCTGCAAATAGAAATTTTACGGTTTCCAAGCGCATCAAAAAGCTCCTCTAATGTCTTTACCAGATGATGTGGTGCTTCGTAAATGATAATTGTTCTTGTTTCATTTTTTAACTGCTCTAACACCAGCACCCGCTCTTTTTTATCTCTTGGTAAAAAGGCCTCAAAGGCAAATCTTCTGGTTGGAAGCCCGGACATAGTCAATGCGGTAATGCAGGCTGCTGGTCCCGGAAGAGACGTCACTTCAATTCCTTCTTCATAACAAATGCGTACCAAATCCTCACCCGGGTCAGAAATTCCAGGTGTTCCTGCATCCGTAATCAGCGCAATATTTTTTCCTTCCCGAAGCTTGTCCACAAGTTGATATGCCTTATCAATTTTGTTGTACTCGTGGTAACTCGTCATAGGTGTTTTTATTTCAAAGTGATTTAACAGTTTTATGGAATTTCTTGTATCCTCCGCAGCGATTAAGTCTACTTCCTTTAATGTCCGAAGTACGCGGAATGTAATATCCTCAAGATTTCCGATTGGTGTTGCACATAAATATAATTTTCCTGCCATATGGGAATCCTCTCATTCTAAATTGCTTTAAAAAAACTTCATTGTTTTAAAACTTTGTATCTATTATCT
>CAYMIS010000065.1:0-20044 GCA_964390485.1 uncultured Roseburia sp. | reverse complement strand
TCTTTTTATATAGTAAAAAAGACCGTGATGCAGTTTATAAATGTCTGGAAAGAGGCTACAAATTTCCGGAAGTTACCAGCTGGATTCGTGCCAGCAAACAGGATTTCCAGTTAGTAAAGGACATCGGACTGCGGGAAACAGGAATTCTTGTAAGCTGTTCCGATTATCATATTTTCTACAAAATGAAAATGACAAGACGTGAGGTAATGAATCTTTATTTAAGTGTTATTCGTGAGTGCTTAGAGACCGGGGTCAGCCCAAGATGTCACTTGGAAGATATTACTCGTTCGGATATTTATGGATTTGTTATTCCTTTCTGTCTTGAATTAATGAAATTAATGGATGAGTACAAGATTCCGATTAAAATTCGTGCTTGTGATACCATGGGATATGGTGTAAACTTCCCTGGAGCTGTGATTCCGCGAAGCGTACCGGGCATTATATATGGTCTGACCACCCATGCCGGAGTGCCTTCTGAGTTAATTGAGTGGCACGGTCATAATGATTTCTATAAGGCAGTTAATAACTCCACAACTGCATGGCTTTATGGTGCCAGTGGCGTAAACTGTTCTTTATTTGGTATCGGTGAGAGAACCGGTAATACACCATTGGAAGCAATGGTATTTGAATATGCACAGCTTAAGGGCACCTTAGATGGTATGGATACCACGGTGATTACTGAACTGGCAGAATATTTTGAGAAAGAATTAGGCTACATACAGCCAAGCAGAACACCATTTGTTGGAAATAATTTTAATGTAACAAGAGCGGGAATTCATGCAGATGGATTATTAAAGAATGAGGAGATTTATAATATTTTTGATACTGGAAAATTTTTAAATCGTCCGCCATTAGTATCCGTATCAAACACCTCTGGTCTGGCAGGTATTGCACATTGGATTAATTCTTATTATCATCTTCCAAAGGAGAAATGGATGGATAAGAATACAGAGCTTGTAAAAATGGTAAAAGTATGGGTAGACAAACAGTACGAAGAAGGACGTGTTACTGTACTCACCGATGATGAGCTTGTGGAAGAAATTAATAAATGCTGCAAGAAACTGAATATTGACAATCTTGAAAGGTAAAGATTGAAAAACAATCTGGAATTTGTGTTTGACACACAAAATTCCTCCGAATAAAAGTGCCGCTAAAATGGCAGAATGAGAGGAAGATATGGGTGAAGATAATTATTCCTTAAGTTCCCGGGTATTTCATACGATTCGTGAAAATATTCTTCAGGGAAAATATGCAAAGGATGAGGAATTAAAAGAAAAAACCATTGGAGAAGAACTGGGAGTAAGCCGTACACCGGTAAGAGAAGCACTTCGCCAGTTAGAATTAGAAGGATTAGTTACAATTATTCCGAATAAAGGAGCATATGTTGTTGGAATTTCCCAGAAAGATATTAAAGATATTTATGAAATCCGCTGTCGTCTGGAAGGTCTGTGTGCGAAATGGGCGGCTGCGAACATTACAAAAGAACAGTTAGATGAATTAGAGGAGAATGTTTTTTTGTCTGATTTTCATATCGGAAAGGGGAATTCGGAACAGGTAGTGGAATTAGATAATAAATTTCACGAAATTATATATGCGGCATCCGAAAGCAAGGAGCTTCGCCATGTTTTATCCGATTTTCATCATTATGTACAAAGGGTAAGACGGATGACACTTGCTGTGTCAGAGCGTGCATCAGAATCTATAGGTGAACATCGCAAAATTGTAGAAGCATTAAAGAATCATGATGCAAAAATGGCTGAAAAACTTGCAACAGAGCACATCAAAAACACCATGAAAAATATGGACCGTTATGGATGGGATGAATTGATAGAGCAATGATAAAGGTAAAGGAGAGTTAACAATGGAAAAGATTAAAATGACAACACCATTAGTTGAGATGGATGGAGATGAAATGACCAGAATTCTCTGGAAAATGATTAAGGATGAATTATTACATCCATTTATCGAATTAAACACAGAATATTATGACTTAGGTCTGGAATACAGAAATGAAACAAACGATCAGGTGACGGTAGATTCTGCTAATGCCACAAAGAAATACGGAGTTGCTGTAAAATGTGCAACTATCACACCAAATGCAGCAAGAATGACAGAATACAATTTAAAAGAAATGTGGAAAAGCCCAAATGGTACCATTCGTGCAATGTTAGATGGAACGGTATTCCGTGCACCAATCATTGTCAAAGGAATTGAACCAAACGTAAAAACATGGAAAAAACCAATCACAATTGCAAGACATGCGTATGGTGATGTATATAAAGCAACGGAAATGAAGATTCCGGGAGCAGGAAAATGCGAGTTAGTTTATACTGCTGAGGATGGAACAGAATTAAGAGAACTGATTCACAACTTTACAGGTGCAGGCGTAATTCAGGGACAGCATAACTTAAATGGTTCCATTGAAAGCTTTGCAAAGAGCTGTTTTAACTATGCCTTAGACACAAAACAGGATTTATGGTTTGCAACAAAGGATACAATTTCCAAGAAATATGACCATACTTTCAAGGATATTTTCCAGGAAATCTATGATGCAGAATACAAAGAAAAGTTTGAAGCTTCTGGTATTGAATATTTCTATACCTTAATTGACGATGCGGTAGCTCGTGTAATGAAATCAGAAGGCGGCTATATCTGGGCATGTAAGAATTATGATGGTGACGTTATGAGTGATATGGTATCCTCTGCCTTCGGTTCTCTTGCAATGATGACTTCTGTATTAGTTTCTCCGGATGGATATTATGAATATGAAGCAGCTCATGGAACTGTTCAGCGTCATTATTATAAACACTTAAAAGGGGAAGAAACCTCTACTAACTCAGTAGCAACCATTTTTGCCTGGACAGGTGCATTAAAGAAACGCGGAGAGTTAGATAACAATGCAGCATTACAGAATTTTGCAGAGAAATTAGAAAATGCTTGTGTAAAGACAATTGAGGGTGGTAAAATGACAAAAGACCTTGCGCTGATTACCACAATCCCTAATCCAACTGTATTAAGCAGTGAAGGATTTATTAAAGCAATCAGAGAAACATTAGAGGCTTCTTTATAAAAGAAAGCTTTGCGTTGTGTTCACAAGTGCAGGGAATTTATTAACATTGGGAAGGACTGCATTTGCAGAGTAATAATTATGATTTTAGCTTGTCAGAATATCTCAAAGTCATTCGGGACAGACGAAATTTTAAAAGAAGTAAGTTTTCATATCGAAGAGAATGAAAAAGCAGCGGTTGTCGGCATCAATGGTGCCGGCAAATCTACGCTGCTTAAAATAATTATGCAACAGGAGAGTGCAGATAACGGTGAAGTAGTGCTTGCAAAGGACAAAACCCTTGGTTATCTGGCACAGTATCAGGATATTTCGGGTTCAAGAACCATCTATGAAGAGGTTCTTGACTCCAAACGTGAAATTATCGAAATGGAAGAACGAATCCGTGGCATGGAAGATAAGATGAATCAGCTGTCTGGGGCAGAACTGGAGCATTTATTAGAATCCTATCATAAATTAAGCCATGAATTTGAACAGCAGAATGGTTACGCTTATCGCAGTGAAGTAACTGGTATTATCAAAGGACTTGGCTTTACAGAGGAAGACTTTGATAAAAAGATGGAGGAACTTTCCGGGGGACAGAAAACAAGAGTTTCTTTATGTAAGCTTCTTGTGACCAAACCGGATGTTCTGCTTTTAGATGAGCCGACGAACCATTTAGATATAGAATCTATCCGCTGGTTAGAGAATTATTTAATGAATTATAAGGGAGCCGTGTTAATTGTATCCCATGACCGTTATTTCCTTGACAGAGTCGTTACTAAGGTGGTGGAGATCTTCCAGCATAAAGGCTATGTGTATCAGGGGAATTATTCTGATTTTTCAAAGAAAAAAGCCCAGGTTCGCGAAGCATTAATTAAACAGTATTACAATCAGCAGCGTGAAATTAAACATCAGGAAGAAGTAATTGCAAAATTGAAATCCTTTAACCGGGAAAAATCCATTAAGCGGGCAGAAAGCCGAGAGAAGATGTTAGATAAAATCGAACGAATGGAAAAGCCGGTGGATGATAATACGGATATTAAAATTGTTTTAGAACCAAATGTCATCAGTGGAAATGATGTTTTAAAGGTAGAAGGGCTGGCAAAGTCCTATGATGCACTGAAACTTTTTTCTGATATTAATTTTGAAGTTAAACGTGGAGAACGCATTGCATTAATTGGGAATAACGGAACCGGAAAAACCACGATTTTAAAAATTATAAATGAACTTGTTGCAGCGGATGCAGGAACAGTAACACTGGGAAGCAATGTGCACATTGGCTATTACGACCAGGAACATCAGCTGTTACATATGGAAAAGACGATTTTTGATGAAATTGCAGATGCATACCCGGATTTAAACAATACAAAAGTGCGTAATGTACTGGCTGCCTTTTTGTTTACCGATGATGATGTATTTAAGAGAATTGGCGATTTAAGTGGTGGAGAAAGAGGGCGTGTTTCCTTGGCGAAGTTGATGCTTTCGGATGCGAATTTTCTGATTCTTGATGAGCCGACCAACCACTTGGACATTACTTCCAAGGAAATTTTGGAGGAAGCATTAAAAAACTATACAGGAACTGTATTTTTCGTATCTCATGACCGTTATTTCATAAATCAGACGGCGACACGTATTCTGGAGCTGACAGGTGAAACGATTCTTAATTACATTGGTGATTATGATTACTATCTGGAAAAACGGGAGCACATGAATCAGGTATTTGTGAAAAAAACAGAAAGTGCAGCTGCCATTGAGCCGGTGAAGCAGTCAGAACAGAAGGTGGACTGGCAGACACAAAAAGCGGAGCAGGCACGTATTCGTAAGCTGGAAAATTCCTTAAAGAAAGCAGAAGAACGTATTGCTGAACTGGAAGATTTCATTGCAGAAATTGATGAAGAATGTGCAAAACCGGAAAATGCAGTAAATTCTGCAAAACTGGGTGAATTGACTGCGAAGCAGAATGCCTATCGGGAAGAGTTAGAGACATGCTATGAGACTTGGGAAGAATTATCCTTGGAATTAGCTGACATAAACTAATTTGGAATTTTATATTTGAGATAGTTAAAAATTTCACACATTGACAGATGATTATGGAATCACTATAATAATATTGTTTATTAAATGGCAGAAAGTGCCAGTGTGAATGCGCATTCATAAAGTTGGATGTTAAGCAACATTGGAAAGGCATGGTTTTATTTTTATGGAAGAAAAAGAAATTTCCCAGGCTGTAATTCGAAGAATGCCTAGGTATTACAGATATTTAGGAGAACTTATTGATGATGGAGTCGAACGTATTTCGTCAAACGATCTCAGCAGAAGAATGAATGTAACTGCATCCCAGATTCGTCAGGATTTAAATAATTTTGGTGGTTTTGGACAGCAGGGATATGGATATAATGTAAAGTATCTATACGAAGAAATTGGCAAGATTCTTGGCTTGAATAAGCAGCATAATATCATTGTAATTGGTGCAGGTAATTTAGGTCAGGCATTGGCAAACTATGTGAAGTTTGAAAAGCTTGGTTTTAAGATTACGGCATTATTTGATGTGAATCCTGCCATGGATGGCATTTCTGTCCGGGGAATTCGTATTTATATGTTGGATGAATTAGAAGAATTTTGCAAGAATAATCAGGTTGATATTGCAGCATTAACAATGCCAAAGGCAAAGGCAGATGCGATTGCTAATCGTCTGGTGGATTTGGGAATTCATGCTATCTGGAATTTTGCCCATGTTGATTTAGATTTAATTGACAAGGATGTTGTTGTAGAAAATGTTCATTTGTCAGATAGTTTGATGCAGCTTTCCTACAACATTGTAAGAAATGAGAAAAAGAATTCTTAAAGCTTAGGGACGTGTCTTTTTTTCGAAATGGGAGCAAGTAGTAATATACAAAAAGCGTCCTGTTTCAAAAAGACATGTCCCTAAATGTGCATTAAAAGAGGTATTTAAAATAGCGGTTATTAGAAATATATCGCTAAAAAGCAGGTTATATTAGTGTGGAAAGGTTGTGACGGAAGAATGAAATATTTGGTAAATAGTCGGGAAATGAAACAGTATGACATGAATACAACAGAGGTTTTTAAGCTTCCATCCCTGCTTTTAATGGAACGGGCGGCAGTTGCTTTTGTGGAGGAATTAAAAAAGCACATAAGTTATGAAAAAAAACAGATATTAATTGTTTGTGGCACAGGAAATAATGGGGGTGACGGTCTGGCAATTGGACGTATATTAAGACTTTCCGGTGTAAGGACGGATATTGTTTTGTATGGTGACCGCAAAAAAAGCACCGAACAAAATAAGAAACAGCAGGAAATATTAAAAGCCTATGGTTTTGAAGTTTTAGAAGAAATTCCGGAAAATAAATCATATGATATGGTAATTGATGCTGTTTTTGGGGTAGGACTTGCCAGAACAATCGAGGGGAAATATCAGGAACTGCTGCAAAAGATGAATGAAATAGAGGCCTATAAAGCAGCGGTTGATATTCCATCGGGTGTTTCAGCTGATAATGGAAGCGTGTTAGGAATTGCTTTTAAAGCGGATATTACGATTACCTTCGCCTTTGAAAAAGTAGGTATGCACCTTTGGCCAGGCAATGAATACACAGGAACCATTATTACAACAGAGATAGGCATTGATGAACGCAGCTTTTTGGAAAGAAAACCGGCAGTAGCAGCTTATGAGAAAGCAGATTTATCTTTGCTGCCGAAACGTCCTTCTCATTCGAACAAGGGTACTTTTGGAAAACTGCTAGTGATTGCAGGAAATATAAACATGGCAGGTGCGGCACTTTTGGCGGCTAAGAGTGCCTATGGCGTGGGAACAGGTCTGGTGCGTGTTTTTACGCCGGAAGAAAACCGGACCATTCTACAGACCGGACTTCCGGAAGCTATTCTTACAACTTATAATTCCAAAAAAGTTGACTTACAGGAATTAAATGAGGCAATAAACTGGGCAGATGTCATCTTATGTGGACCGGGAATTGGGACCAGGGATACTGCTGCACAAATTGTAAAAAATGTAATCCGTAATTCTTCGGTGCCTTTAGTATTTGATGCGGATGCATTGAATATCATTGCAAAGGATACCGCTATTTTATTAAAGCCCCATACAGAAATGGTGCTGACACCCCATTTAGGGGAGATGAGCCGTCTGACAGGGGATTCTGTTTCCTATATTCAGACTAAATTAATTGATGCGGCAGAAGAATTTGCCCGTCAGTACAATGTTATCTGTGTGTTAAAGGATGAACATACGGTTACAAGTGTGCCATATGGTCAGACCTACATAAATCTTTCCGGAAATAACGGAATGGCAACGGCCGGAAGTGGTGACGTTCTGGCTGGAATACTGGCAGGTCTTATGGCACAGGAAATGCGGGGAGAAGAGGCAGCACCCCTTGCGGTATATCTTCACGGACTTTCCGGTGATACAGTCGTTAGTCGTACAGGAACAGCCGGGTTAATGGCATCTGATTTGGTTCAGGGGCTGCGTGAGGTTATGGCTGCATTGAAGTAATATAAATATTGTGATAAGATATTCGAGAATGACATTCGAAGATTTGAGTGGTAATGGTTAAAGCGTGACTATCTGTTTGTTGACACAAGAAGCCTGCAGGCAGACCTCTTTGGCTGTCATAATGATTGAAGAAAGAAAAGAGACATAGAAATGAATAAGCATAGCAGAGTATGTGCATATATTGATTTAGATGCACTTTTATATAATCTGGATTCCATGCATCGGAAATTAAAAAATACTTCAAAAATAATGGCTGTTATTAAAACCGATGGTTACGGCCATGGTGCAGTGGAGATTGCAAAAGAATTAGAAGGAATTGAATATATTTATGGTTATGCTGTGGCGACAGTAGAGGAAGGATTGATTTTAAGGAGAAATGGTGTAAAAAAACCAATTCTTATCCTTGGATATGTGTTCCCGGAGCATTATGAGGCTGTTATTAATGCAGATATTGAACCGACAGTATTTACTTTAGAGATGGCGGAAACATTGGCAAAGGTGGCAGCAAAGGCAGGTAAAACCTGTAAAATTCATTTTGCAGTAGATACCGGCATGAGCAGAATCGGTTATCAGGTGACAAAAGAGGCTGCTGATGAGATGGAACAAATCAGCAGGCTGCCACATATTATGGTAGAAGGAATCTTTACTCATTTTGCGAAAGCAGATGAATTGGATAAAGAACCAACCCATAGACAGATTGCACTTTTTAAGAATATGATACAGATGTTAGAAGAGAGAGGTCTTCAGATTCCGCTAAAACATTGTGCAAATAGTGCCGGTATTGCAGAAGTTCCGGAATCCTATATGGATATTGTGCGGGCAGGGATCATTATGTATGGTTTATGGCCTTCTAATGAGGTGGAACGAAGCAGTATTGATTTGAAACCGGTAATGACATTAAAGTCCCATGTAGCTTATGTAAAAAAATTAGAAGCCGGCAGGGAAGTAAGCTATGGCGGAACCTATGTAACCAGCGCAGAACGGAGGATTGCCACCATTCCGGTGGGCTACGGAGATGGTTATTGCCGTGGACTTTCCGGTAAAGGAAAGGTACTGATTCATGGAAAGATGGCACCAATTTGTGGCAGAGTCTGTATGGATCAGTTTATGGTAGATGTCACAGATATTCCGGATGTAAAAATTGGAGATGAGGTTACACTGGCAGGGACAGATGGTGAACATACCATAACCTTTGAGGAATTAGGCGAGATTTCAGGACGATTTAACTATGAGTTTGTCTGTGATTTAGGAAAGCGGATTCCAAGGATATTTGTGAAGAATGGAAAGGTAATCAGCGAGAAAGATTATTTTTCGGAATAATTTTAGAATACACCCGTAAAAAATGGAAATACTATCCGTAAACAGGAAAATAGAAAATGCTTGATTATGGAGTGTATAAGTATGATTATTAGACGTGGTGATATTTTTTACGCAGATTTAAGACCGGTGGTTGGATCAGAGCAGGGCGGTGTAAGACCGGTGCTTATTATACAAAATGATGTTGGAAACAGACACAGCCCTACGGTTATCTGTGCGGCAATTACCTCTCAGATGAATAAAGCAAAGCTTCCAACACATGTCGAACTAGATTGCGAAAAATACGATTTAGTGAAGGATTCGGTTGTTCTGTTAGAACAGCTTCGGACAATTGACAAAAAACGATTGAAAGATAAGGTGTGTCATTTAGACAACCAGATACTTGGAAAAGTAGATAAAGCCCTTGAAATCAGCTTAGAGCTGCTTACATAAGAATGCTGCGGTAAGTCCTGCCCTTGACTATTTCGCTATGAAATGGTATGATTTCAAATGCTTTAAATAAACAAAACAAAAGGAGAAAAACTATGGATGATGGTGGCAGTCCCACTACAGGGATGATTATTTTTGTGGTATTACTGGCGATGAATGCAATTGTTTTCGGATTTCTGGCAGCAATGCAGAATCTGAACGAAGCATCTGTCGAGAAGCTTTCAAAGGATGGCAACAGAAAAGCAGAATTATTAATGTGTTATCTGGATAAAACTTCAAGATACACACATGTTTGTCAGCTTGCTATGCTGACAATACATATGCTGATGGGATTTATACTTGTCCCGTTATGGAAGAACTTTTTCTTTCCGGATGAAACATCGTTTTTTATGTCTTCATTACAGAGTCTGCTTATTTTTGTTGTATTACTGGTATTGATGCTGATATTTGGTATTTTTATTCCAGAGAAAATTGCTTCCAGAAAAGCAGATGCATGGAGCCGTGGGCTGGTAATGCTTTTCCGTATTATCGAAGTTGCATTTTTTCCATTAATTGCTGTAATGGATATGATATCGAATCTGATTGCAAAATTATTCGGAATCGACCCATTAAAAGAACTTGATGATGTGACAGAAGAAGAGATTATTTCCATGGTCAATGAAGGGCATGAACAAGGTGTTTTACTGGCCAGTGAAGCGGAAATGATACACAATATTTTTGAATTTGCAGATAAAGAAGCAAAGGATATCATGACACACCGCAAAAATGTGATTGCGATGGATGGTTCAATGACATTCTTAGAGGCTTTAAGCTTTTTAAAAGAAAATAATTATTCCAGATATCCTGTATTTTTAGAAGATATCGATAATATTATTGGAGTGCTTCATATTAAGGAGGCGCTGGCATTAAGTC
The DNA here is from genome assembly GCA_964390485.1 of uncultured Roseburia sp. Classification (GTDB taxonomy): domain Bacteria; phylum Bacillota; class Clostridia; order Lachnospirales; family Lachnospiraceae; genus Roseburia. The sequence continues at coordinate 9,818 of CAYMIS010000065.1, read as the reverse complement.
AGGAACATCACCTGTTTGATAAACCGATTAATGAAATCAATGATTTAATCAGGGAAATTGAAGTGATTCCTGAAACCCGTAATATCAATACCTTATTTACAAGAATGCAGTCCGAGAAAAGTCATATGGTTATCGTTGTGGACGAATATGGACAAACCTCTGGTATTGTGGCGATGGAGGATATTTTAGAGGAAATCGTAGGCAATATTGAGGATGAGCATGACGAAGAGGAGCTTCTGATTGAGCGAATGTTTGATGGAAGTTTTATTATGAGCGGCATGACACCATTAGAGGATGCATTAGAAACATTAGGAATTGAGAGGGAAGAAGAGGACGAATTTGATACCCTAAATGGTCTTATAATTTCTCTGATAGGTAAGATTCCATCAGAAGGAGAATCTTTTTCGGCAGAAGCTTATGGCTATTTATTTGAGGTGCTTGCAATTGAACACAAAATGATTAAATCTGTGAAGATAACAAAGCTTCCGGAACGGTCTGCTTTCAGTGAGGATGATTCTTGCCAGGAAAATGAAATGGTGGTAGAATAAAACGTCTGATGAATTATGATTAAGGAAAATTTTTAATAAAGAGAGGTTATGAATTTATGTCAGGACATTCAAAATTTGCCAATATTAAGCATAAGAAAGAGAAGAATGATGCTGCAAAAGGAAAAATCTTTACAATTATCGGTAGAGAAATTGCAGTTGCAGTAAAAGAGGGTGGTTCAGACCCGGCAAATAACTATAAGCTGGCACAGGTAATTGCAAAAGCAAAATCCAACAATATGCCTAACGATACGATTGAACGTGGTATTAAAAAAGCTGCTGGTGAACTTGGAAACGTAAACTACGAATATTGTACATATGAAGGCTATGGTCCAAGCGGAACAGCTATCATTGTAAAATGTTTAACAGATAACAAAAACCGTACAGCAGCAAATGTAAGAAATGCCTTTACCAAAGGACATGGAAGCATTGGTACACAGGGCTGTGTATCTTATATGTTTGATGAAAAAGGTCAGATTATTATTGCAAAAGAAGAATGCGATATGGAAGCAGATGACCTTATGATGATTGCATTAGATGCCGGAGCAGAAGATTTTGCAGAGGAAGAGGACAGCTTTGAGGTTCTTACCACTCCAGATGATTTTGAAACAGTAAGAAGTGCATTAGAAGCAGAAAATATTCCAATGGCTCAGGCAGAGGTTACAATGATTCCACAGAATTATGTGGAATTAACAGCAGACGAGGATTTGACAAACATTAATCGTATTCTTGACTTGTTAGATGCAGAAGATGATGTTCAAGAGGTTTATCATAACTGGGACGAATAAAATCTGACAGGAGCTGACTTATATAAATAAAAAACTTTCTTTACAAAAATAGCTGTAGAGAAAGTTTTTTTATATTAAGAAAGAGATATATTTGGATGGAAAAAATTCTTAAATAATCTTTTAATATCTTTCTTGCAGTAAAGCATAAAAAACTATAGAATTATTATTGGAAATGTTATATCATAATTTATATATATGATATGGAAAAAGAGGAGTACTACAATGGAAAAAGATTATCGGATTGAGACGAAATGTATTCAAAGTGGCTGGCAGCCAAAGAATGGTGAAGCAAGAGTGCTGCCAATTTATCAGAGCACTACTTTTAAATATGAGGACAGTGACCACATGGGAAAACTGTTTGACTTAGAAGCAGATGGATATTTTTATACAAGATTGCAGAACCCTACTAATGATGCTGTAGCAGCGAAAATCACAGCCTTAGAAGGTGGCTATGCAGGAATGCTTACTTCCTCCGGTCAGGCGGCAAATTATTACGCTGTATTTAATATTTGTGAAGCAGGAGACCATATTATTTGTTCAAATGCAGTATATGGCGGAACTTTTAACCTTTTAGGAACCACCTTAAAGAAACAGGGAATTGATTGTACCTTTGTTAATCCTGATATTTCTTACGAGGAATTATGCGCAGCATTTAAACCAAATACAAAGCTTGTTTTTGCAGAAACAATTTCAAACCCATCTATCGTGATTTTAGATATCGAGAAATTCGCAAAGGCAGCCCATGATAATGGGGTACCACTCATTATTGATAATACCTTTGCTACACCAATTAACTGCCGTCCTTTTGAATGGGGAGCAGATATTGTAACACATTCCACCACAAAGTATATGGATGGACATGCAATGGCAGTTGGTGGAGCAATTATTGATTCCGGTAATTTTGACTGGATGGCTCATGCAGATAAATTTCCGGGTCTTACTACACCGGATGAATCTTACCACGGAATTACATATGCCGAGAAATTCGGCAAAGGTGCTTATATTACAAAAGCAACTGCGCAGCTGATGCGTGATTTGGGTTCTATCCCTTCACCGATGAACTGCTTTTTATTAAATGTAGGTCTTGAGACACTTCATTTAAGAGTTGCAAGACATTGTGAAAATGCGAAAAAGGTTGCTGAATTTTTAAGTAATCATGAGAAGGTTGCATGGGTAAATTATGCAGGACTTCCAGACAATAAATATCATGCCTTGGCAGAGAAATATCTGCCAAATGGCATTTGCGGTGTTATGTCCTTTGGGGTAAAGGGCGACCGTGAAACAGCAGTTAAATTTATGGATAGCTTAAAACTTGCAGCAATTGTAACACACGTTGCAGATGCAAGAACCTGTGTCCTTCATCCGGCGAGTCATACACATCGTCAGATGACAGAAGAACAGTTAAAAGAAGCGGGAATCGAATCCGATTTAATTCGTCTTTCCGTTGGAATTGAAAATGTAGAGGATATTATTGCTGATTTAGCACAGGCTTTAGAATGTGTATAAACTCAAATAATGTATCAATAATATGTGGAGGGTGACTATGAAGAAAATACTTTTTGCAGCATCAGAATGTGTTCCATTTATTAAGACAGGTGGATTGGCAGACGTTTGTGGAGCATTACCAAAGGAATTTGACAAGAACGAGTGGGATGTAAGAGTGGTTATTCCTAATTATAGCTGTATCCCGGAAAAGTTCAGAAGTCAGTTTGAGTATGTGGCTCATTTTTGGATGGATGCCGGAAACTACATACAGGACAAGTATGTAGGAATTTTAAAGTATGTTTATAATGGCATTACCTACTATTTTATTGACAATCAGGAATATTTTACGGGTGATACACCATATGGAGATACCCGTTATGATATTGAGAAATTTGTTTTCTTTGACAAAGCAGTTTTGTCTATGTTGAAGCAGATTAATTTCCGTCCTGATTTAATTCACTGTCATGACTGGCAGACAGGATTGATTCCTGTATATCTGAAAAATGAATTTCAGGCAGATTCCTTCTATTGGGGAATGAAATCTATTATTACGATTCACAATCTGAAATTTCAGGGTGTATGGGATATTAAGACGATGAAAGGTTTAACCGGTTTTTCGGCAGATTTATTTACTCCGGATAAGCTGGAGTTTAAGAAAGATGCCAATATGTTAAAGGGTGGACTTGTCTATGCTGATTATATCACTACTGTTAGTGATTCCTATGCATGGGAGATTCAGACACCATATTATGGAGAAGGCTTAGATGGACTGCTTTCAGCAAGACATTATGATATGCAGGGAATTGTAAACGGAATTGACTATGAGGTTTACAATCCGGAAACAGACAAGAAAATCTACACAAATTATAATGCTGAAAACTTCCGCAAGAAGAAAATTAATAACAAATTAAAACTTCAGGAAGAGCTTGGTCTGGCGGTTGATAAGAAGAAATACATGATTGGTCTGATTTCACGATTAACTGACCAGAAGGGCTTGGATTTAATCAATTATGTGATTGACCGTATCGTAGATGACTACACACAGTTTGTTGTAATCGGAACCGGTGACCCACAGTATGAAAATATGTTCCGCCATTATGCATGGAAATATGGTGACAGAGTTTCTGCAAATATCTGTTATTCCGATGAATTGGCTCATAAGCTTTATGCAGCTGCAGATGCATTCTTAATGCCATCCCAGTTTGAACCATGTGGATTGACACAGCTGATTTCTTTCCGTTATGGAACAGTGCCAATTGTACGTGAGACCGGTGGATTACGTGATACGGTAAAACCTTTCAATGAATATGAGAATAAGGGTGACGGTTTCTCCTTCGCAAATTACAATGGCGAAGAGATGTTGAATGTCATCAATTATTCAAAACATATTTATTTTGACCGCAAGAAACAGTGGAATCAGATGATTGACAGAGGAATGGCAAATGATTATTCATGGAGATCCTCAAAAGGAAAGTACGAAGGCTTATATAACTATTTATTAGGTTATTAATGTATAAAAAAAGAATATTTGGTAACTCTAAAGAGGGATGTCGCAAGACATCCCTTTTCTTATTCTGTAGGAAAGTTCGTTGAACTTCCTATAAAATAAAAGCACTTCGTGCACAGATGTACTTTCAAAAAACAGGATATTATAGCAGGAGGATATCATGAGCGAATCAGAAAAGCAGGAAATAAGAAATGAGAAAAACGAAGAGGTTAAGGAATTTGGACAGCTGGAATTAGAAGGAGATGAGCATCGCATTTCTATGCTTACGATTATTGGTGAGATTGAAGGTCATGAATGTCTTCCATCTTCCACTAAGACAACAAAATATGAGCATGTACTTCCGAAACTTGCTGCAATTGACGAGGATAAGGAAGTGGATGGATTATTGCTATTGTTAAACACCGTAGGTGGCGATGTGGAGAGCGGACTTGCAATCGCCGAAATGATAGCATCCATTGAGAAACCAACCGTATCCTTAGTTCTTGGCGGCAGTCATTCCATTGGAGTTCCATTGGCTGTTTCTACAGATTATTCCTTTATTGTACCATCAGGCACGATGGTAATTCATCCGGTGCGTATGAATGGAACTGTGATAGGAGCACAGCCAACCTATGATTATTTTAAGCAGATGCAGGATAGGATTTTAGAGTTTATTGCCAGCCATTCCACCGCTAAAAAGGAACGTTTAGAAGAGCTGATGATGAATACAGGAATATTAACAAAGGATTTAGGAACAATTCTTGTTGGAAAATGTGCAGTAGAAGAAGGGCTGATAAATGAAGTAGGAGGAATCCATCAGGCCTTTGAAAAGCTTCATGAAGAAATCCGCAAAGTAAAGAATCAGGATAAATAACTAAATATGGTAGGCAAAAACCTTTTTGATGACAATTCGCTCTAAATATGGTAAAATTACTTCGTATGTGATAAAGGGCTGATTGTGGACATACGAGGGAAACAACAGAGGATAAGGGGGCAGTTATGTCATTGATTGAGGCGATTGTAATGGGAATTATTCAGGGAATTACTGAATTTTTGCCCGTCAGCAGTTCAGGACATCTTGCTTTGTTTAAAAATTTATTCCATGTAAATACAGATACAGGGATTCTTTTTGATGTATTACTTCATGTAGGAACTCTGCTGGCAATCTGCGTTGTTTTTTACAGGGATATTTTTCGGATGATAATAGAAGGGATAGGCATTGTTTGTGATGTAGTGGTCAATTGTACACTTTTTTTCAGAAATGTGTGTTTATTTCTTGGAAATTCATCGAAAAAAGCAAGAGGCGAATTAGCGTATAGTGATTATCGAAACATTGTAAACAGCGGGTATCGTAAATTTGTAGTGTTAATCATTTTTTCCTCGATTCCAACAGGAATTATTGGAATCGTAGGAAAAAATGTAGTAGAGCAGGCGCAGGATATTCTGCTGATTCCGGGAATTTGTCTTATCGTTACAGCAATTCTGCTTTTGGTTGCAGATTTTTGCAAGGGTGGGAACAAGGTTCCAAAGGATATTACATATTCGAATGCATTTGGAATTGGTATCGCTCAGGGAATAGCGATATTACCGGGGCTTTCTAGAAGTGGTGCAACACTTACGGCATGTCTGGTCAGCGGTTTCAACCGTAAGTTTGCAGTGAAATATTCTTTTTTAATGTCCGTACCGGCAATTCTGGGTGCAATGCTGGTAGAATTAAAGGATTTTGAAAAAATGACTGTATCCGGTACAGAGATTGCATACTATATTGTTGGTATGGTAATTGCGGCAGTCATTGGCTATATTTGTATCAAAACCATGCTGGCTATTGTGAAAAGGAAGAAGTTCCGTGGATTTGCAATATACTGTCTGATTGTGGGCTGTATTTCCATTGGAGGATTTTTCTATATGGTATAGCCACAGGTAATAGATAGTTTGGAGGTAACAATTTGGCAGCACAAACAAAAAATCGTTCATCAACAAAAAAGAAAACAACAAAAGCATCAACCTCAGGGCGCAGAAATACGAGCAAAAAGAATCAGCAGGAGCATGAAAATTTTACAAGAGAAGTAATTCTCTGGCTTATTCTGGCAGTTTCCATTTTACTTTTTATCAGTAATTTTGGGATTGGTGGTAAGATTGGAAATACAGTAAGCGGCTTTTTCTTTGGTGTTTTTGGTTTAATTGCATATATTTTCCCGATTGTATTATTAATAGGGACATTTTTTGCAGTATCAAATAAAGGAAACAGCATCGCCATGGTTAAAATTGTTGCCACGATTTTAGCAATCCTGTTTATGTGCCTGTTTATTGAATTGATTTTACGAGGCAAGGATGTAATCGGTGGTGTGGAAGCATATCGTTATTGCTTTGAAAATAAGCTGGGAGGCGGCTTTTTAGGCGGGCTGATGGCACAGCTTTTTGTTCCGAACTTTGGCGTTGTTGGTACATATGTAATTGATGCAGTAGTTCTTATTATCTGCCTTGTTTTAATTACAGAGAAATCTGCTCTTCGAGGAATGCAAAAGGGCGGCAGAAAGGTTTACGAGGCAGCAAAAGAAAATAATGAGCGTTATCGTGAAATTGCAGAACAGCGGAGAGAAGAAAGAGAACTTCGCCGGATGGATAAGAAAGTGGAAGGCGTTGCCATTGACACCCGTGTTCTACCGACCAATAAAACAGTTTCGGATGAAGTGAGTGAGATTAATATCGAACAATATTTGGAAATGCCGGAGGTTACAGAAGAAAGTCAGGTGACATTAACAGCAGGGGGAATGGATGACGTTTCAGAGGAAGCTCCTCTTAAAGTACAGGGGATGTTTCAGGAAAATAGCATTTTGGCGGATATGCCGGAAGAACCTGTTTTTTCTGCTGAATCAAATGTGCATGAGTTACATAGTACCTCTTCCTTTGACAACACAGCTTCTTCTGAATTATTAAACGAAGTTCAGCCATCGTTACAAAAAAGTGAAACTGTGACAAATTATAACAGTAGGGAGATAGAACCGGAAATGCCTTCTGCATATTCCGAGGAGGCAATACAGGCAAAAAGAAAGCCAAAGCAGAGCAAAGAGGATATCGAAAGTGGTATTCATGATATTCAGAATGAAATTATGCAGGGAACAGAGCCTGAGAAGAAATATATTTTCCCGCCGGTTGATTTATTAAGTCAGGTGGAAAAGAAACAGGGGGATTCCAGACAGCATTTGCAGGAAACAGCCAATAAATTGCAGCAGACCTTAAAGAATTTTGGGGTAAATGTTACCATTACCAACGTCAGCTGTGGACCTGCAGTAACCCGTTATGAATTACAACCGGAAATGGGGGTTAAGGTAAGTAAAATTGTAAATCTTGCGGATGATATTAAGTTAAATCTTGCAGCTGCAGACATTCGAATTGAAGCACCAATTCCTGGAAAAGCTGCTGTGGGAATTGAAGTTCCAAATAAAGAAAATGTTATGGTATCTTTCCGGGAACTGATTGAATCAAGTGAATTCCAGTCAGCAGCCTCTAATATTACCTTTGCGGTGGGACGTGATATCGGTGGCAAGGTAAATGTGACAGACATTGCTAAAATGCCTCATTTATTAATTGCCGGAGCAACCGGCTCTGGTAAGTCGGTGTGTATCAATACGATTATTATGAGTATTTTATATAAGGCGGACCCGAAGGATGTTAAATTTATTATGATTGACCCGAAGGTAGTGGAACTTAGCGTTTATAATGGAATACCACATCTTATGATTCCGGTTGTAACAGACCCGAAAAAGGCTGCCGGTGCACTGCATTGGGCAGTAGCTGAAATGACAGACCGTTATCAGAAATTTGCGGAAGCAGGCGTTCGTGATTTGAAGGGCTACAATGCAAAAGTAGAAAGCCTTGTCAATATTGAAGGCGAAGATAAGCCGCAGAAACTGCCACAGATTGTGATTATTGTAGACGAGCTGGCGGATTTGATGATGGTTGCATCCAATGATGTGGAAGAAGCAATCTGTCGTCTGGCTCAGTTGGCGAGAGCCTGTGGAATCCACTTGATTATTGCAACACAGCGTCCATCGGTAAATGTTATTACTGGTCTGATTAAGGCAAACATGCCAAGCCGAATTGCCTTTGCAGTAACCTCCGGTATTGATTCCAGAACTATCCTTGATATGAATGGTGCAGAAAAGCTACTTGGAAAGGGTGATATGTTATTTAATCCCCAGGGAGTGCCAAAACCAATCCGTATTCAGGGTGCCTTTGTTTCCGATAAGGAAGTATCTGAAGTTGTAAGCTTCTTAAAAGAGCAGAACAATGGAATGGTATCCTACAGTTCTGAGATTGAAGAAAAGCTAAACAATATGGAAAATTCCTCTGGTTCCGTTGGAATTGATGGAAGAGGCGACAGTATGGATGGTAGAGATGCCTATTTTGCAGAGGCTGCACAGCTTCTGATTGATAAAGAAAAAGGTTCGATTGGAATGCTCCAGCGTTACTTTAAAGTAGGCTTTAACCGGGCGGCAAGAATTATGGATCAGTTAGAAGAAGCCGGTATTGTTGGACCGGAAGAAGGCACAAAACCAAGACGTGTACTTATGAGTGCTGAACAATTTGAACAATACAAAGAAGAATATTTGTAAGATTGTGCCGATAGTTCCAAATATTTTTTTTGGACTATACAACACCGGAAATATATGGTAATTTTTAGAAGATGCACTGCCTTGGCAGGGCAAATTTACATCTGGTAAAACAATATATTTTTGTTAAAAAGTAGATTGGAGGAACAAAATGAAGAGTGATATTCAGATTGCGCAGGAAGCTAAAATGCTTCATATCAGAGAGGTAGCAGAGAAGTTAGATATTAAAGAGGATGATATTGAGTTATATGGTAAATATAAAGCAAAAATATCGGATGAATTAATGGAACGTGTAAAAGATAATAAAGACGGTAAATTAATTCTTGTAACTGCTATCAATCCGACCCCGGCAGGAGAAGGAAAAACGACTACCAGTGTTGGATTAGGACAGGCATTTGGCAAGCTTGGTAAGAAAGCGGTAATCGCACTGCGCGAGCCTTCTTTAGGACCATGTTTTGGAATTAAAGGTGGTGCTGCCGGTGGCGGATATGCCCAGGTTGTACCAATGGAGGAGTTGAATCTTCATTTTACAGGTGATTTTCATGCAATCACCTCTGCGAACAATTTATTGGCAGCATTATTAGATAATCATATCCAGCAGGGAAACGAGCTGGGGATTGACCCAAGACAGATTGTATGGAAAAGATGTCTTGATATGAATGACCGGGTACTGCGTAATGTAGTAGTAGGTCTTGGAAGCAAAGGGGATGGAATGGTAAGAGAAGACCATTTTGTTATCACAGTTGCTTCTGAAATTATGGCAATTTTATGTCTTGCAGATGATATGCAGGATTTAAAGAGAAGATTAGGACGTATTATCGTTGCTTATACATTTGATGGTAAGCCTGTAACTGCGGATGATTTAAAAGCAACAGGAGCAATGGCAGCTTTATTAAAGGAT
>CAYMIS010000064.1:0-20338 GCA_964390485.1 uncultured Roseburia sp. | reverse complement strand
AAGAATATATCAACCAGATTGCATTTTCCGGTGCAACAGACTTCATTGAAAAATATAAAGACAAAGCCAACGACGACCAGATTATCGGTCATTTCGGACTTGGTTTCTACTCTGCATTCATGGTTGCAGACCGTGTAACAATTGATACTTTATCCTATAAAAAGGATGCCACACCAGTTCACTGGTCCTGCGATGGCGGTACAGAGTTTGATATGGAGGACGGCAGCAAGGAAGGCGTTGGTACAGAAATTACTTTATACTTAAATGAAGATTCTTTAGAATTTGCCAACGAATACCGTGCCAAAGAAGTTATCTCCAAATACTGCTCTTTCATGCCTACACCAATCTATGTATCCAAAGCAAATGCTGAAACACAGTATGAAACCATTGACGTAGAGGATAAATTAGATACTGATATTGTTGTGGAAGAAATCCATGAAGAAGCCAAAACAGAAGAAAAAGAAAACGAGAATGGCGAAAAAGAAATCGTAGAAGTATCTCCTGCAAAAGACCGTTTAAAAATCGTAAAACGTCCTCTTGCTTTAAACGATACAAACCCATTGTGGGCAAAGAATCCAAAAGACTGTACTGATGAAGAATACAAAGCCTTCTACCGCAAAGTATTCTTAGATTACAAAGAGCCATTATTCTGGATTCACTTAAATATGGATTATCCATTCAACTTAAAAGGAATCCTTTATTTCCCTAAGATTAATACCGAATATGATTCCATTGAAGGAACCATTAAATTATACAACAATCAGGTATTTATTGCTGACAATATTAAGGAAGTAATCCCTGAATTCTTAATGCTGTTAAAGGGTGTGATTGACTGTCCGGACCTTCCATTGAACGTTTCCCGTTCTGCATTACAGAATGACGGCTTCGTGAAAAAGATTTCCGAGTACATCACCAAAAAAGTTGCAGACAAACTTTCCGGTATGTGCAAAACAGAAAAAGAAAACTACGAAAAATACTGGGATGATATCAGCCCATTCATCAAATTCGGCTGCTTAAAGGATACAAAATTCTGCGATAAAATGAATGACTACATCCTTTTCAAAAACTTAGAGGATAAATATTTAACTCTTCCGGAATTATTAGTAAAAGAAGAAAAGGAAGATGCTCCTGAAGTATTAGATGCAGAAGGCAATCCAATTACCGAAGAAGCTTCCGACAACGCAGAAGAAAAAGATGAACGCAAGGTTATCTATTATGTAACAGATATGGTTCAGCAGGGACAGTACATCAAGCTTTTCAAGGAACAGAATATGCAGGCAGTTATCTTAAACCACAATATTGATACTTCCTTCATTTCACAGCTTGAACAGCGTAACGATACCTACAAATTCATGCGTATTGACGCTGATGTAACAGAATCCTTAAGAGATGAAAACACCGATGACTTAAAGGCGGAAACAGAGGCATTAACAGAAGTATTCAAGAAAGCATTAAACAACGATAAATTAACAATCCGCGTTGACAAATTAAAAAATGAAAACATCTCTTCTATCATCACTCTTTCCGAAGAAGGAAGACGTATGCAGGATATGATGAAGATGTATGCCATGAACGGTATGGGTGCTATGGATATGAGCATGTTTGCTGCTGATCAGACCTTAACCTTAAATGCCAACAACGAGCTTGTAAAATACATTTTCGAAAATAAAGATTCTGAAAATGTACCAATGTTCTGTGAACAGCTTTATGACCTGGCAGTTCTTTCCAACCAGCAGTTATCTGTAGATGCCATGACAAAATTCATCGAACGCAGCAACAAAATTATGATGTTACTTGCAAAATAATATTTTATAACATAATTTACATTATCGGAACATTTAACAAACGCCTTTATTCTGTTGTAAGGAAACCTTTTTGGTGACCTTGGATAAAGTTTTAGAATTTCTTTGTTTTGTCCGATGAATAATCGTTTTGTGTCTGCTCATATGTTGTACAAAAATAAAAATGTGTCCGACACGAAACGGAAATTTGCGACTGCAGCCTTCAAGTACATTCTAGCAGGGCACTTTTACAAAGTCATTATTGGAATCCGGCTACCGAAAGGGATTTCATACGTTACTTAAAGTATTTAAGTAGTGTTACCCTCGTTCGCCGGATTCTGTTTTGTAAAAATGCCCTGCAAGATGTACTAAAAAGGCTGCGAAAGCAAATTTCCGTTTTCGTGCGAACACATTTTTATTTTTTGTACAACCTTGAGCAGACATAAAATATATCGTTTTCACCGGACAAAACAATAGAAATTCAAAACTTTTGACAGGCATCGAAAAGGTTTTATTATCAACAGAATAAAGGCGAATGATACAACCTGTCGATAATGTAAATTATGTAAAAAAATATTATTTTGCAGGTAACTCTCCATTTCCCTTGAAAGTTCCGGTTTACAGGTATACAATAGTTAGCACAACGTTTTTCTACTGACACATTTTGGTATCTCACGCCATCTTAACCCATGTCAGACAGTTGAATAATTAGTAGAAAGGGGAGATTTCTTATGAACACATTTCAATTTATTTTCCAGTATGTAAAAAAACACCGTTTTCGATATATCGCAGGAATTATTACACTTTTTGTGGTAGACTTTGCCAACCTGTTTATTCCAAAGCTGACCGGAACCATCACCGATGGGCTTGCAGACCATACACTAGACTGGAATGGTGTCAAACAATGTCTGCTTAGCATTTTTATTTTAGGGCTTTCTCTTGCTATCGGACGTTTTCTCTGGCGTTTCTTTATCTTTGGCGGTGCCCGCTCCATTGAAAAAGAACTTCGTAATGATATGTTTGCACATCTGGAAAAAATGAGTGTGGAATACTATAACGAACACAAAACCGGAGATTTAATGACCCGTTTTACCAGTGATTTAAATGCCATCCGTATGTCCATTGGTCCGGCAATTATCTGTGTCTTTGATGCTCTTGTTATGACCTTTATGGTAATCGGCCAGATGATGACCTACGTTGATGTAAAATTAACGCTTATGGCAATCATTCCAATGATTCTTATCTGTATCGGAGAAATCTATTATGGAAAAATCATTCATGCCCGCTTTAAAAACCGTCAGGAGTCGGTATCCAACCTTACCGATTATGTACAGGAAAGCTTTTCCGGTGTCCGGGTCATCAAAGCCTTTGTCAGAGAACGGGCACAATTTTATGAATTTTCCAAGGCAAACCGGGATACCATGGAAAAGAACTTAAGTATTGCAAAACTGCAGTCTGTAGTGATGCCGCTTTTAGATGTAATTATCGGTATATCCAGTCTGATTACTTTAATTTATGGCGGTTATCTGGCATTAGTTGGCGATATCACCCTTGGACGTTTTGTTGCCTTTAACCAGTATATTAACATGCTGGTATGGCCAATGCTTGCCTGTGGTGAAGCTATCAATATGTTTTCCCAGGGCTCTGCTTCTATCCGCCGTGTACAGGATATTTTTGAAGAAAAGCCGGAAATCTTTGATTCCAAAGAGGTAGAAAAGATAGAAGAAATTCAGGGAGACATTACTTTTTCCCATCTTACCTTCTTACATAATGGTCACACCGAGCCTACCTTAAAGGATATCAACCTGCAGGTACCCGCCGGCACTACCCTCGCCATTATTGGTCGTACCGGAAATGGAAAGTCCACGTTAGTAAATCTGCTGCTTCATTTATACAATACAAAGCCGGGCATGATTTTAATTGATGGAAGAGACATTAATACCATTCCATTAAAAACCCTGAGGGAAAATATTGCCTATGTTCCTCAGGATAATTTCCTTTTTTCTGCCACCTTAAAATCAAACATTGCCTTTGGTGTAGAAGATGAGGATATGGAAGCAATTACCCGGGCAACCGAAGCAGCCTGTATCCACGATAACATTATTGCATTCCCGGATGGCTATGAAACCATCGTTGGGGAACGGGGCGTTACCCTATCCGGTGGTCAAAAGCAGCGCAGCTCTATTGCCAGAGCTTTAATGAAAAATGCACCAATTCTGATTTTAGATGATGCACTTTCCGCGGTAGATACTGACACCGAGGAACGTATTCTTAGCAACTTAAAAACAAACCGTGCCGGAAAAACCACGATTCTGATTGCCCATCGTATTTCCACAATTCAGAATGCAGATATCATCCTGGTATTAGAGGATGGTGAGGCAAAGGAAATCGGAAATCACGAAAGTCTGATGCAGCAGAATGGCATTTACCGGGATATGTTTGAAAAACAGCAGTTAGAGGCAGCCATCGGTGAAAAAAGAGCAGCCTTCAACGGAGGTGAGGAATCATGAAACGTTTATTATCTTACTTAAAACCGCATAAATGGGTGATGACCACAGCCTCCATTCTTGTACTTTTTATTATTGTTGTGGAGCTTTACCGCCCGATTATTATTGGAAATGCCATCGATAATTATATTAACGGATACTACTATCCTTTTACAGAGACCACTGCGGATGCTAATGGCGCTGTTTCTTATAAAGATATTTATCTGACAAGGGAATTTGACGATTCTTCAACAAATTATTATCAGATTCTTTTATATGAGAATCAGTATTATATGGCAGAAAACCTTTCCCTTGAGGAAACAGAAATCCTATCCGGGGCAGATAATGAAATACTTAAAAAATATGTTTCTGATGGTGCCGTTTTACTTACCAGAGATGAATTAAAAGAACTCCGACATTATGATTTTACCGGAATTCTTGCTGCTGCTGCCCTTTACCTTTTTGTATTGCTTGCAGGCTTTCTCTTAAATGCAGTAAATACCTGGATTTTACAGAAAATGGGGCAAAGTATTGTATATAAGCTTCGTGAAGAGGTCTTTACCCACATTCACAGCCTCTCCTTAAGCTTTTTTAATACCACTCCGGTGGGAAAACTTGTAACAAGAGTTTCTAATGATACTGAAGCAGTAAACGAGCTTTTTACCACTATTTTAGTAAAGCTCTTTAAAAACATTGTAAAAATCATCGGCTACGCAATCGTTATGCTGTCGATTGACGTGCGCATGGCGTTAGTTTCTTTTGCATTGCTGCCTTTTGTAACTGTATTAACCTTTTATTTCCGTTTTATGTCAAGAAAGGCATACAAAATTACCAGAAATAAAATTACAGAACTGAACACCTTTTTATCCGAGCATATCTCCGGCATGAAACTAATTCAGGTATTTGCAAGGGAAAAAGAAAAGTACGAGGAATTTTCCGGAAAATCAGAGGAGCTCTTCCGTGCCAACTGGCGGGAGGTTATGACCTTTGCCATTTTCCGTCCGTCAATTTATCTGCTTTCCATTATTGCCATGATTATCGTCATCGGAACTGGAAGTTCCTCTGTATTAGCAGGAACCCTTTCCCTTGGTACACTATTTATTTTTATTACCTACATCAGTTCCTTCTTTGAACCGATTCAGGAGCTGGCAGAGCAGTTTGGTACCCTCCAGTCCTCTCTTGCCTCTGCGGAAAAAATCTTCTCGATATTAGACGAGAAACCGGAAATTGTAAGCCCGGCTAACCCGGTAGATGTTCAGATTCAGGGACGCATCGAATTTAAGCATGTATGGTTTGCCTATGAAAAAGAGGATTACATCTTAAAGGATGTCAGCTTTGTCATTGAGCCGGGCAAAAAGGTTGCTTTTGTCGGTGCTACCGGTGCCGGTAAATCTACGATTTTAAATCTGATTGGACGTTATTTTGACATTCAAAAAGGGGAAATCTTAATTGACGGAGTAAATATTTTAGATATTGATACAGATGTGCTTCGTGCCGCTATCGGTCAGGTACAGCAGGATGTATTTATTTTTACCGGAGATATTAAGAGCAACATTTCTCTTGGAAATGAAGATATTTCCTTAGAGGATATAAAGCGCGCTTCCCACATCGTAAATGCCGATTCCTTTATCGAAAAAATGCCGGATGCCTACGATGCCCCGGTTACCGAACGTGGAAGTACCTTATCCGCAGGTCAGCGTCAGCTGCTCTCCTTTGCAAGAACCTTAGCCTACAATCCTTCGATTCTTGTCTTAGACGAAGCAACTGCTAACATCGACACCGAAACAGAATCCTTAATTACCAATGCACTGGAAAAATTAATGGAAGGCCGCACCACCATTATGGTTGCCCACCGCCTCTCTACGATTCAGCACGCTGACAAAATCATTGTAATGCATAAAGGACGTATCAAAGAATCCGGTACCCATCAGGAGCTTTTACAGCAGGATGGGCTTTATAAGAAATTATATGATTTGCAGCTGGTGGATGCGTAAAACTTACCGATGAATTTTTCAAAACTAACAATCTCACTTACAAGAATCTCTCACTAACGTACGGCACGCAGTAATAACTACAACTCGCACGTTATGCTCATCTGATTACAAAGTGAAAAAGCCCCGAAAGATAATTTTTATCTTCGGGGCTTTCTTCTTATCTTCCATTTGACATTCCATTCATATTTGTAATACTGAAATGCTTGTCCATATCATAAGACACACCATTCATGTTATTAATGCTATAACATCTCTTCCTATCCTCTGATACGCCATTCATGTTATTGACGGAAAAAACAATTGGACTATTACTTTTTCCATTTAAATTACTCCATGTAATGCTCTCTTTCATCTGCGCACCTCTTTATCTCCAAACATCTTTCCTGTTTTAAACTAAGAATAGCATTACCAGAATTTCTTTAAATATTCCTATGATTGTTTCTAATACCAGCAAGGTGGCATTTCAACATTTATATATTATTACAGTATCATATAGAAGTTTATCAATATGTTTTCATATCATAACTCAAACTGAAATACATTTGGAATAATTTCCGCTCCAAATGTTGCAATTGCCATTCGATACATTGCTTTTGCATGAATTCTGTCATGCCAGATAAAGCGTCTTAGTACCTTTCGCAACGACCATAATTCTTCATAGCTTCCTTCTATAACTGAACTATCCAAAAAGTCTTTTTTCTGTTCCAACAGTCGAAAACCATTTTCCCTACATTGTAAAATTGAACCTTCATTATCTGCCCCAACTCCAATTTCACTAAAATAATAGCTGTTCACATTTTTAGTGTGCTCATACATTTCAAATGCAGTTCTTGGCACATCTCCATAAAATGTCTTTCTTCTTGGTAATGAACTTTTATTTTTATCCGGCATTGATTCATATAAACGTAAAAAATCTTCTGCTGACTTTAATGCCAATGCTTTTAATTCTCTATATTCTTCCAATGTCAATGGTTCTTCTTCCTGTTTAAAAAGTACATCAGAATCTGCATCACAAATATTCAATTCAGAATCCTTTTCCTGTACAATTTCAACTTCAAATGACTCTGAAACACTTTCATTCTTCCATCTCAAATAAGACAGGACTTCCTGCTCCATTTTACCAATAGCAATGTTTTTATCTTCTCCTCTTGTAAATGCTCCTACAAAATTAGCAGACCATAAAATACTGTCATCTCCATTGTGTTCCCACACACATCGTATCTTCATTTTTTTCTCCTTTCTACTCTGTCTGACACCACTCCATAATCATTTCAAAATCCTGCGGGTGCAGTCCATGTACGTCATCCTCATAACTCACAAGCTTGTACTCTTTTCCGGCATTTTCCATACATTCTGCCATTTTTTCCACCTGTGCATAATATACACTTTTATCCTGCTTACTATGAATTAATAAAATCGGACACTTCAACTCCTCCGCCCAATAAGTAGCAGACCTCTTTTCATATTCCTGCGGCAGTTCCTCTGGTGTTCCACCAACTAATTCTTGAAATATTTCTTTCATGTCATCCCGGTCTTCATAGCTCATAAAAGCATCGGCAATCCCGGATACAACAACCGCTTTTTTGATTCTGTCGTCTTCTCTGACTGCCATATATGTCATCATTCCACCTCGGGAAATTCCCATCATATAAAGCTGCTCCATATCCACAAACGAAAATGCTTCGCACAAATCTACCAGTTTCAATACATCCTGCAAATCTGCTCCGCCAAATTCATCTTCGCCAGTTCCACCACTTACACCACGATATTGTGATGCAAATACAATTTTGTCAGAAGTCTCTGCTAAATATGCTATGTCAGAAGCCTTATTTGCACTAAACTCACGATTTCCTCCACGATTAAAAATAATACACGGATAGGCTGTCTTTTGTTCTAAACAATCTTTTGGAATAGCAAGATAAGAAACAACCTCACAATCATCGCTCTGATAACGAATGCTGTATGTAATCGTCTTTTCTGCCTTCCCAACATCTCTTTCTTTTATACTGATAATATCCTTTAGATTCTCATAATCTTCTACATTCCAGCTTTCTCCAACTATCTCTTCATCTTCATTTTCCATTCTACCTGTATCTTCTGTCGGCATTACTTCTGAATTATCTGTCTGTATCTGATTTTCTTTTTGTGCTTCATCACAGGCAGAAAAACTGATTAACATTCCAAAGACTGCTACAAAAAAAATACACTTCACATATTTATCATATTTTTTCATCCCTTGCCTCTTTCTCAAATCTTAAACTTATCATTATACTGACATTCCAGCAATACACATTTCTATTGCTTCAGCCATTTTGTATACGTTCCCTCTCCACCTGTCTTTTTTATTTATTAGAAATACAATTATACATCTTAACATTATTTTTTTATCTTTCAACCTCCGGTTTGACACCCTTCCCAGATACCACTATAATATTTTTACACGCAAACACTTACAACCGTTTGCAATTACTACCAAGGAGATACTTATGCCAAATATTATTGAAATAACTGACTTTTCAGCATCGGAATTAGATGTCTATGCCCGCCTTACAGAGGCGCAGCTATTAAATCGTCATGAACCGGAAAAAGGACTTTTCATTGCAGAAAGTCCTAAGGTAGTGGAACGCGCCCTTGATGCCGGCTGCACTCCTGTTTCACTGTTGCTGGAAAGAAAACATATTACTGGAGAAGCCAAAGATGTGATTGCTCGTTGTGGCGATATTCCTATCTATACAGCTGATTTCGATGTACTGACCCAATTGACAGGCTTTCAGCTGACCCGCGGAGTACTGTGTGCCATGCTTCGTCCCAAGCTTCCAAATATTGAAGAGGTATGTCATAATGCACGCCGGATAGCTATTTTAGAAAATGTTGTAAATCCAACTAATGTAGGAGCCATTTTCCGCTCCGCTGCAGCCTTAAATATTGATGCCATTTTGCTTACCCCTGCCTGCAGCAACCCACTTTATCGTCGTGCGATAAGAGTCAGCATGGGGACTGTTTTTCAGATTCCCTGGACCTTCCTTGGAAAGGAATCTACAGAATGTACAGCACCAGACTTAGAAATCATAAAAAAACTCGGATTTAAAACTGCTGCTATGGCTTTAACAGAAGACTCTGTTTCTATTGACGACGCAGCACTTATGGCCGAGGAAAAGTTAGCGATTATATTAGGTACAGAAGGGGACGGTCTTGCATCTTCCACCATTGCAGACTGCGATTATACCGTAAAAATTCCAATGTCCCATGGTGTGGATTCTTTAAATGTAGCAGCCGCCAGCGCTGTTGCTTTTTGGCAGCTTGGAAGACGATAATCGTATTACTTTATATGGAGGATTTTGAAAAATGAAAAAATTTTATAAAGGAATGGATATTTCCTCTCTTTTCGAACGACTTGACCACAATATGCAGGTGCTGGATGAACATCAGAATCCGGTAGAGGTCTTTAATATATTAGAAAAAAATAATGTCAATTCCATACGTCTGCGTATCTGGAATCATCCTGAACTGGTAGCCGAATCCCATGGCTATTGCAATCTTTCCGACACCATCAAATTGGCAAAAATGATAAAAGAACATCATATGCACTTTGTGCTTGATTTTCACTATTCCGATTATTGGGCAGACCCGGGGCAGCAAAGAAAGCCGGATGCCTGGAAAAATCTTAGCTTCGAAGAATTAAAAGCTGCTGTTTTTGATTATACAACTATGGTTCTTCGCTCCCTTGCAGCCGAAAACTGTCTTCCTGACATGGTTCAGGTCGGAAATGAAATACGAAGCGGTATGCTTTTTCCTGATGGAGAAGTTCCAAAATATAACCAGCTTGCAGAACTTGTAAATGCCGGAATTTCCGCAGTCCGTAAAGTATCACCTGATATCGAAGTTATGATTCACCTTGACCAGGGCGGACGATTCTATTATTTAAAGGAATGGTTTGATGCCATGTTCGATGCAGGTATGCTTCCAATTGACTGCATTGGTATCTCCTTCTATTCCTTCTGGCATGGCACCTTTATGGATTTAAAAAATTCCATGCTTCAGCTGGTAGAACGTTATCATTTACCGGTATATGTGGTAGAAACAGCGCATCCTTGGCGCAGCTGTCCACAGGGACATATTTCTGCGGAACAGATGAAGACTGCCGGTCTTCCTGCCGGAATCGAAGAACAGAAAAAATCCTTAGATTTAGTATTCCATATTGTAGATTCTATCCCGGATCATATGGGTATGGGTGTCTACTACTGGGAGCCTGTATGTGTTCCAAATGATAACCTTGACAGCTGGGCTCAAAATATGGGTATGTTGAATGAGAATGGACAGATTCTTCCAGCCTTTGAGGTGTATCGTGACTTTGAACGCGGTCATGCATTATGTGAAGACCTTGACCACTATATGGAAGAGCTTTACTTACCGGACCCGGATTTAGTCATTCCAACCGGTACAAACCTGATTCCAAATGGTGACTTTGCAGACGGATTGGATGACTGGTGGTGTGAAAAATCTCCGGACAGCTTAGAGATTCAGTTTGAAAATCAGGAAATTTATTTAAGTTCCCCGCAGAATTTTCACTATGACTTATTCAAAGATGTCTTTGTGGAACAATCCGGCAATTATCAGCTTCTCATTGATTATCGCGGCACAAACACTACCGGTGTTGTTGTAAAACTGTATGTAAAACGCATTGGCTGCAATGGCGAAGAACTGATTACCAAAGAAATTTTCCCATCTGATGTGGACTGGGTTACCCACACCCTCGATGACCTCCTGTTAGAACGGGGAACTATCCGGGTGGGTATTGAAATCACTGCTCCTCCGGTATTTGGAAGAATTCGTGATATACGATTATATAAGTTATAATATAAAAACTATCCAAGTCCGAAAATAGTAACACAGCCTGTAAAATAAAGATGCAGCTTCATTTTGAAGATATGATGTCTTTCGGAACATTTCTCATAACATTACTTGCATTCATTTTCTTGAATTGTAAGTAACAAAATAAAAACCTTCCCTGTACTTTGACGAGATAGGGAAGGTTTTCACTTTAACTATTTCGGTCAACCACTCTGTGGCGATTGCCTTTTCTAGTTATGTTATAACAAAAACTCTGGAATTACAATAAAATTTTTTATAGCTAACAATTGCATCCTATACTTTTTTATCAAACAACGATGCATTGTCGCTGTTATTCAGACTCATAAACGTATCCTTTTCACTATGTGGAAACAGCATTTCCATATATAGATTTCCCAGCAGGCTTTTCACAGTATCGGCATCAACGTTGGCAACTGGAAACTCATTCACTTCTAATCGTTTTATATTTTCCAAAATCTGCTCAATATTCTGCCCGTCGTTAGAAGGCTTCTCGTTCTGTTTCGCATCCTGCATTTTTGAGGCATCCGGCTCCATAATTGGTTTTGTTTCCGGAGCATTATACACCACATTTTTGCAGGTTTTTTCAAAACATTCCGGGGCATACTTCGCCAGATAGCGCAAATCATCCATCATTAACGGCTGTTTATTATGTATTTTAAGGTATATATTGACAAGATGAGTATCTTTTGCCATAGCCGACCTCCTATTATAAATACATTAACTACTACCTTTAGTATACCACATTTTACAATTTTCCCAATAGTTTATACATAAGTCCTTCTTCCATTTTTTCAGGCTCTGCATGAAAAATATCAATTTTATCTCTATCTCCGCTTCTATCAGAAAATGCAGGATATAAAAATCCAAAAACAGGCTCATCTGGTTCATATTTATCACGCATAGGGCTTACCGTACAAATGATAAAATCGTACACTTCCTCTGACTCCCACTGACTTTCCTTATCCTTCCCTTTTAAGGGCACATCATATACACCATGAAATACAAATACTGCAAATTCATAATCAACCGGGTAGCCATCTGCAATCTGTTCATATAATATTTCCATCAGCGCATCATTTTTCAATCCGTACTGCAAAATTCCCTGAAGCAGTATCAACATACTGTCTTTCCCCTTTGCTGCATCTGGAAAATCATATTCTTTCAACTGTATATTGGTTTTGGAAAAAGGAATTATTTTCGCCAGTTCCAGATTTCTGGTTTTTTCCGAATTAGAAAGCTTACCGAAATGGATATTAAAACTCTCATCCACCTCTCCCATGTCATCTATATATGCCCCTGCAATTCTGTCAAAGCAGCTTCTTGCCGGTGTCATTCGCCTTGTCAGTTCTAACATATCTTCTCTGTTAATCATCTTATTTTACTCCATACTGAAACAATTCTAATCGTTCTATTTTCATTTCAGTCTTTCTGCCTTATTTCTTTCTTACTATCTAAAGCCTGCACATGTCTCTTGATATGTCTTCATAGCTTTGCTGACATTCCCTTACTTAATTTGCCATTAACGTAACAAAACCTTCCCTCGAGTAAGGGAAGGCTTTATCCTAAATTCATTTTAATAATCGATAACAGCTATGGTGCTTACCTTTTTACTATGCCTATTATAGCATAAAACTTAATGCTTACAATATAATATTATGAGGAATCACATCGATATCATGATTTGCCAATGATTCTACACAATCAGCATTAAGACTCTGTTTCCTAATCCATTCCAACGATTTTCTTTGCGCCAGCTTATCCATGCAAACACCGGAGGTAATCATATCTTTCCAAGACTTTGCGGCATAACCTCCATCAGAAAACAATAATACATATTTTCCATCTTTATTTTTAACTTTCACAGCACACAAACCATCGCAATGACCCGGAATATTAATCATTTTTACGCTGCCATCACCAAATAAATCAAATGCTTTGTTGAACGGTCCTTCATTATCATTCCAATCAAAGCCTTCCAGTTTGCAATCTTTCCACCATTTGCTCTGATAACGAATTCTATTAACCGGTGCTAATTTTTTACTACATGCAATTTCCTCATTCGATACCAAAATATGCTTTGCATCTTTTACTAATCCAACCCCATTCGCATGGTCACAGTCTAAATGGGTCAATAAAACATAATCTAAATCAGAAGGCTTCATACCAATATTAAGAAGCTGCTCATCAATTGCTGCCCCTTTCTCTATTTTTCCCTGATTAACCATGTAAAGCATTCTTGAACCTAATGATTTTATCTGCGCTTTTTTATCAAATTCCCCATTAGGGCTCATATTTCTATGCCATCCACAATCCACCAGAATCTTACCCATTGGATGTTCAATCAAATATGCCGATACAGGTAACCACAGTCTGTTTTTCTTTTTCGCTATTATTCCGGATGCTTTCACTATATTACAATTATCTCCACCAAATGGTAAATATGGGGATACGCATACCCATCCGGTGTGAAAAATCCTAATCTTTATTTGTTCCATTCTAACAATCTCCTTTTTTTAGTTATTAATTTAATTTTTGAGCTACTCTTCTTGCAAACTTTCTTGTTGTAAAGCGTGTAAGAATATTAAATCCATAGGTTACTTTTCCATGATATACAACGCTTTTTCCCTGCATACAGCCCTTATAGCCACGTTTTGCAACATTCTTTGGAGTTTCTGCCCCAAAAAATGTAAACATTTTTGACTCTTTCATTCCGGCATTCTTTTCAAACCCGGTAGCAGTAGGTCCCGGACAAAATGCCGTAACAGTGACCCCGCTATCTTTTAATTCTTCCTGCATTGCCTGACTTAATGATAAAACAAATGCCTTTGACGCATAATAAACAGACATATATGGTCCCGCAGAAAAAGCAGCTACAGATGACAAATTCATAATTTTTCCATAACGTCTTTTCTTCATTTCATGTGCATATAAATATGAAAGATGCATCAGTGAAACAATATTTAAATCTACCATATTTTTATGACGTTCCCAGGCTGCATCCAGATAAGCATTTGCATCTCCAAAGCCGGCATTATTTACTAAAATATCCACCTGCCAATTTCTTTGCTTTGTATAGTCAAATAATCGAATTCGCTCTTCTTCTTTTGATAAATCAGCGGCAAATACTTCTACATTAATGTCATATGTTTTTTCTAATTTTTTTTCTATCTGTTTTAACTTATCCTCATTTCTTGCTACCAGGATTAAATTATGATGATTTTGGGCAAATTCCTCCGCCAATGCGAAACCAATACCACCGGACGCTCCGGTAATCAATGTATATGCCATTTTCTTTCCCCCTTATCTATGAACCGTTTTATCAATGGATAATGCTGCTGCCACCGCACTCAAAATAGTGCAGATAACAATCGAATCTATCAGAAAAACTTTAAATTGAAGCATCATTGTTCCCTGCAGAATAACAGTTAGCACTCCCAAAATAATCGACATAAGAAATGTGATGCTTGTAATTATTACAACCTGCATAACCGCATTGTCGGACAACATTTTTGAAATCCAATTTGGTTCTTCAAATAAAGTAATTTTCCCCTTCGCCAGGTCTCGCTTCGTAAATAATTTTCCAATTAGTGCAACAGATACTCCTATCACAACACTAGTCACTGCCAATTCCCTTACCAAATCTATGTGGGAGTACTGTGTAAAACAGTTTCTCATCTTAAAGTAAAAGACAATTGCTGTAAGAATTCCATTGGCAAGACCTAACCCTATCATGCTTTGTTTTAATAAGTACTTTTGAAATTTTTTCTTTGTATTCATTTTTTATTCCTCCTGTTCTTAAACACATCTTAGCAACCTTAAGTAACATTCACCACGACACAATTTGAAAAAGTGTACAAAAAAACTGACAGCATTAAAATGCTGACAGCCTCTCTCATTGTTCTGTATATGCTTCTATAATTCTTCGAAGCAGTTTTTTTACATATTCTATATCCAAATCATAGGGATTTTCCAGCCAGTACTGATACGCACCTATGGTCTGGGATGCAATTATCTCCAACGTCAATTCCTTATTTTTTTCATTTATATGCTTAGGCATCCGATTGTATAAATGATACTTTATTGCATCTTTCCACTTATTTACAAAACGATGATTATAACGTTTTACAAGGAACAAATACAAATTCTTCTGATTCATGTTAATGTATTTTAATGTCTCCTCAAAAAAAGATAAATCCAGAGTCTCTATCTTCTCTGGTTTACACAACTCATCATTTAGCGTAATAAGCTTACAGATTAATCTGTTTTCAATATTTGCCAAACAATCATCGATTACTTCATAATATGCATAAAACGTACTTCTTGCCACATTTGCCCGCGCACAAAGTTCCTTTACAGCTATCTTGTATATCTCTTTTTCATCATTCAATGACAATAGTGCATTTTCTATTGCTTCCTGCGCCGGTGTAACATTCTGCACAGGCAGCTGATTAATATAATTATATGGATTCATATATTCTCCCTGCCATTACTCCTTCAACAGTTCCTCTTCTTATTCTTTTCAAGATTCAAATTATCCCTATGCCCGTCGAATCTTCATGCAAGCCCTGACTTCTCCTCACTGCTCGCGTAAATGAAATCCTCATCCGGTTTTTGTCCGTTATGAGCGAACCATTTACACTCGGTTAACTCCATATTTGTAAATGTAGCCTTAAATGACGACTCTTCAGGACTGCAGGCATAGATTCCAAATTGGACAGTTCCGCTGCCATTCATCATATGGCAGATGCGCATCTGCTTATAGATAATTCCATCATTGGAACATTCGATACAATAATCATCTTCTCTGCGACTAAATCTATACCACATTGACTTTATTGAAGCATCAATTTCGGTCGTTGCCCAATCAGAGTAACCATGATTTGTAACTACACTTCCTAAATGCTGAAATTCTTCATTTTCATATTCAATTGAGCCTTTCAACCAATTCTCACTATCCAGATACATTACGATACCACACTGGTCAAATCTATGCTTACTTTCAAACTCTGTTTTTACTATAAACGAAAAAAATTTCTCATCTGTTTTCATCTGTAAAACAGGTGCATTATCATTTCTAAAATGATAATAAGTTCTTTGCCACAAATCAGTGTGTGGATTTGTAATGATTTCTATTTTATCGCTGGTAATAGTAAAATCTGCAGGTTCTCTTGTCCACACTAGTTTATTTATATCAAATTCCATTTGACTTCCTCCATAAATTCATGATTTCATTTTCCCGCATATGCTATTCCATCTAATTGAAATTGCAGTCCATTTTCTCCGCCGGTATGTGCAAATTCTGTTTGAATGGATTTTCTAACAGGGTATTTTCCATTAAATCGCTCTTTAATCACTTTTTCCATGATAGGTATATTCCACACATCTCTAAATAAACAATCCATTTGAACCACATTTTCAAGACCTAACCCGACTAATTTAAGTCTGTTTTCCATCTGATCAATTGCGCCATTTATCTGAGCTTCTATCGGCTGCCCTATATTCCCGACACAATAACTCAAAAAATAGAAATCACCAGCTTTAATAATTCCTGTATGCGCCCAATTCTCATTTACGTCGAATCTTTCAATCCCGCTCATTCTCTATTCCTCCGTAATATGTGATGTTGTCAAATCGAATATATGTTCGTTCTAATTTTATCACAGTAATTATAAATTATCAATGGCTTTCTATATAAATCGGATGGTGCTGTAGATTCATTCAAAAGGTCCATATACGGTTTTGCAGTATATCCAAAATTGAGGAACAAAAAACGGACAATGACATGCCTAAAATACATGTCATCGTCCATTTCTTTCTTTTAGTTACTATTCTTGTGTACTTTCTGCTTCACTGGCTGTACCATCTTCATAAACCCATGTAATCTTATAATTTACACCAGTTACATTTCCAAGTTGAACTATATAATTTTCAATTAACTCCTGAGCTCTGCTTTGAGCGCTTAATAGCAATGATTTGTTATTTCGCACATTTTCTTCCATTTTACGCTGCGCATCTTCTATCGCTGCTGTTTCGTCTTCTAACGTAATTTCATTTTTATTAAAACCATCTTTAGAAGATAAATAATTTAACCCCGATTCTTTTATATCAACTTTACCTATCAATTCTGCATCTGGCATTTTTATTTCAATCTTTTCACCATCAATCGTCATTGATACTTTAGACATATCAATTCCTACTTTAGCAATTCCTGTATATTCAATCCAAAATTCTCTGTCTACTTCACCTAAATGAGCTATTCCTTCACCAGCCGTTTTGGTTGACATCGCAACATTATGATAATAGCACTCTAATGTTGCCAAATTACATATTGACCTAATTTGTGTAATTTCAGGTTCTTTTACACTTATTTTTTTATTTGAACATCCAATTAATGAAATTAATAAAACCATAGAACATATTAATAGTGTTAATTTTTTCATTTCCGTTTCCTCCTAATATACCTCTACTACATATTCTTCGTCTACCTGTTCAATCCAAGGAGTAAACAAAGCCTTTACCGATGCAACTGCATTCTCTTTTGCCATTTCAAATAATTCATTTTCCTTGCTTATACGATTTTTCAAATCCTCTTTGCTTGCTGTATATGCTTCTTGGGATACTTTTTCTGCATTATATTTTTTATCCATGAAAATACAATTCATAGTCCCCATATCAACAGATAAATCATGTATTTCTACTTCCGGAAGCGTTATTATAACTTTTTTCTCTTCTTCACTGATATCAATAGTTATTTTTTCAAAATCAATGCCTGCTGTTACCAAGCCCTCATATGCTACATAGTACTTAATATCTTCAGTATTTTCGTCGTACACCGTAGCAATTGCATTGTAAGTATAATTAACCGTAGAAAGTTCATTAATTTCAATTACTTTCTCAAGGGCAGATTTTGATATTGTTGATACTTGTCCTTCCCTATTATTGAAAACTACTGCTTTCATATAAATGCCCACTACTACAAGCAAAATTATAGCTGCTATCAGCAGTATAAGCTTCATCCTATTATTTAAGCCCTTAAAAATATTTGTTATCGTTTCTTTTGTTTTTCCCATATTTTTCTCCCCTATGTATATTATGTTTATTCAAAATATCACTGGATACTCTGAAATGAATATACATAGTATTATACCATTTCTTATTTTCTAAGAAAAGGTGTTTTCAATCATCTTAGAAAATAATATTTTTTTGTTCTTATCACGGTTTATATATATGTAACCTCTTTGTCTTTTAATATATTCAGGCTGAAATTTCCCTTTGCGTCAAACCGAGATTCATACGAAATATAAAATGAGCACATAGTCCTGCAAGCAGTCCATGTGCTCATTATTACATTTTGCGTTTATACTATTCTTTCCCCCATAACCAATGTTATCAATGCAAAATCTGCTAGTTACATACATTTAACCAGCAGAACTTCCTATTAGGAAAAGCAGCTTGCTCGTTTTTTTATCGATAAATCAAATAATATATCAGCTTATTACGCAATTCATCCTCATATTCTGAAATAACTAATTTAGTAATGTAGATAGGTTCTTCTGCTTTGTGACACATATCGGAAATCTCAGATGTATTTTTTTTATCTTTAATTGGAATAATTTGTGGCACAAGTAACTCCTCCTAACTATGGGTTAATTATACTCATTTTCAACACTTATATACCATAAAATAAAAATTCCAGTTCAAAACGAATCTCAATGAATTTTCGTTTTTTCATTTAGTTTAAAAATTTCTTTGTTTTGGGAATGCTATACTTAAGCATCCCGCTCTCAACTGAACGTTATCTCTTATGTTCACTGATTCTAATTCCCCCGAATTCGGGGAAATTAGAATATTTTAAATATAAATGTTCTGCCTCTTCTTCCATATAACCATCTGGTGTATTGCTATCTTATCTGCATTATTTCTATTTATAGCGAATTCGCCATAATTAAAGTGCTATTCATTTTCGCCAGCTTCCCAGTCTGGTCTACTGCTAACTGCATATGCATCTAATTATAGGGCTGTGTGTATATGTATCAAACTTCAATCAGTTCTGTTAGTGCTGTAAGAAAATGCATCATTCATTTTTGTCTCTAGAATAAATTAATCCCTTTGCCTTGTAATAAGTCGCTTTATTTATTACCCCTTCTTTATAAAGCAACTCGATAAAGTACAACTGCAACTGCTTCTCATCATAGTACAACTGTTTTTGAATTTACATCTTGTACCACACCTCCTCCATCTCAAAGTGTGTGGTATGTTAGCATAGAAATTTTAATCTTGCAACTTTCAGTTGCTTATGAATGTATTCTTTCTACTTCGTCAAAGTGAAAGTTTACTGATTGACTATATATTTGTGTTTTATACCAATTCTCTAATTACTTGTTGTATTCTTTCTCTGGAATAGAAAAAGTCCTCCATAGGATTTCTTAATGAATGCTGCACTGCGTCCGCATCCTTGATAATTTCATCAAACCAAAACCCTTTTTCATGCTTATCACTATGATTATAAATCCCATTATATATCTGCATTTTTTCTTCTTCAGAAAAACAATCTAAGCTATCCAATACCATCTTTTTTGCATACTCTGCACACTTATGTGCATGGTCATCGGTATCCTCTGCGCGGTCGACATATGTAAGCAAATCATGAAGCATACCTGCAATTTCCGCCATCTCTGCTGTTTCACGGTTGTATCCCCTTTTCAGTGCCAGAAGCGATGCCATCAGGCCTACTCCGTAAAGGTGTACATATGCCCCTCGTTTATCTTCTTCATCTTTAATATTTTTTATTATATCGTCAATAAGTTTTCTTGCCGAATCTAATCTGGTATACTGTCTTTCCATAGCTAAATCTTCTCCAAATTCAAAGCTTCGTGAGCTTTTAATCTCTCCATATTACTGAAAGTTTCGAGTGAATTCCCTTATTAATTTTCAAAGAAAAATACATCCGCAGGTGTACCATCCTCATAATCCACATCTTTATTAGGGTAGCTCTCAACTAAACGGTAATTTCCACTTGTATATTCATCAATTACATTATTCCAAAATTTAACAGAGCCTATATTGTGTGGGTGTCTTTTCAACTGCCACTTTCCATGATGCATATTAAGCACCTTAAATACCGCTTCCTTGCCATATCCTTTTCTTCTATATTTGTGCATGATGAAAAATTCTGACAAACAAAAATCTGTACTCTCCTCTGGTA
>CAYMIS010000063.1:0-20544 GCA_964390485.1 uncultured Roseburia sp. | reverse complement strand
TTACATGAGAAAGAAGTATTAGAATATTTAAGAACCTCATCCCTTATGAAGGAGGATACTCTGATTGTTGTAGAGGCGTCTTTAGATACTACCTTTGAATATTTAGAAGAAATGGGTTATACTTTAAACAAGTTAAAGACCTATAAAACAAATGAACATGCTTTTATCCGCAAAGCAGAATAATTAAAGGAGGATTCAAATGAAAAAAGCCATTTATCCTGGAAGCTTTGATCCATTAACATTAGGTCATTTAGACATCATTACACGTTCCGCCAGTATTGTAGACGAACTGGTGGTTGGTGTATTACATAACAGTGCAAAAAATTCGTTGTTTTCTCTTGAGGAACGTGTTAGTATGATAAAAGAGATGACAAAAGATATGCCGAATGTAACAGTTTCATCTTTTGATGGATTACTTGTAAATCATATGAAGGAAATAGATGCCACAATTATTGTACGTGGTCTTAGAGCTGTTACGGATTTTGAATATGAATTACAGATTGCCCAGACCAATCATGTGCAGAGCCCGGAGGTTGAGACAATTTTTCTTACCACCAGCTTACAATATTCTTATTTAAGCTCCACCGTTGTAAAAGAATTTGCATCTTATGGTGGTGACATATCCAAATTTGTTCCACCCCAGTTTATTGACAGAATTTATGCAAAATATAATATAACAAAATAAGGAGTGTTTACCATGGCTAGTAGAATCGAGCAGATTATTGAGGAAATCGAAGAATATATTGATAGTTGTAAATATCAGGCATTATCTTCTTCGAAGATCATTGTAAACAAAGAGGAGATGGAAGAGCTTTTAAATGAGCTTCGTACTAAGACTCCGGAAGAAATCAAACGTTATCAGAAAATCATTAGTAATAAAGAAGCGATATTAGCAGATGCCCAGGCGAAAGCAGATGCTATCATTGCCCAGGCTCAGGTGAAGACAGATGAACTTGTCAGTGAGCATCAGATTATGCAACAGGCATATGCCCAGGCAAATGAAGTGGTTATGATTGCTACAAAGCAGGCACAGGAAATCTTAGATAATGCAACAAACGATGCAAACAATATCCGTATGGGTGCAATGCAGTACACCGACGATATTTTAAGAAATCTGGAGAATACGATTTCCCGTTCTATGGAAGCTGCAAAGGTTCGTCACGATAGTTATATCAATTCCTTACAGGAGTTCTATGATGTGGTTTCTTCTAACCGTGCAGAACTTAATCCATCCGTAGATGAGCCTGAGATGGCAGAAACACCTGCTGCAGAACCGGAATTGCCAAAAGTAGAAATTTCATCAGATATGTTGAACTAAGAAATAGCACGATGTTCAGAAAAAATACTTCTGTGCGAAGTAACAACCAGCATGGAGTGCTGCTATATAGTAATTATCTGCTATAGGAACAAAGTCAGAACAAGGGCAGCAAGTGTGGAGATTACTGTTAAGATAAGCTTATAGTATACATACTTTTTCATAGAAAGATTTGTGTCATGCACCATGGAGCTAGTCTGGGCAAGGCCGCAGATTCCGCCGAAGGAAGTAAACATCATGGCAAGAATGAATTTTATGTGCTGTGGCAGTGCTGTGTCAGACAGATAACTAATTCCATTTGTGATTTCTAAGAAACCGACAGATAGAGTTTTTATAAGAGCTGGCAACGGAAGAAGCTGCAACAGGGAACTTAGAATCGAAAAGAGCATGATGTAACCGCCTATTCTGACAAGTGTTTCAAAACCGTTCATAATGCCGGCATCGATGATTTGAAAATTCATTTTGGATTTGGATCGTGATGCCGTTTTTTTTGTGCAGTCAGAGGATGCATGTTTATGTAAAAGAACATCTGCCATAATAATTGGCGGCAGATATAGTATCAGTAGGGAAAATGCAAATAAATGTGGCATTTTTAACTGCTGATAGAGAATATAACTGTTAATAAAAACAGGGCTGATATTATTGGTAAAAATAAATAATATTTCTGCCTCGACGGAGTTTATTTTTCCCTGCTTTAACAGCTCGGCACAGTTTTTGCTTCCCATTGGAAAGCCGAAGAAAAAGCCGGAAAACAGTACAAAACAGCCATTTTCGCTGACCGGAAGCAGATGTTTAAGTGCTGCTGAGAGAAAGCCGGTAATATGTGTCAGCAGATTGGAAGCAATCAGGATGTTTGACAATATGGAAAAGGGCAGAAGCGCCGGAAGTACCTTATCGTACCAGAGCACAAGCCCTTTGGCAGAGGCATGAACTGCCTCCGCCGGATAAAGAAGGATATAAAAACAAAAAATAAGAATGATAAACAATGTGAATTTCTTTTTCATACTAAAATATATTTAAAACAGGAGGATTCTATGAGTAACTTAAGTGAATTAAATTTACAGCCAGCAAAGGTATTTCAATATTTTGAGGAAATTGCAGCCATTCCCCATGGCTCTAGAAACACAAAAGCAATCAGTGATTATTTAGTGGAGTTTGCGAAAGCACATAATCTGGAATATTATCAGGATGCTTCCAACAATGTGGTAATGATTCAGGAAGCCACTGCCGGATATGAAAATGCTGAAGCCATTATTATTCAGGGACATATGGATATGGTTTGCGAAAAAGAAAGTGACTGTACCATTGATTTTGAAAAGGATGGTCTTGATTTATATGTGGATGGTGATTTCTTAAAAGCAAGAGGAACCACTTTAGGAGGCGACGATGGAATCGCTGTTGCCTATGCCCTTGCGATTATAGATACACCGGAAATTGCACACCCAAGACTAGAAGTAGTAATTACAGTAGATGAAGAAATCGGTATGCTTGGTGCAGATGCCATTGATTTATCTATGTTAAAAGGTCATAAGATGTTAAATATTGATTCCGATATTGAGGGACATTTCTTAACCAGCTGTGCCGGAGGAATGACAGTAGAAACCTTCCTTCCAACAGCTTATGAGACAGCGAAGGGTCTTGCAGTGACCTTACAGGTAACCGGCTTAGAAGGCGGTCATTCCGGCAGTGAAATCGACAAAGAGCATGGAAATGCCAATATTATTATGGGACGTGTGTTAAAAGCGGTGATGGATTCCATGGAAATGGGACTGATTTCTCTTGCCGGCGGATTAAAGGATAATGCCATCCCAAGAGAGTGTAGTGCAGAACTTTTAATTGAAAAAGAAAATCTTTCTGAATTAAAGAATATCATTGCTTCTTTAAATAATGTTCTTGCAAAAGAATATGCAGCTTCTGATAAAGATGTTTGTGTAAAGGTAACAGAAAAAGAAGAGCAGGAAGCAGAAATTTTAACAGTGGCATCTATGGCAAAGGTAATTTTCTATCTTCGTAATGTACCAAATGGTGTACAGCATATGAGCCGTATTATGCCGGGCTTAGTAGAAACTTCATTAAATCTTGGCATTATGGAACTGACCAGAGAAGGATTAAACCTTGTAACTTCTGTACGAAGCAGTGTTTCTACCAGAAAAGAAGAATTAAAAGAGAAATTAGAGTTTTTAGCAGAGTTCTTAGGCGGAGAGGTTGCCGTAAATGGCGATTATCCGGCATGGGAATACAAAGCTGATTCTGACATTCGTGATACTATCAGTCAGGTATATAAAGAATTGTTTGAGGAAGAACCGGTATTTGAAGCAATTCATGCAGGCTTAGAATGTGGTATTCTTTCCGGCAAAATTGATAACTTAGACTGCGTATCCTTTGGACCAAATAATTATGATATTCATACACCGAAGGAACGTTTAAGCATTTCCTCTACAGAAAAAGTATGGAAGCTGTTAATTGAATTTTTAAAGAGATGTAACTAGTAATGAAGGAAAGGATGCGAGTGCTTTTTTATCAGAATTATGGGAAGATATCGAAGGTGTATATGTATACTGATGAGTCTTCTGGTATTTTTAAATGCCTGTTTACTGAATTATATAGAAGAAAAAGTACGACAGATAAACTGTTTTCCTTATGAATTAGCAAAGGCGCATTTTAGAGAACAAAGAATCGATGCAGAAACTTCAGAGATATTTTATCAGTCCGCAGAAGGTGATTTAGAAGCCTTCTGTGAACTTTTAACCATGTATTATGCATCGGATTATAGCTGCACGGATATAGAAACATTAAAGACAGATATTGCCTTTGTAAAGGAATATCAGCCGGAAAAATTTGATTCCATAAAGGAAAATCTGTTAAAGATTTATCAAAGTGCAGAGGTTTTTCCGGTTGGTGCAGTAGCAAATCGTTCCGATGCAACGGTAAGCTTTGTAGATAGCTGGAATCAGGCAAGAACCTATGGGGGTGACAGAACCCATGAGGGCTGTGATGTTATGGCAAGCTATAATCAAAGGGGTGCTTATCCAATCTACAGTGTGTCTGATGGAGTAATCGAAAACATTGGCTGGCTTCCTTTGGGCGGTTATCGTATTTTCATTAAAAACGAGCAGGGGGCGTATTTTTATTATGCCCATCTTTCTGAATATGCAAAAGAATTTGCTATTGGTGACGAAGTTTCGGCAGGAACGCTGCTTGGCTTTATGGGAGACAGCGGCTACGGAGAAGAAGGCACCGTTGGACAATTTGATGTGCATCTACATTTTGGAATTTATATGAAGGATGAGAATGGAGCGGAATACAGTGTAAATTCCTATCCATTCTTATGTTATCTCTGGAAGCATGGAGAAAATGAATTATGGCAATCAGACTAGATAAGTTTTTAGCTGAAATGGGGCTTGGAACCCGTACAGAAGTAAAGAAATTATTAAAAACAAAACAGATAACCGTCAATGGCACAGTGGTAATAAAACCGGAGACAAAAATTGATGAAAATAAAGATGTTGTCTGCTATAAAGAGCAGCAAATCTGTTATCAGGCATATGAATATTATCTTTTTCATAAGCCGGCAGGCTGTGTTACTGCGACAGAGGATGCAGTGCATAAGACAGTCATGGATTATTTGACGGATACCTTGCGCAACGACCTTTTTCCGGTGGGCAGGTTAGACATTGATACGGAGGGGCTGCTTTTAATTACAAACGATGGTGCCTTAGCCCATGAATTGCTAAGTCCCACAAAGCATGTAGATAAAACTTACTATGCAAAAATCGAAGGAAAAGTGACGAAAGAAGATGTTAACCTCTTTGGAAAAGGGGTTGACATTGGTGAGGACGAGCTGACAAAGCCGGGAAAATTAAGGATTTTAAAGAGCGATGAAATTTCGGAAATTGAATTAACCATTACGGAAGGCAAATTTCATCAGGTGAAACGAATGTTTGAGGCAGTTGGAAAGAAGGTGCTTTATCTGAAACGCATTTCCATGGGACCATTGACATTACCGGAGGATTTACCGGCAGGGTCATATAGATTGTTGACCGAGGAAGAATTAAAGCTTCTACAAAAGCATGGCTGAGATTTTAGGAACAGCCAGAAAAAACAGTAATGACAGTAATAATATCAGATTGCTTAATAGATGAAATATAAAGTGTTTGTTTAAGGAGGATACATGAGTAACGGATTTTTACCTATCAGTAAAGAAGATATGAAAGCAGAGGGCATTGACCAGCTTGACTTTGTCTATGTCAGTGGAGATGCCTATGTAGATCATCCATCCTTTGGACATGCGATTATAACAAGGATTTTACAGGCTCATGGCTATAAGGTTGGTATTATTGCGCAGCCGGATTGGCGTGATAAAGATTCTATCAGTGTATTAGGAGAACCGCGGCTCGGTTTCATGGTTTCAGCCGGAAATATGGATTCCATGGTGAATCATTATTCTGTTTCAAAAAAACGACGGGCAACAGATGCCTTTACTCCGGGAGGGGTAATGGGAAAAAGACCGGACTATGCAACCATTGTATATTGTAATCTGATTCGTCAGACCTATAAAAATACACCAATTATCATTGGTGGTATTGAAGCCAGTTTACGTCGTCTTGCCCATTACGATTACTGGTCAAATAAATTAAAACGTTCCATTCTTCTTGATTCCGGTGCTGATATTATTTCCTATGGTATGGGAGAGCACAGTATCGTAGAAATCGCCGATGCCTTAGATAGTGGTTTAGATGTGAAGGATATTACTTTTATCAATGGAACGGTCTATAAAACAAGAGATAAGAGTATCATATATGATGCGATTGAACTGCCACATTATGAGGCATTAAAGGCAGACAAATTAGAATATGCGAAAAGCTTTTATACCCAGTACTGTAATACAGACCCGTTTTCAGGAAAACGATTATTTGAAACCTATGATGAAAAGCTTTACGTGGTGCAGAATCCACCGGCAAAACCCCTTTCCCAAAGTGAAATGGATCAGGTATATGCACTGCCATATATGCGTACTTATCATCCGTCCTATGAGGCGGCGGGAGGAGTGCCTGCGATTGAAGAGGTAAAATTCTCTCTTATCAGCAACCGCGGCTGTTATGGCGGCTGCAGCTTCTGTGCCCTGACCTTCCATCAGGGACGTATTATTCAGACCAGAAGCCATGAATCGATTATAGCAGAGGCAAACAAGATTATCTGGGAGCCGGATTTTAAAGGATACATTCATGATGTTGGCGGCCCTACTGCGAATTTCCGCAGACCGGCCTGTGACAAGCAGCTGACGAAGGGAGCCTGTCCGAATAAGCAGTGCCTCTTCCCGAAGCCATGCCAGAATTTAAAGGTGGATCATTCGGATTACCTGTCATTGCTTCGTAAATTAAGGGAACTGCCAAATGTAAAAAAAGTATTTATCCGTTCCGGTATTCGTTTTGATTACTTAATTTATGATGAAGACCGCACCTTCTTAAAAGAACTTTGCGAACATCATGTCAGTGGTCAGCTAAAGGTTGCACCGGAACATATTTCAAATGCAGTATTAGAAAAGCTTGGAAAACCAACCGTAGAAGTGTATAACCGTTTTGTGAAAGCTTATAAGGATATGAATGCAAAGCTTGGCAAAAAGCAGTTTTTAGTGCCGTATCTGATGTCTTCCCATCCGGGTTCTACCTTAAAGGAAGCCATTGAACTTTCTGAATACCTTCGTGATTTAGGTTATATGCCGGAGCAGGTGCAGGATTTCTATCCGACACCATCTACAATTTCTACCTGTATGTATTACACAGGAGTAGACCCAAGAAATATGCAGCCGGTTTATGTGGCAATTAATCCACATGAAAAGGCTATGCAGCGGGCATTAATTCAGTACCGTAATCCAAAGAATTATGATTTGGTTTATGAGGCCTTAACGAAGGCCGGAAGAACAGATTTAATTGGTTACGATAAAAAATGTTTGATTCGACCAAGACAAAATGATACATGGGCAAAGAATGCTGCCAGAAAGCGGGAAGCAGAAGCAAAGCAGCGTCCGCAGAAAAAGAAGACCATTCGTAATGTACACAAAAAGAAACCCGGTAGGAAATAATAAAACTGCTGCAAAAAGAAAAAGCACAATTTATATATTGGAAATGGAGTAAGACATGAAGGAGTTTACAATTAACCAGAATGAGGCAGGACAGCGTTTTGACAAATATTTAAAGAAATTGCTTGCCAATGCATCCTCCAGCTTTATCTATAAAATGCTCCGTAAAAAGAATATTGTTTTAAATGGGAAAAAGGCAGACGGAACAGAAAAGTTAAATTCCGGTGATATGGTAAAGCTTTTTTTGTCAGACGAAACCTTTGACAAGTTTTCAGTGACGGATGGGGTTTTAGATGAATTTAATACCTTAAAATCCATTGATTCCTCTAGACTTAAAGTAGTTTATGAAGATGCTGATGTAATTATCATTAATAAGCCTTCCGGAATGCTTTCCCAGAAAGCAAAACCGGAGGATATCTCAGCAAATGAATATATTTTATCCTATTTAATCCATAAGGGTGAACTTCAGGCTGATATGATGAAAACCTTTAAGCCGTCTATCTGTAACCGTTTAGACCGTAATACCTCGGGTCTTTTGGTGGCTGGGAAATCCTTAAAGGGATTACAGGAGATGGCAGAAGCGTTAAAACATCGCAGTGTGCAGAAATATTACCGCTGTATGGTAAAGGGAGAACTAAAGGAGAAAACTTACCTGAAGGGTTATCTGTCAAAGGATGAAGCCAAAAATAAAGTGACCATATTAAAAGAACTTCCTTCCGGCAAAAATGAAAAAGCTGGGAAGACAGATACAGAGTTTCTTCCAATTGAGACAGAATATCGTCCGGTTTCTTCTGCAAACGGTTATACGGAGCTGGAGGTTCATCTGATTACCGGACGTTCCCATCAGATACGTGCGCATCTTGCATCCATTGGTTATCCGATTATCGGTGACATGAAGTATGGGAAAAAGGATTTGAATGATTTATTCCGTAAAGAAGCCAATATCCGTTCCCAGATGCTGCATGCTTATCGGATTGTATTTGCAGATGGCAGGGAAGTAATTGCCCCGACAGGAAAAGAATACGAACGGGCATGGGATTTTATACATGGCCAGCATTAAGAAATAATAGGAGGCTTTATGGCAACCTGGAATTCAAGAGGGTTAAGGGGTTCTACTTTAGAGGAATTTATTAACCGTACCAACGATAAATATTTAGAGAATGGTCTGGCATTGATTCAGAAAGTGCCAACACCAATTACTCCGATTAATATTGATAAAGAAACACGTCATATTACTCTCGCATATTTTGACCAGAAGAGTACCGTGGACTATATTGGAGCGGTACAGGGAATTCCTGTCTGCTTTGATGCAAAGGAATGTAATACCGATACCTTTCCCTTACAGAATATTCATGAACATCAGGTGGTGTTTATGGAAAATTTTGAAAAACAGGGCGGCATTGCGTTCTTTTTAATTAGCTTTACTCATCGGGACAAGTTCTATTATTTGCGTTATGCAAAGCTTTTGGAATTCTGGCAGAGAGCAAAGGAAGGCGGCAGAAAAAGCTTTCGTATAGAAGAACTGGAGGAAGAGTTTTTCCTGCCAAAGGGAAAGGGCGTTCTTGTTCCTTATCTTGATACCTTGCAGAAGGATTTATTAATCAGGGATTGACAAGTCACGGTTCCTAACCTATAATAAACCTACGTTTCACTTTAGTAGCATGGTAGCATGCTAAAGTGAAAGTGATTTAAGAATTTAGAAATGTATTGCAGGGCAGAAATATTTTTTCCCTGCCTATATGGAGGTTAGACGTGAAAAACCAATTATTACATACACCAGAGGGCGTACGTGACATTTATAACGAAGAATGTGAGAAGAAGCTGATTCTTCAGGAACGATTACAGAAAGTTCTTAATACCTATGGGTATCATCCGATACAGACACCAACCTTTGAATTTTTTGATATTTTCGGAAAAGAAATCGGAACAACATCTTCAAAGGAACTTTATAAATTTTTTGACAGAGAAGGGAATACACTGGTTTTAAGACCGGATATTACCCCTTCCATTGCCCGTTCTGCGGCTAAGTATTTTACCGACGAGGATATGCCGATTCGTCTTTGGTATATGGGAAATACTTTTACAAATAACAGCAGCTATCAGGGTCGGTTAAAAGAAAGCACCCAGTTAGGAGCTGAATTAATCAGTGATGGCAGCGTGGATGCTGACGCGGAGATTTTAAGCATGGTAGTAGATTGTCTTTTATCTGCCGGCTTAAAGGAATTCCAGTTAAGCGTTGGTCATGCAGAATTTTTCCAGGGATTATTAGATGCAGCCGGAGTGACAGAAGAGGCGGAAGAAGAACTTCGGAGTCTTATTTCGAATAAGAACTTTTTTGGCGTGGAAGAGTTTGTAGAGACTCTGGGCTTAAATGAAGAATTGAAACAGCTGTTTGCAATGCTGGGAAATATTAATACTACCGGAGACGATTTGCAGAAGGCAAAAGAACTTTCTAAGGATTATCCGCGTATTTTAGCTGCATTAGAAAATTTAGAGGGCATTGTTTCTGTATTAGATATTTATGGTATTACAAAGTATGTTACCATTGAATTAGGTGTTATCAGCAGCTATCAGTATTATACCGGTATTATTTTTGCAGGTTATACCTTTGGAAGTGGGGAACCAATTGTCCGTGGAGGACGTTATGACAAGCTTTTATCCTGCTTTGGAAAAGAAGCTGCCTCCAGTGGATTTGCCATTGTGGTTGACCAGTTAATGATGGCACTTTCCAGACAGAAGATTTCCATTCCTGTACCAAATCATGGAGAACTGATTGTCTATACAGCAAACCATCAAAGCGAAGCGATTCAGCTTGCAAAAGAACATAGAAGTCATGGACTTCAGGTGGAATTAATTGCCCGTGATACCTCTAAGACAGATGAGGATTATCGTGCATATGCCAATAGAAACCGCATCGCAGAAGTAAGATTTATGGGGGAATAGACAATGGAAGATATGAGATATCTTACCTTTGCATTAGGCAAAGGAAGACTTGCAAAAAAGACATTAGAATTATTTGAACAGATTGGTATTACCTGTGAAGAGATGAAGGATAAGGATACCAGAAAGCTGATTTTTGTAAATGAAGAATTAAAGCTTCGTTTTTTCCTTGCAAAAGGACCGGATGTACCAACATATGTAGAATATGGTGCTGCTGACATTGGTATTGTAGGAAAAGATACCATTTTAGAAGAAGGCAGAAATATTTACGAGGTATTAGACTTAGGTTTTGGTAAATGCCGTATGTGTATCTGTGGACCGGAAAGTGCAAAGGAATTATTACAGCATCATGAGTTGATTCGTGTTGCTACCAAATATCCGCATATTGCAAAAGACTATTTTTACAATAAGAAGCATCAGACCGTTGAAATTATCAAATTAAACGGTTCCATTGAATTAGCACCAATTGTCGGATTATCAGAGGTTATTTGTGATATCGTGGAAACCGGCTCTACTTTACGGGAAAATGGTCTTTCTGTATTAGAAGAGGTTTGCCCATTATCCGCAAGAATGGTAGTCAATCAGGTCAGCATGAAAATGGAAAACGAACGTATTACAAAGCTGATTTCCGATTTGAAAAATGTGTTAAATGAAAGGGCATAGGATATATGAGAATCTTAAAATTAACAGCAGAAACCCAGAATAATATTCTGGAGAATTTATTAAAAAGAAGTCCAAATTCCTATGGTGAATTTGAAGCGAGAGTAAACGATATTATTGCAAAGGTCCGCGAAAAAAAGGATGCGGCAGTTTTTGATTATACTTTAAAATTTGATGGTGCTTCTATCAATGCCGATAATATTCTTGTAACAGAAGAAGAAATCGCAGAAGCTTATGAGCAGGTTGATCCAAAGCTTTTAGATGTAATTCGGAAGGCACTGGTGAATATCCGTGATTATCATGCAAAACAGCGTCAGGTTTCCTGGTTTGATTCTCAGGATTCCGGCATTATTTTAGGACAAAAGGTAACACCGCTTAAAAACGTTGGTGTTTATGTGCCGGGGGGAAAGGCTGTTTATCCATCTTCGGTATTAATGAATGTACTTCCGGCAAAGGTGGCTGGAGTTGACAATATTATTATGACAACACCTCCGGGAAAAGATGGAAAGGTTTATCCTTCTACCCTTGTTGCTGCAAAGGAAGCAGGAGTTGACAGGATTTACAAGGTAGGAGGTGCTCAGGCAATTGCTGCAATGGCTTTTGGGACAGAAAGCATTCCAAAGGTGGACAAAATCGTAGGACCGGGCAATATTTATGTTGCCTTGGCAAAAAAAGCAGTTTTTGGTCATGTCAGCATTGATTCCATTGCAGGACCAAGTGAAATTCTTGTATTGGCAGACGAAACAGCAAATCCTCGCTTTGTTGCGGCAGATTTACTGTCTCAGGCTGAGCATGACGAAATGGCATCTGCAATTTTAATTACAACCAGCAATAAACTTGCCGAGCAGGTAGCTGTTGAAATTGATAAATTTGTGGCAGAGCTTTCCAGAAAAGAGATTATCAGCAAATCCTTAGAGAATTATGGATATATTCTTGTGGCTTCTAATATGGATGAAGCAATTGCTGCAGCAAATGAAATTGCTTCTGAGCACTTAGAACTGGTGACAAAGAATCCATTTGAGGTTATGACAAAAATCAGAAACGCGGGAGCAATCTTTATAGGAGAATATTCCAGCGAGCCATTAGGAGACTATTTTGCGGGACCAAACCATGTGCTTCCAACAAATGGAACAGCAAAATTCTTCTCTCCATTAAGTGTAGATGATTTTATTAAGAAGTCCAGCATTATCTCTTATTCAAGAGAAGCATTAGAACCGGTATATAAAGACATTGTACAGTTTGCAGAGTGTGAGCAGTTAACAGCTCATGCAAATTCTATCCGTGTTCGTTTTGAAGATTAATTTGGGAAGAGGTATTTCGATATGGAACGAAGTGCAGATTTTATCAGAAAGACAAAAGAGACAGATATATCCCTTAATTTTAAAATTGATGGGACAGGGGCAGCAAATGTTTCTACCGGAATTGGTTTTTTTGACCATATGTTAGAAGGCTTTGCAAGACATGGTCTGTTTGATTTAAAGGTTAATGTTGAAGGAGATTTAATGGTGGATTGTCATCATACCATTGAGGATACCGGAATTGTTCTTGGCAATGCCATTAAAAAGGCTGTAGGCGACAAAAAGGGAATCAAACGCTATGGAAGCTGTATTTTACCGATGGATGAAACGTTAGTGCTTTGTGCTGTGGATTTATCCGGAAGACCATATCTTGTGTTTGATGGCGAATTTACCACAGACCGCGTGGGTTATATGGATACCGAGATGGTAAAGGAATTTTTCTATGCGATTTCCTATACTGCCGGCATGAATCTGCACATTAAGGTACTTTCCGGTGGCAATAACCATCATATGATTGAGGCTATGTTTAAGGCTTTTGCAAAGGCTTTAGACGAGGCAACCCAGATTGACCCAAGAATTACAGATATTTTATCTACAAAAGGAACTTTATAATACAAAAACAAAGATTTGTGCTATAATATAAGCTGATGCGGATTATAGCACATTTTTTGCGAAATTCGCTATTTATAAAATATGGAAGATAGTAGGAAGAAGGTTTTTATGGAACAAAAAAATATTGTAGCAACCATCTATTTAAAGGATGGAAAAGCAGTAAAAAGCCGTGAGGATTTTACACCTTATGAAGATTTTATTCAGCTTGCAAAATTATATAATGACAGTGGAATTGATAAGATTCTGATTCTCGATTTATCTACCGATGATGATGAACATGAGCGTCATATTAATATGATAAGAAATATTAACCGTAATGTAGAGATTAAGGTTTGTGCCGGTGGTAATCTGAATCGTTTAGAAGACATTAAGAAGTTGATTTATGCAGGATGTATGCAGGTACTTGTGAATGGCGGAAAGC
This sequence comes from uncultured Roseburia sp., assembly GCA_964390485.1. Lineage (GTDB taxonomy): Bacteria > Bacillota > Clostridia > Lachnospirales > Lachnospiraceae > Roseburia. Next base: position 7,219 of record CAYMIS010000063.1, on the reverse strand, counting down.
ATGGCAGTATGGAATTAGCAACAGAAGCCAGCAACCGTTTTGGAAAAGACCGCATTTTAGTGTCCTTAGACAATGTAGATTTTATTTTCAAGAATCAGAGTGCGTTAAATGAAAATTTTCATGAACTTTATGTTTTAAATACAGATATTTTAGATGCAATTGAAGGAATTACGGATGTTCCGTACATTGTAAATTTAACAGATGGTGATTATGATACGATTTTAGATGTTTTAAAAAGAAAAAATGTCCGTGGTATTGCGGGAGCTTTTGTAAATTCTGCAGAAACAGACATTATGCGTTTAAAATCCAGCCTTTCTGCTTCCGGCATTAAGATGGATAATTTTGAACCTGCATTAAAATGGGAGGATTTGAAAAAGAATTCTGATGGTATGGTTCCTGTAATTGTGCAGGATTATCGTACCGATGAAATATTAATGCTTGCTTATATGAATGAGGAAGCCTTTAACACTACGATTAACAGTGGAAAGATGACTTATTATAGCAGAAGCAGAAACGAACTTTGGGTGAAGGGCCTTACCTCCGGTCATTTACAGTATGTGAAATCTTTAACAGCGGATTGTGATTATGATACGATTCTGGCAAAGGTATCCCAGGTAGGCGCAGCATGCCATACCGGAAACCGCACCTGTTTCTTTAACGAAATTGTAAAAAAAGAATATGTGGAGAAAAATCCATTAAAGGTATTAGAGGATGTTTATTCCATCATTTTAGACCGAAAAGAAAATCCAAAAGAAGGTTCTTATACCAACTATCTCTTTGAAAAGGGATTGGATAAAATCTTAAAAAAATGTGGTGAAGAGTGCACAGAGATTGTGATTGCAGCAAAGAATCCTGACCCGGAAGAAATCAAATACGAAATCTCAGATTTGATTTATCATTTGATGGTATTAATGGCAGAAAAGGGTGTGACCTGGAAAGATATTACACAGGAATTATCACAGCGATAGGTAATAGAGATGGAGAATCAGAAAAAAGAACACATTATTTCCTGCGATTTTATCCGGGCTGTCTGTGCTTTTGGAATTGTGTTATACCATTATTCTGTACATATTGATGATGCAAATTTAAGGGCATTTTTTCAGTTCCGTCAGATTGAATGGTCAGATGTAATTGTAACAATCTTTTTCATACTTTCCGGTGCTGTGCTTTATTATAACTATCCGGTGCTGACCTCACTGAAAGGTTTTTATTACAAACGCTGGAAGTCGGTATATCCATTTTTTTACATGGTATTTATTCCGAAATTCCTAATAAATGTGATTCGTTATAAAAGCTTTTTTTATCAGGGAAATCCCTTTGGATTGCTGCTGTCTGTACTTGGAATAGATGGATATTTCAGCTATCGTTTTGACAGCTATTATATGATGGGTGAGTGGTTTTTAGGGGCAATCATTTTATTATATTTATTGTATCCCATGGTGTTATGGCTTTTTAATAAATCAGCACTCCTTACTACCGCGCTTACAGTAGCAGGCTATGTCTTTGTATTGTATACCGATATTTTTACCATTGACCCTCTTAGGAATTTATTGTCCTGTCTGATGTGCTTTGAACTGGGAATGTTATTTATGAAATATCGTAAAGTGTTAAGCGGCAAAGCTGCCTGGGGCATATCGATTGTAATTGTATTCATTGTATGCGCATTAGAAACAACATTTCCGGTTTATCCGGTGACACGCTACCATTTGACAGGAATTTTCCTCTTTGTTGTGCTTTTTACCCTGGGAGATTATATAATGAAGATTCCTTATGTATCGAAAGGTTTATCAGAAATCAGCAGCCTTTCCTTTCCGGTCTTTTTAGTACACCATCTTGTGATTTTACACGCAGTCGGAATTTATATTCCGGTATCACCAGCGGCAAAAATCACGTTATTTGTGATAGTGCTGTTGTTTATTTATGCAGAAGCAAAAGTATTATCCCTTGTTTTTAAATGGCTTTGTAAAACTACTGTATATCAAAAAATCGAAGCAAAAATTTTAAATACATAAATATTTTAAATTTTTCATATGATTATAAAAAAAGAGAAACCGGAAAATATGGTAGTGGATGATTATGTAATGAGACGACGGGAATATGTGGCAGAAGTGCGGCGTTCCTTTGATGAAAATGATAGAAAAATGGAAGAAACTGTTTCAGAAAAAGAAGACAGTTCTTCCATTCTTTTTTTGAAACTGCGTTTTTTTCTTGCACTTTGTATTTTCGCCGCATTTATGCTTTGTAAATATACCGGATATACTTTCTATGAGTATGATACAAAAGAAGTCATTGACATTATCGCAGATAATCAGTATTATACAAAGTTGCAGAATTATGTTATGATAGAAGGGCAGTTTTTCAGTGAAGATAAAACTGCCCAAAAACCAATATCAGAGGAGCTGTCAGGGACTTTAGAAAATGCAGCTCCATAAAGAAAGGATTAAGCGAATGACAAAATTAGCGTTATCAGATGAGATACTGATGCAGATTGATAAGCCGGCAAGATATATCGGCAATGAGCTTAACAGTATAAAAAAAGAAAAAGACAGCGTAGCAATTCGTTTTGCTATGTGCTTTCCTGATGTTTACGAAATCGGTATGTCCCATCTTGGCATTCAGATTTTATATGATATGTTTAACAAACGTGAGGATGTATGGTGTGAGCGAGTGTATTCTCCATGGCCGGATCTTAACAAAATTATGAAAGAACAGCAGATTCCATTATTTGGATTAGAATCCCAGGAACCGGTAAAGGATATGGACTTCCTTGGAATTACCATTCAGTATGAAATGTGCTATACCAATATTTTACAGATTCTTGATTTGAGTCAGGTTCCACTTTTGGCTGCTGAAAGAACAGAAGAACATCCAATTGTTATTGGTGGTGGCCCATGTACTTATAATCCGGAACCAATCGCAGATTTCTTTGATTTGTTCTACATGGGTGAGGGCGAAATCTCCTATGATAAATTATTTGATTTATATAAAGAAATGAAATCAGCAGGAAAAAGCCGTCAGGAATTTTTACATGAAGCAGCAAAAATTCCGGGCATTTATGTGCCATCTTTTTATGAAGTATCTTATCATGAAGATGGAACCATTGAAGCATTTAAACCAATTTATGAAGATGTTCCGGCAACGGTTCAGAAACAGCTGGTTATGGATATGACAGAGGCAAATTATCCGGAAAAACCGGTGGTGCCTTTTATTAAGGCAACGCAGGACAGGGTTGTGTTAGAGATTCAGCGTGGCTGTATCAGAGGCTGTCGTTTCTGTCAGGCAGGAATGGTTTATCGTCCGGTTCGTGAGAAAAATGTAGAACGCTTAAAGGACTTAGCCTATAAGATGTTAAAGTCCACCGGACATGAAGAGATTTCCTTAAGCTCTTTAAGTTCATCAGACTATACACAGTTAGAGGAACTGGTAAACTTTTTAATTGATGAGTTTAAGGGAAAAGGGGTCAATATTTCTCTGCCTTCCCTTCGAATTGATGCCTTTTCTTTAGATGTTATGAGTAAGGTTCAGGATATCCGTAAAAGCAGTTTAACCTTTGCACCGGAAGCCGGTTCCCAAAGACTTCGTGATGTTATTAACAAAGGTCTTACAGAGGAAGTTATCTTAAATGGTGCCCAGATGGCATTTGAAGGCGGCTGGAATAAAGTAAAATTTTACTTTATGCTCGGTCTGCCAACAGAAACAGAAGAAGATATGAAAGCTATTGCAGAGTTGGCAAATGCAACAGCAGTCCGTTATTATGAGACAGTTCCAAAGGAAAAGCGAAATGGAAAATGTCAAATTACCATTAGTACCTCTTTCTTTGTGCCAAAGCCATTTACACCATTCCAGTGGGCTAGAATGTATGAGCCGGAGGAATATTTAAAAAGAGCAAAGGTGGTAAATAATACCGTTCATGAACAGTTAAACCGCAAGAGTATTAAATACAACTGGCATGAAGCAGATGTTACTGTTTTAGAGGGAATTCTTGCAAGAGGTGACAGAAAAGTCGGACAGGCTATCTTAAAGGTATATGAAAAAGGCGGCATTTTTGACGCATGGAGCGAATTTTTTGATTATAACCGCTGGTTAGAAGCCTTTGCGGAATGTGGTATTGATACCGATTTCTATACCATGCGTGAGCGTGACTTGGATGAAATTTTCCCTTGGGATTTCATTGATACAGGTGTAACAAAGGAATTCTTAAAACGTGAATGGCAGAATGCCATGAAGGAAACTGTGACACCAAACTGTCGTATGCGTTGTTCCGGCTGTGGTGTGAAAAAATTTGGAGGTGGTGTCTGTTATGAAGATAAGAATTAAATTTCGAAAATATGGAGTAATGAAGTTTATCGGACATCTGGACATCATGCGTTATTTCCAGAAGGTTATGCGCCGGGCAGATATTGATATCTGCTATTCCGAAGGCTTTTCCCCGCATCAGATTATGTCTTTTGCTGCACCACTGGGTGTAGGAATTACCAGTGATGGCGAATATCTGGATATTGAGGTACACAGCAGCCGTTCTACGAAGGAATCCTTAGAAGCATTAAATGCAACCATGGTTGAGGGCGTAGAAATTGTAGGATACGTGAAGCTTCCGGATAATGCGAAAACAGCAATGTCAATTGTTGCAGCTGCAGATTATACCCTTTCCTTTAAAGAAGGTTATGAGGCGCCTCTTTCCAAAGAAGAATTTGCAGCCGGAATTGATACATTTTTCACAAAACCGGCAGAGGTTTTAATTACAAAACAGACAAAGAAAAGTGAAAAAGTGATGGATTTAAAACAGCTGGTATATGTTTTTAAATTGACGGAAACAGCTGGAAAACCATCCTTTTACCTTCATGTATGTACCGGAAGTTCCGATAACTTAAAACCGGAACTTGTACTGGAAGCACTTTATAAGCATCTTGGACTTGAATATCGTCCGGAAGCAATTCAGATTCACCGTCAGGATGTTTATGCAGCTTCTGAAAATGGATTTATTTCACTTGGAGATATGGGAGAAAACATTGAATAAACAGACCTATATTATTACAAAGGAAAAACTATATACAAAGAATGGAGAGCAGGAATTTTTAATTTCTGCTCTTTATGATAGTAATAAAAAAATGATAGAAGTACAGCCGGAACTCGTGGCACAGGAATCCCTGCTGGGGAATATTTATATTGGAAGGGTAGAAAATGTTGTAAAAAACTTAAATGCTGCCTTTGTAAAAATTGGGGCAGACCAGAATTGTTATTTGCCCTTAGAGGACGTAAAAAATCCTATTTTCACCAATAAACCTTCCAAAAAACTTCCCTTTGCACCGGGAGATGAACTGCTTGTACAGATATCCAGAGAGGCTTTAAAGACGAAAGACCCGGCAGTAACAACAAACTTAAATTTTACCGGAAAATATGTAGTACTAACGACAGGAAATCACCGGATTGGAATGTCTTCGAAACTTTCGAAGCCGTTAAAGGAACGCTTTAAAATTTTACTTGAAGGTTACTTTAAGGAAAGGATAGTGGATTATGGAATGATTGTCCGTACGAATGCTGCAAATGCAACGGATGAAATGATTCTTGAAGAACTTCAGAAGTTAGAAGAACGTTATTTAGTGTTGGTAGAAAATGCAAAGCATCAGACCTGCTACAGTCTGCTTTATGAAGAACAGGTTTCTGGTTTAAAGCATGTAAAAGATTTGCGAACGGAGCAGCTGGCAGAAATGATAACGGATGACCGAAGTATTTTTGAAGAGCTATGTGAAATGAACCAGATAGCGAAAGATTCCCTTATGACAGCCGGAAGTGTTTCTGTTCCGGTGAATGAGGTAATAACAAAGGAAAACTTAAAGCTTCGTTATTACGCTGATGATGCCATATCCTTAGCTTCTCTTTATAGTATTAAAGCAAACCTTGAAAATGCCCTAAAGGAGCGGGTCTGGTTAAAGTCCGGTGCTTATCTGGTTATCCAGCCCACGGAAGCCTTGACGGTTGTGGATGTAAATACCGGCAAGAATATTGCAAAAAAGGATGCACAGGAGAATTTCCTTCGTGTCAATAAAGAGGCAGCCATTGAAATCGCAAGACAGTTAAGACTTCGAAATATTTCAGGTATCGTGTTGGTTGATTTTATTAACCTTGCTACGAAGGAAGCGGAGGAAGAACTGTTATCGGTATTCCGGGCAGAATTAAAAAAAGACCCGATTCCGACACAGCTTATTGATATGACAAAGCTTGGACTGGTGGAAGTTACCAGAAAAAAGGTGAAGAAGTCCTTAGGGCAAGTTTTGAACTAAGTTGTTAATATGAGCAATGAATCATCAAAATTGGAAATATTTAAAGTAATATGATGTATAATTGGTCGGCAATTACTTATAATAAAATATGTAATTGCCGATTAAATATTATATACAATTTAACCTGAAATTTAAAATTTACCAATTGTATTCTGAGTATGTAAGTGATATACTAAAAGTGCCAGAAGAGAATTCTTCTCCATATTTGTATGGACACGCGATATAAGGAGCGTATCGCCGTTAGACTGGAAACGTTAAAACTATGCACACACTTTACGAAATAGTTGATTTCGCATGAAAGTGGAAGGCTTTCAATTGGGTGGCACGCACCTAAATAAACCAGTATATATTAGTAAATGTAAGGGTCTTGCGTGAGCAGGACTCTTTTGCATAGGAGAAATAAATGATTATCAATTCTAAACTTTCAGATAAGGCATTATTAAAAGCCATCTATCGAGCTGCTTCTGAGTATTCGAATCTAATAGGTAATTCTTATCTGATAATTGGAAAAAATAAAAATTCCAATTATTTTTATTTCCAATGCTTTTTTGAGAAAAAACATTTTATGCATTTGCTTGGGATAGATAGCACAAATATGAATGCAACAGAATTTTATGATAAATGTGATTTGTATAATAAAGGCGAGGGAGATGGGATTGTGATAGCAGATTGCACTCCATCGAGAAATCATAATCGGACAACAATAAATGAAAAATGTTCATGTTGTGCAGATATATTGCATATACAAGATGCAAAGTATATGAAAGTAGGGTTAAAGGATAAGATTTCACAAAACGTGGATTTTACATATGGTTATGGAAGCAATGCTACATTAGGCTTTAAGGTACAGAAAGATACGTCGTTTCCGCTTACACTTATACCGAGAAATATAGATGAATTTGTATCACAAAAATATAAGATAGTTTTTGTTCTAGAGA